>NZ_CP106735.1:1596250-1959375 GCF_025639805.1 Reichenbachiella carrageenanivorans | reverse complement strand
AAGCTCGCCTAATATTGATATGAATGCGATATTGGGCCGGTGCATAGCCCGTGTATTGTTTAAACATTTTTCTAAACCAAGAGTAGCTTACTTCCAAAGATTGAGCCAACTGGCTCACGTCCAATGGATCATGAGGGGCCAGCTCTTGAATTTTGACTCTGGCCATTTTGATAATTTCTTCCATCCTAGAACCATGGCTGCCCTCTTCATTGCCCTGGAGATATACCTCTCCCAGCAGCGCAATGAGCAATCCAGATGCTTTCACCTGGTAGCCGATAGATTCTTCTAAAAGCAATGCTCTCAGCTGATCCAGTAATTCGGGATATTTAGAGTCATCAGCCAGTTTGATAGATGGACGAGCACCGAAAAACTTATAGTTGGCCAGCAGCATGTCCACGTAGCTACCCTTCACTCCCAGCCAATGCTCCGTCCAACCTTGCCTCGGCATGGGGCGATAGCGGTGCCAGATACCCGGGTACAATACCATGACTGTACCCGCTTCTATCGTGATCAATTCCTCCGACCCAAATTGCGCCTCTCCACTCCCTGCGCTCACATACACCAAAAACAAGTGATCTAACCTACGACCGCGCGCCCAGAAATGATGGGTGTCTTTGAAATGGGACCTGAGCGGATAATGTTCCATCGGCGGAACAGTCAATTCACCAAAGCTAAAAACTGACAGTCCCCACTTCTTGGAATTAGGTGTTTCAGGGAAATTTCTTATTAAAATATCCATAGATCATTTTGTATAATACTAGATACAAATTATACAATAATACAATCTGAATAAGGATATATAATTGTAATTGAAATATCAATTATAAATCATATTATACAATCCTACATCATTGAACAAGCGCACATCACTCAGTTATTGGATCAGTTTGGGCAATTTGAAAGATCTTAAAAAATCTTGTAATCTGGCCCTTCTGCCCTGGGAGCAGCGATTGATGTACATAAAGGAGCAAGGATTTGAAGGAGTAGCGGGCATTCATGAAGAAATCGACACCAGACTGTTTGAAACTCTAGGACTGCAATACGCCAGCGGCGTATCTTTTTTGCATCCGGCAGCGGGTCTAGATGCACTCCGCAAGTCTGTCGACTTGGGCGTAGCTTCCATTTCGGTACACCTCGGACACGGCCTAGAGCCCGAAAATGAAATAGATCGATGGATAGAGATGATTTATGAGTTTACCGAACTTCACCACACCGCTATATATCTAGAAACACATCGCGGCACTTGTACACAAGACATCAGATCTTGCATAGCATTAGCAAAAAGACACCCCTATATCCAATGGACTGGAGATTTTAGTCATTGGTACAACGGTCTCCTACTCGGCCAGTATTTTGATCAAAAAATCAGCTATTTAAGTCCAATATTCAAGCGTACCCATATGCTGCACGGCCGGGTAGCTTCCGACGGTTGTATTCAGCCTCCGATGAATCAAATTTCAGCACAAACCTGGGCACATTACCAAGCGCTCTGGCAAGAAACACTTACTCAATCAGAAGCGCCAATCATCCCTATCGTCATCGAATTGCTGAGCCATAAAATAGGCTATGACCCTGGAGTTTGGCAGGCAGGATCTCCCATAGACGACCTGGCAGATCGCTGGCAGGATGCCCTATATCTCAAACAAAAACTTAATCATTGGTTTCAATAAAAATGAACACACAACTAACAAAACAACAAATCGACAGCTATCAATCTGATGGCTTTATCGTAATCGAAGATTTCTTAAACACCGAAGAGCTCGCTCGATGGCGCGAGGCCGTAGATGAGGCCGCACAAAATCGCAACGGGCAAGCGCTGCCCGATCGCAAAGAAGTAGAAGAAGGAGCAGATCGCACATTCGTAAACAAGGTCTTTGATCAGCTGATCAATCTCTGGCAAGACCATCCGAAAATGAAGGAGCTCATGGTAGACGAGCGCATCGGCCGTATGGCTTGTGAACTGGCTCAGGTGGATGGCATCAGAATATGGCATGACCAGGCGCTGATCAAACAACCCTGGGCAACCCCAGCACCTTGCACACGGACAATCCTTATTGGTCGTTCCATCATCCGGAAGCCATCACCATATGGGTGGCGCTCGACGATGCCACACCGCACAATGGCTGCCTTCATTTCCTTAAAGGATCGCATCGAATGACCAACTACGAGCCCGCAGGGTTTTCGGCAGATATGGACGAGATTTTTGTAAAATACCCACATCTCAAAACACTGGAGGCAGTCCCCGCACCAATGAAAGCCGGCAGCTGCTCTTTTCACAACGGCCTAACGATACATGGCGCCAATGCCAACCTCACCCCGTATGCCAGACGAGCCATGACTTGCGCCTTTATGCCTGACGGAGCCGTATTCAACGGCAATAAAAATGTACTGACAGACGAACAGTTCGCCAAGCTAAGACCTGGAGATTTGCTAAATGATGAGGTTCAAAACCCATTATTGTATTCACTAGTCAAAGCTTAAATCATGGGAGCGATCATTGGCATATGCTTGCACGCCGTAGGTGGCTTGTGCGCAGGGAGCTTCTACACTCCTATAAAAAAGATAGAAACCTGGGCTTGGGAAAGTAGCTGGCTAGTCATGGGCTTTTTCGCTTGGCTGATTGTGCCGTGGCTCATGGCGAGTATTACGGTCACAGATTTGATGCACACCTTATTATCCTCACCCTCATCAGCCATTGGCTGGACATTTTTCTTCGGATTTGTATGGGGTGCCGGCGGCCCTATTTTCAACCTGACCATGCGGTATCTGGGTGTTTCGCTGGGTATGACGGTATCTCTAGGAAGTGGTGCTGCGTTTGGGACGCTCATTCCTCCCCTGGTTTCGGGCCAATTTGGTGAGCTGCTACACACTACTGCTGGACAGATTACCTTCGGTGGCGTAATGGTTTGTCTGATTGGTATTGCACTGGCAGGCTATGCCGGACACCAGCGAGACCTGGCTCGCCAGCAGGACGACTCATCCAGCGAGAAATTTAATACTGGAAAAGGCATCCTCATCACATTTCTGTCAGGACCTATCGGTGCGTGCTTCGCTTACGGTCTCGCAGCTGGCAAACCCATCGCCGATGCCGCCATGGCGCAAGGCACGCCTACGCTTTGGCAAAACAATGCTGTACTCACAGTCCTCCTACTAGGCGGGCTTTCGAGCAACTTTATCCTATGTGTGTACAACAATTACAAAAAGAAGACGGCAGGAGATTACCTTAAAAATGACGGGCAGCAGAGAAAAAACTACCTTCTGGCTTCGCTGGGTGGATCTATCTGGTATCTGCAGTTTATGTTTTATGGTATGGGTTCATCGTTTTTAGAAGAACGTTTTCACTTCGCCAGCTGGACCGTTCACATGTCATTCATCATCCTTTTCGGCAATCTTTGGGGACTATATTTCAAAGAATGGAAAGGTGTGAAAAGCTCTACCGTACAGACGCTGATTTTTGGCTTATTGATTTTGGCTGCTTCTACTATTCTTATCGCTTGGGGTAGCAGTTGATACATGAATTTCATTTGGTTTGCACATAGCTGCAGGCCAAATGAAATTATTTGATTAAGTGATTTGGGAAATCCTTGGTCTCTTCACAGCAAACCTGCTCCATCACTTGCTGCAACTCGGTCTTGATCAAGCCGATCGTGTGATCGCCACCTTGAGTACCCAGCGCAGCTACGCCGTACATAAACGACCTGCCCATAAAAGTAAATTCTGCTCCTGCTGCCAGGGTACGTGCCACATCTGGACCAGAGCGCAAACCACTGTCCATCATGATTTTAATCTGTCCTTTGTACTTCTCAACGATGCTTTTTAGCGGTGTAATAGTGGACTGACCAGCATCAAGCTGACGCCCCCCGTGATTGGATACTATGATGCCATCCAACCCCAGCTTGATGGCCTTTTCTGTGTCGGCTTCGCTAGCCACTCCTTTGAGTACAATTTTCCCTTTCCAGCGATCACGAATAGGTGCTATTTTCTCCTCATTGAGCCTACCATTAAACGTTTGGTTCATAAATAAACCCAATTGTTTCAAATCCAGTCCTTTAGGCATGTAGGGTTTTAAAGTCTCAAAACTCGGCTGACCATGATAAAGGGTCTTAAGTGCCCACTCAGGTCGACCCATGATTTGAATCATGTTTTTTACAGACATTTTGGGAGGCATAGCCAATCCATTTCGGATGTCTCGCGGGCGGATACCAAAAGTAGGCACATCGCATAGCAGTACCAATACATCATTGCCAGCTGCCTCGGCTCTATCTAGTATATCATCTCTCAGGCTGTTTTCGGCTGGGTGATAAAGTTGAAACCAGTTGCGACCCTCTGTAATCTCTGCGATGCGCTCGATACTGCTCGTAGACACGGTGCTAAGGACAAAAGGAATGTTGTGCTTGAAAGCTGCCTTCGCCAAGATCTCTGGTGCATTGGGCCACATCAAGCCTTGCAACCCTACTGGTGCAATACCAAATGGTGCATCGTAGGTATGTCCAAACAACTCCGTTTTCATTTCTGATTTCGTGTGTTTGCTCAAGTAATAAGGCAACAATTCCACCTCTCGGATTTCTCTGGTGTTTTTATCTAGATTCACATCTTCATTGCACCCACCATCCAAATATTCGAAGGCAAAACGAGGTATCTTTTGCTGTGCACGCTTGCGCAAATCGTCGATCGAAGGGTAGTTGGTATTAAATTTTTGCTTCATGACTGCTGAAGAGTGTAACTGAAATATTTTAAAAAAATCGATTATTGATTAACCAACGTTGCTGTTGGCAAATGACGTTTGATACTATAGTTTTCTTTCATAAAGTTATCTGGAAGATAATTATCATTGACAAGCATGGCTGCGCCGAGTGCACTTCCAAGCGAAAAGGAGGTGGAGTATAATTCGAACGCTTGCAGCTTATTGGCTAGCATCTGTGTAAAAAGCTCATTGGCTCCAAAGCCTCCATCGATATAAATCTGACTAATGCTTGACTGGCCTATGGCCAATTGGAGCGATTCGACCTGTAAATCTGTGAGCTCATCAAGCAATTCGTGATAAGCCTCTTCAAAGCTCTCGAATAAGGAATAGTCGGTAGATTCTGGACAACTATAGCCGAACCTTTCTACACCTAATCCACCCAATGCAAACAGCAATTGCTTGGCGTTGGTACGCTTCGACTTAAAGTTAGAATGGTATGCGATGGATTTATAGATGTGATATTCTACCCCAAATGCCTCACCCATTTTCATGGCTTGCTGTCGGAGTTCGTTTCCTAAAAATAATCTTGCCGCCCGTACATTTTTACCATCAGTACTCATAAAATTGAGGCAATCTTTCTCTATTTCGTCTATAGTCAACTCAGCCTGATTGAAATAATTCATACAAATGCTCCAGGTTCCTGTAGAAATCAAAACAAAAGAATCGGCAATGCCTTTTATATAAGGCAACAAAGCTGCAGAGCTATCATGTACACCCGTTCCTACTTTAAATTGCGCACCACGGTAGTTTATCATCGACACACTATCCGATGGCAGTACAGGCACCAAAAAATCCGACATCCCTTCCTCCTTCAACCATTGATGGTATTGGTGGCTATCGTAATCCCAAAACATGGTGTGACAACCCATACTGGTATAATCAGCTGTCATTTTCTGAGTAAATATATAGCTCAGGTACTGTGGGAAGTGTAAGCTTTTTTGAATCTTATTGAAAATCTCTGGTTTTTTGTTTTTGATGTAATACAGCTGAAGTGCGGAGTTTAGCATACCCAAAAAAGGGCTTGCTGTAGTCTTACATAATTCTTTTTCACTTCCATAATCTTTCAAGAAAGCTGCTCGAAGGTACGTATCAAAAGGCTTGAGATAACTATAAAAATCTCCTACTTGGTTTCCATCTTGATCTAGGTGAACCAAAGAAGCCCCATAAGTAGAAAAGTTTACTCCCAGAATCTCATATTGATCCTCTAGGAGTAAGTCATTGATGCATTTTTTTATCCATTTGACCAGATCAGACAAGCTTTCCATCTGAAAGCCTTCCTGATCTGTGAGTTCGTCAAATCGTATATAGTTGTTGTGTATTTCACGGTAATTTTCATCGAAAAGAAAAAATTTCTTGTTCGTCTTTCCAATGTCGAATATCGCAGTTACCCTCGTTTTCATTTATAAACCAGTCGCGAGAGTGTACTTGCCTCGCTCATCTACGAGTGCCTTTCTGATATCCAGTTGACGGTAGGTTTCCAATGGACTCCATGCCGCTCCTCCTTTGATACGAGCCTCTGCTACGATAACTCTTACATCTGTGCGATAAGCGTCTTGTAATATTTCTTGTGCCCTAGCAATATCATTAGCCTCTTGAGCATCTGCCAGTGCTTTTCTATCCACGATGAGTGCTTGGGCATATGCAATCATAATAGCCTCTACTGCCTGCAGTAAATCTTCCATAGGATCTTTAAGGTTGTGACTCGCATCTATCATCCAAGACAAATCAGGGTTGTCCGTGTTATCCATCCCATCGACCAGTTCATTAAAAATCAAAAACAACTGGTAAGGCTTGAGTGAACCAGACGTGACGTCGTCGTCTCCATACTTGCTATCGTTGAAGTGAAATCCTCCAAGTTTGCTTCTCATCATCAATATGGCCACTATCTGTTCGATATTGGTATTGGGTAAATGGTGGCCAAGGTCTACCAAGCTCAAAGCTTTGTCTCCTAGCTCTTGCGCCATCATATGAGAAGTCCCCCAGTCAGGAATAGCCATAGAGTAGAAATTAGGCTCGTATGGTTTATATTCTACCAATAGATTCCAATCGGCTGGCAATTCAGCATAAATTTGCTTGAGTGAATCCAATGTATTTTCAAATGATTTTCTAAAGTTGGCCTGCCCAGGAAAACAAGTTCCATCTGCCAACCAAACGGTAAGTGCTTTAGCGCCTAGATTGGTTCCATGATTGATCACCTCAATGTTATGAGCGATCGCCTGATCTCTCACTTCTTTATTGACATGCATCAATGACCCATATTTGTAAGACAATGCCTGTCCCTTCTGATCTTGAAAGGTATTAGAGTTTACTGCATCGAATTTCACATCCATTTCTTTAGCCAAAGAGCAAATGGCATCTACGTCAGAAGGCACATCCCATGGAATATGCAAACTGATGGCTCCACTGGATTGATTCAATGCATGCAACAAGCCTACATCTTCTATTTTGGACTCCAGCGAAGTAGGTTCGCCAGGCCCTGAAAATCGACCAAACCTAGTACCACCTGTACCTAGCGCCCAACTAGGAATAGCGATTTGAAATTTTATGAGTTTATTAATGACACTATCCGCATCTATACCTTTGTTGTATAATTTTTCTATGAGGCGCCCTGCATCTTCTTTATGCTGTGGCAAATGTGCCTTATTGAGTTCCGCTATTCTGTTTTTATCTAATCTCATTGCTGTATTTAAAAGAGGGTGTCCTAATTATTCCCTTGTGTTGTTGTTGCTGTCATGCTCATTTGAATCAATTATAACTGATTCCTTTTCTGCTCATGACTTGATTTGAAAATCAGGAGTAAGTAGAGACACCCTCCAATCACTAAAATTTATCTAACAAAAGCCGCTGCCACGCCACCATCTACATTGAGAATGTTGCCCGTGCTCTTCGATAATGATCCATCTACGAATGTCAAGGCTGCTTTTGCCATATCCTCTCCTTCCAAGATCGCATTGAGTAAGGTACGCTTGGCATAAAAAGCTGGTAGTTCTTCTACTGTGATACCGTAGGCTTTGGCTCTACCTTCTGCCCATCCACCTGCCCAGATGTTACTACCTTTGATCACCGCATCAGGGTTCACTGTGTTCACTCTGATTTTGTCTCCACCGAGCTCCGCAGCCAATAGTCTGGTCATGTGTGCTTGAGCGGCCTTAGCCGAACCATAACCCAAGTTGTTAGGCCCTGCTACAATCGCATTTTTCGAAACTATATTCACGATGTCTCCACCCAAATCTCCACCACCTAAGTTTTGTGCTCTGATGATCTCCACACCAGCTTGAGAAGCTGCAAATGTTCCTTTCACCAAGATATCGTACAACAAATCCCAATCCTTCTCAGTAGTGGCTTCTAGGGACTTAGAGGTTGCGATACCTGCATTGTTCACGATAATATCTACCCCTCCGAATTCCAAAGCTGCCTTTTTGAAAGCTACCTTGATCGATTCTATCGATGTCACATCCATAACTGCCCAAGTAGCAGTATCTCTTTTGAATGACTGATGTGCTTCTTTTACTCGTTCTTCGTCGATGTCTGTGA
This sequence comes from Reichenbachiella carrageenanivorans, assembly GCF_025639805.1. Classification (NCBI taxonomy): domain Bacteria; kingdom Pseudomonadati; phylum Bacteroidota; class Cytophagia; order Cytophagales; family Reichenbachiellaceae; genus Reichenbachiella; species Reichenbachiella carrageenanivorans. The sequence continues at coordinate 1,951,097 of NZ_CP106735.1, read as the reverse complement.
TGACGACACAAGCACCATTCTCCACGAACTTTTTAGCGATTTCTAAGCCTATACCTCCGCCTGAGCCAGAGATCAAAGCCACCTTGCGTGACAAAGATTGCTCCTTAGGCATACGCTGCAACTTCGCTTCTTCTAACAACCAGTACTCTATATCGAATGCTTCTTGCAAAGGCAAAGCCACGTATTCTGAAACTGCCTCAGCACCTTTCATGACATTGATCGCATTGATGTAAAATTCGTTTGCTACTCTAGCGGTCTGTTTGTTCTTTGCAAACGAGAACATACCTACACCTGGCCAAATGATAACTACAGGATTGTTGTCTCTGATCGCCGGAGAATTGTCTCTTTTACAATCTTCGTAGTACTTGTTGTAGTACGCTCTATAGGCTTCCCATTGTCCTTTGATCTTTTCTACTATTGTAGCAGCATCGGATACATCGGCATCTTTGGGCAGCTCCAATACTAGGGGACAGATTTTGGTTCTGAGGAAGTGATCTGGGCAGCTAGTACCCAATTGAGCCAATCGCTCTAAATCGTTGCTATTGGCAAATTCCAACACTCTATCGTCGTCGCTGAAATGCCCTACCATTCTCTGGTTAGAAGAACAAAGTCCTCTTAAGATTGGAGCAATAGCAGAAGCTTGAGCCTGTCGAGCATCAGCGGCCAAAGACTCGACTTTTTGGCCGCCGAATACTGGACCTTTTTTACCATAGTTAGCTTCCAAATAAGCAGAAGCTTTTTCGATCGACTCTAGCGAGTTGATATAGCACTCATATGAAGTATCGCCCCAAGTAAACAACCCGTGTCCTCCGAGATACAACCCTTTCATGTTAGGATTTTTGGTAATGGCTTCTTCTAACTGAAGAGACAAATCAAAACCAGGCTTTTGCCAAGGAATCCAAGCGAAGTCATCCCCATATATTTCTTTCATGATCGCCTCGCCATCCTTTGATGCGGCAATGGCAATCGCTGCATCTGGATGCAAATGATCGATATGCTTATAAGGCAATAAGGCGTGTAATGGCGTGTCGATCGATGGTGCTTTTGAATCCAAATCATAAATACAGTGATTGAATAGACCTACCATCTCATCTTCGTGCTCGATACCACGATATACGTTTTTTAAAGCTCTAAGCTTATCCACATAGAGGCCGGCACACCCACCTTTGGTCAAGGTTCCGATATCTCCACCAGACCCTTTCACATACATAATTTCTGTTTCTTCTTTGGTCAATGGATCTGGGAGATTCAATTTGACGCTCGTATTACCCCCACCATAATTGGTAATTCGCAAATCTGCTCCTAAGATGTTTGAACGATAGATAAATAAGGCAATCTCATCACCAGCCAAGGCGGCGGCTTTGGCATCGTCCCATAGATAATCGACGTACTTAAATGAAGTTGTTACTTTAGACATTTTGTTGACTCTTTATTCTAGTTTTTATGATAGTTTTTCTTAATAATAGATTTGTAATCGAGCCTGTTTTGGTTCGGCTCGCAAAACTGAATCCCACGGCAACACCCCCACACGGTCTGCCCATAATTTCCATTTGGTTTTCATCTCTGCTAGCTGATGGGGGTTGGCTTCCGCCAAGTTTTTACTTTCTGTAGGGTCTGTAGACAAGTCATAGAGTTCTTCTACATAAGCAGGATAGGCACTCACCCATTTCCAATCGCCTATTCGAGCGGCTTTATTCCCTTCATGCTCCCAGAAAAGTCCTTCGTGTGCGTCTCTAGTTTTCTTGCTGAAGATCGGTAATAATGATTTTCCTTCGAGTGCTTGAATTTGATTCCCATTATATGTGGTAGGATATTTCGAGGCTGTCAATTCAAGGATAGTAGTCATCACATCGATAATATGTGCTGGTTGATTATCGATTCTAGGCTCCTTAATCAAATTGGGATAATGAACAATAAATGGTGTTCGAATTCCCCCTTCATTTCCCCAATGTTTAAACATTCGATAAGGAGTGTTGGACACATTAGCCCAAGGCAACTTGTAGCAACCAAAAGAACCCTGTTTTCCTAGCTGAATCGTACTGTCGCCCCACGAATAATCCTCTCTCGTACCACCGTTGTCGGACAGGAAAATAATGACCGTATTGTCTAGTTCGCCAATAGTTTCAAGCTGCTTCACCAGATCCCCAATCCCTCTATCCATTGTTTCTATCTGCGCTGCGTATATCGACATCCTCAAATCATAATCATCCTTTTCTTCTTCAGACAGTTCATCCCAATCAGGCACTTTTTCATCTGGTTGAGAGATAGGATAATCCTCTGGAATAATTCCTTGTGCTTTCATCTTCTCAAACCTTGCCTGACGTACCGCCTCGAATCCTTTTTTATAAGTACCTCTATACTTGGCGATATCTTCGTCTCTGGCCTGCAATGGAAAATGTGGTGCTACATGAGCCAAGTAAAGAAAAAACGGCTCTTCTTCTTTGGCTAAGTCGGTCACGAATTCAGCACCAAATTCGTTGATTGCTTCAGTAGAGTAGTAGTCAGACCCTGGGTTTTCGATCACGCTGTCGCCATACATCAAAACCTGATCTCCTGGGAATGGAAAAAAGTAAGCACCTCCATGATGAGGAAAGCCATAAAACTTATCAAATCCTTTTTGAGTTGGCCAGTAGGCCTCGTCATTACCTACATGCCATTTTCCAGACATGGCTGTATTGTATCCATTGGTTTTCAATGCCTGAGCAATGGTCACTGCACTGTTAGTAATCACGCCACCATATCCTGGTACCTTACAGTCCTCTTGCATAAACCCCATATTGGCTTGGTGCGGATATAATCCTGTGAGTAGAGAAGCTCTGGTCGGGCAACATCTTGACGCATTGTAAAACTGCGTCATCCGTAAACCATTGTTAGCCAATTGGTCTAAGGCTGGAGTTTTGATTTCTGAACCGTAGCTACCCAAATCTGAATAGCCCATGTCATCTGCCAAGATTAAAATCACATTCGGCCTTTCCTGCTGAGTAGTCTGCGTTTTGGCACAGCCCATACAAGCAAGAAAAACTAACATTCCAATTCTAGTAATCCGCATTTTAATAAATCAGGTTTAAAGTAATGCCAAGTGAAACGAGCGCCTCTTAGGCCATTTAAGAAAACAAAAATGACCTTTTAGGACACCACTTGCTTCCTGATTTATAATTCCAAAGTTGAAAAATCCCTACATAAAATTCACACATTCATTGAAAATCAGCCTCAAATCGAAGGATAAGACCTTTGTATTCTAAATCTCCTGTTGCTTGGGTACATATCATCCAGCTTCGGATCCCATCCGATATACAGGTGCCAGAAAACTCTTCGCCAAACGGCAAATCTTCTGTTTTCTAAATCAGAAGAACAACTCAAAAAGGATCATAAATAAGACAAAAAGGAAGATATACATTTATGAAAATAGAATTTTAAACTTTTTATCGTATGGACTACAAATACAATATTACAACAACACACGTAGGCAAGCTGGCCTTAGCCTGCCTCGTCTTTTTAGGCTCGTTTGCTGCACTGGCAGATGATCCTGCTTGCCCTGAGAAACCAAACTTGGTACAAGCTGGATTTTATCCAGACAATAATGACCCCAACATCATAGGAATATGGCCTTGGGCATTAACTCAAAACAATGGAGCAACTGGTACATTAGAAGCTGAGGAAGCATACGTTGGCAATTTGACTACAACAGTCTTGAATACGGGTACTCCTGCACTGGACGATATTTTAGCAAGACAATCATTTACGGGTCTCAAGAAAAACACCCTCTATGAAGTCACTATTCAGGCTACAGCTCCAACAGGAAGTGAATTCAAAGTGAACATCGCAAAATTCTTTGGAAACTATTGGCCTGTAGCTAATGGTTCGCAGGCCACTTTCACCGCTGCTGATGACGCCGAGCATGAATATAGCTATCAATTCACTACAGATGATCAGATATTTAACGGCATGCCGGCTTGGGCAACCGAAGAAACAGCATCATTTAGAATAGATGTTTCGTTCGGAACTACGGTAGGATCTCTAATATTTCATTCTCCAGAAGTAAGAGAGGTTTCTAACGATTGTATCGCACCAACAGCGGTATCTATTAGCAACTGTCCATCTGAAGACTTATACCTAGGTGCTCCACTCGACTTGCAAGTATCATTCGAGCCCGAAAATACTGATGCAACTGACATTACTTGGACCAGTAGTGACAACACGGTAGTAAAAGTAGAAAATGGAGCACTCGTAATCGTAGCAGCAGGAGACGCAACAATTACAGCTACTACATTCAATAACCTCACCGCTACTTGTTCTGTAACCGTTCTTAATGAAAATGTAGAAACATGTACACATCCTGAAATCGTTTTAGACGGCGGATTTGATGTTGATGCGAGCCATTGGGAGTATTACAGAAAACCTGAAACTGCTGCTGCAGGTACCATGTCCCTAGAAACGACTGCAGGCATGACGGGCAATGCACTTAAAGTAGAAGTAACTGGGGTTAACGATCCCGCAAATGAAAGTGATCATCAGCTAAAGCAAAGAATGTCTGTATTGTATAGTGGATACGACTACACGCTCAAGTTTAAAGCAAAAGCAGATGCTGAGAGAAGTATTAAAGTCAAAGTAATACCAAATCAAGCTCCATGGCCTGGGTCATTAGACGAATCAATTGATTTGACTACTACGACTCAAGATTTTGAGTTTAATTTCACCTACTCTTTGGCAGACAGACGATCTGTTTCTATAGACTTTTTCCTTGGTCAAGTCTTGCAGACCGTATGGATAGATGACGTATCTCTAATCGCTACGTCTGGTGACTGTTATAAGGCTACGAGTATAAACATCTTAGATTGTCCTGACAGCAACATCGACATCTTAGATGAAGCTCAGTTAGGCGTAATAGTAGGTCCAGAATATGCAACCTATAATACCGCCCAATGGAGTACTTCGGACAACTCAATCGCTACTGTGAATGGTAATGGACTTGTAACTGGAGTCATAGGAGGAACGGTTGATATAGTAGCCACTTCTACTTACTATAGTGATCTGCAAGGTACTTGCAGTGTAACAGTTAACCCAAAAGCAGTAGAAACAATATCTGTAGCTGGCTGTAGCTTAGATGAAAAAGAAGCTGGTGACAAGGTGACACTATCATACTTTGTAGAACCTAGTGACGCAGGTGATTTGACTGCTACTTGGTCTTCGTCTGACGAAACTATCGCTACAGTAAATGAGTCTGGCGTAGTCACATTCGTAGGCAATGGCGAAGTTACGATCACTGCTACCTCTAACCAAGATGCAACTAAAACAGCGTCATGTACAATGACAGCTGAAGGTGGCGAACTCGTGACTGCTGTAGGTGGATCACAAATCAAAGGTTTATCGATATACCCTAATCCGCTTACAGGATCTGAAGCATTGACTATTCTATCAGACAGTAAATCTCCGATGGCTGTGACTGTGATGGAACTGAACGGAAAAGTGGTTTATTCTCAGAAATTTGACACGAATGAAAATGCAGTAATCTCAAGAAAAAGATTCGGTCATGCTGGGTTGTACCTAGTCAGAATCGAAAACAACTTGGGCAGCACTGTCAGGAAAGTACAAGTTGACTAATTCTTTAGTCTAACTGTACCATACACATGACTATACAAAACCTGTGAAGCAAGCTTCACAGGTTTTTTTGTACCCTTCTCCTTCTGGTTGGTCGTATCATCCCGCCTATCCTAAAAAAACACCTCGTCATGTCGAAGCGAAGCGAGACACCCCACTGGCGGATCCGCAAGGGACTTCTCCTATCGTCGAAGTGACGTTCTTTTTGTTGCAAAAACAAGAAAACCGCCATTGTCCGAAAGCTATGACAGAAGAAGACGCTACCTGACAATCCTCCTACAGAGTACAGAAAAGCTAAATCTCTTGCTACAGCGCTTAGCCTTGGGGATCACCCGATCTGACGTCGGGTGATGATGGGTACGGCAGGGCGCAGGCGCGGAAATAACCACCACGCTAGGCAGAACGAGCGCAGAAAGAATCACAAAAAAACCGCTACCAATGCTGGCGCGGTTTTTTCAGTCATCCAAATTGTTGTTGTGGATTACTTTTTCACTAATCGCAAGGTATGCGTAGCAAAACCGTCGGCTATACGAATTATATATAGACCCGGACGTAGTTGAGATACATCGAAAACACTAATAGCATTTTGATTTTTCTCATTGAGTATCATGATGGGTTTTCCCGCCAAATCGGACACCTCTAGTGTAACCACCGTATGTTTTCCGTTCCATTCGACCCTCAGCTCTCCAGCCGTTGGGTTAGGATATATGTTGACCTGAATCATTTCTTCTACCGCAGTCACTTCAGACTCCTCCCCTCCTAATTCCTCATTGATTTGATCTACCAACATTTGTATTTGTGCGTTGGTAATCGGCAAATCTGCCTTGGCCAGTGCTGCCTTATAATCTAAAAGTGCCGTCTCTCTAACATTGGACAAGGCTAACTCCTGAAGAAAAGCATCTGCAAAAGAGATATCTTCTCTTTCCAAATAGATATTGATCAGCCCCAAGCTACCAGTACGATTTGCTTCGTTAACCTTAGCCTGTATATCGTCTTGTGTGGCCTGGCCGTCCAGTACTGCCAACGCCCACTGGTATTCAAAAAACAACTCTGAGTACACGTTAGTAATTCCTGAGGCTACTAATAATTCTTCGGTGATCAACTGTGCTTGATCATCTGCTAGGTATTGCTGTAGTTGTTCCAGCGCTGTCACATCTGCTAGATTAGCTTCATTGACTATAAACTGTACTTGACTCATCATATAGATCTCATCCACCTGATCCAGCAAATCTGTTTGATAATTGGAGACCTTACTCGCTTGTAGCCCTGTGATGCCTAAGCCTGTTAAATAGGCGATGTCTACTGCCGTCTCGTCCAACCTCAGCTGATCGATCAACGCTCCCAAAGCATTGTCGGTATCTATGAGCTCATCCAGATGGATCTTGAATCCTCCCGAGCCTCCTGAGCCTGTATAGATCACATTGTGATCCAAGGGGTCGAACTCGATATGATACAGACGACCATATTTGATGATGTTTCGCCCCACCAAATCCCAACTCACACCAGCGTCTTTAGAAATGGCCAGTCCATACCCTGGTCGATAGTCGCCAAACCACTGACCAGTAGCCGCTCCGAAAGTGGCCAATAAGATGTCTGAATCGTCTGGGTGAACCGATACAGATGTGGCTCCAAAGAAGTTTCCGTTGGCTTGGATTTCAGCATTGAGTCTGTCACTCTTGGTACCAACGCTCGCCGTAACGAGTGTCGTCCATGTAGCACCGCCGTCGGTACTTTTGTACACGCCACCTACTCCACCATTGGGTGTAGCGGCTAGATAGAGGGTCTCGTTATCCTTGGGGTCTATCGCGAGGTCTCTATAGTCTCTATAATCACCACTGCTCATGACAGTTGTCCAGTTGATACCCGCATCTATAGACTTATAGAGTCGGCCTTCTTTTTCATTGGCTGTTCCAGCAACGGCATACATGATATCTGGGTCACTCTCATCTATCTCCAATTGTCGGATCAACCTGTTGTCTGGCTGCTGACCAATCTTGTTCCATGTGGCGCCTGCATCCTCGGACTTGATGGTCATGTGCCCACCCGGGTCGTAAGAAGTCACATACACGATATCGCCATCGGTAGGGTGCGTCTCCAAGCCATGATAGATGCCCCAGTTGTAAAATTCTGACCCCGACCCTTTTTTCGCATTTAGAACTGTAGACCAACTCACTCCACCGTTGGTGCTTTTCTTAATCACAAACCCTCCTCCATTCGCTACATAATAGCTCATATCGATGGCCACGTAGATGTCTCCATTGACCGCATAGGCAATGTCTGTCACGGCAGTCAGGTAAGTACTGACACCATTTTTTCGCATTTCGCTGGATTTATTCTCCCAAGTAGTGCCCGCATTGGTACTGCGGTATAGGCCATTGTCGTATTGCCCCATGAGCACCAGATTTTGTGTAATAGGCGATGGCACCACATAGTCCGATACCGTAAAATCAGCACCATTGTTTTGATACGGTGACGAATTGGTGCTATAGACATTGTACCACGAATCAGCGCCATCCGAGGTCTTGTGCGACCAGTGCTCCCCTGCTATCAAAAATTTATTGTCTACAGGCGACATCGCAAACCCATAGACTTTGAGGTATTTGGTACCATACGAGCTCCATCCTTGATCCTCAACTCTGCCTCGGTAAGCGTTCGTCCAGCTCGCTCCTCCATTTATCGTCTTGAATATACAACCCGCTTCGGCCGAAGCCATATAGACCACGTCGTTGTCGCTCCAGTCGATGATCAAATGATAAGGTTGTAGGTTTCCCCCTTCATAGGCTTGAGGAATCCCGTTGTTGGCGGCAGCCCAAGTGCTACCAAAATCAGTAGACTTGTAGACACCGTATCCGTTGGCATCTTCGTAGTCTAGGGTCACGTAGACCTTGTTGTTGTTGCCTGGTGCTATGGCTACACTCGTCACACGATCGTGTGGCAAGCCATATACATAACTAAATTTTTTTCCTCCATCAGTGCTTTTAAACAGGCCTCTGCTGGAAGCTGCGAAGAGTACGCCCTCTACTTGATTAGAGGCCGCTAGTGCAAATATGTTGGCGCTACCAGGGATGTTGTTGCCATAGGATGATCTTAAGTTGACCCAAGTGAGTCCTCTGTCGGTACTTTTATAAATGGCCCCTCTGCCATATAAAGATTCGGAATTGGCCATCGAGCCTTTGGCGGCTTCTCTTCTGTCTCCTTGGGCGGCATAGAGTATATCTGCGTTATGTGGGTCTACCACAATAGACACTATGGCTAATGAGGGCGCTCCAGATGATTTGTGCGCTGGAAATCCCGCCCGGATGTCTGTCCAGGTTTCTCCTCGGTCGGTACTTCGTAGCAGAGCTCCTCTAGTTCCTAGAATTATTAAATTGGCATCGTCTGGGTGGACGAATATTTCAGAAATGTGTTCGCTTACGATCTGATTGTTCATCCGCTGCCAAGAGGCACCACGGTCGTCGCTCTTATAGAGTCCTGATACATCTACTCCTACCCAAATCGTCTCGTTCTGATCGATATGATAGTCCATCAGCGAACCACCAAAACCTAGCCCCAACTGCGAGACCTGCGCTTGAGTGCTGTATAGACTCATTATATAGAATAAGAAGGAAAGGAAGCATATTAAATTTCTGATCGTATGCTGCATGGTATTAATTTTCTTCAAATAATTTAAAAAAAGAGGCTGTTTCAAAACCCTATTAAAACTGTTGGACTACCCTACACAAAAGCCAGCTGGTTTTTCGTGTATTTATACCCATCTGCGATGGGCAAGTTTGACGAGTTTCAAAATTGGTTTTAAAAACAGCCTCCTAAAGCTTCTTTATTACTTAACAATAAACTTTCTAACCAGTTGACCTTCGTAGTTGGCTAGCATCAAAACGTAGACACCAGGCTTATATTGGTTCACTTCAGGAACTAGCAATTTCCCATTGATTTGATTGAAATGCTTCAAATACATGCGGCTACCATTCAAGTCATAAATAACAGCTGTTGCGTCTTTGAATGCCACTTCGTTTTTCAACAACACATTCAACCCTTCCATGTTTTGATAAACAACTATTTCGCTTTCCTTCAGCTCGTCTTTTACGCTCAAGACAGCTGCCTGTTTGATCGTAATAGATTGTGTCCTTGGTGCGCCAGGTACTGCAGGACCTGCTGAGCCAATCATCGTGATCTCTAAGGTTTCTTCATCTTCAAAGTTATCACCTTCATTGACGATCGTGATCGTGATCGGATCAGACTCTACAGACCCTGCCACGATAACAGCAGTCTCTGTACTTACCTTATAGTCATCGTCTGACACACTACCACCAAATGAAAGATCCAATTTTACAGCCTGTGTAGCCGCTGTAGTCAACTTAGCAACTAAGCTTACTGTTTGTCCTTCTTCCGCTTCGGTTTCGGATAGTGTGAAAGTGAGCAACGGCACCGAGTTATCTACTGAGAAGTCTCCCAGTTGAATCTCTGTGTCATTTTCATCTAGTATTATATTGCCACTATCGAATGAGCCTTGCAGACTCTCTACTTTCACCGCACTCGTCACAGCTCCTGCTGGCACATACACGTCTACTCGAGTATCATCTATTAAGAAATATACTGGCGCATCTACATTTCCAAAGGCAATAGAGGTGATGTTGTACAGGTCTTCTCCTTCGAGTTTGATCAAACCACCGATAGGTGCAGCACTAGGGTTGAACTTAGTCACTTTTGGCGATGCATCTAAGATCGTAAGATCATCAGTTGGAAATTCTACTCCTTTAGAGTTGATCAAGGTAAGTGCAGCAGTCTTTACTCCTTGTGGCACGGTGAGGGTAATAGATTCTCCACCATCTGCTACGTTTAGGTCTGTTACCTCGATATTGCTATCGTCTTCAGCTATAAACCTTACCGTTTTGATGTCTCCCAAAGAAGACCCTTTGATCAAAAGTTCTTTGCCAGGCTTGGCTTTGTTTGGAATATACTCAGAAACAACAGCCACACCAGCAGGGAAACCTGTCACTCTAATGTCGTCGAAAATTATATCACCACCCGCTGCTGGCTGATTAAACTCAAATTTCAAACTGAGGGTAGAGACAGATGGCAATGTCTTCGCTATTCTTTTAAAAACCCACTTGTTCAAATTCCACTCAGAGACACCTCCCATGCTTACCCAATTGGCACCATTATCTTCACTGTAGGAGATGTTTACACCACCTTGTATTTCGGCGTACCAAGCAGCCAGCGCAAATGACAGTCTAACATTCTCTAGGCCTACTGTATTGATCCCGTCGATCTGAAAATAGTCACCATCACTCAGCCCAATACCAAACGCACCAGATGTTTTGTTGTAATTTGGATCTTCAGGCTTTGTAGCCCAAGGCAAACTACCTGTACCTGAAAAAGTAAGATCGTCATTGACAAACCGATTGTTAGTCTCGTGGTCACCTATTGGTCCTCCTCCAGGCGAGCCCCCCATAAAAGGATCCATCACAGGCTCAAAAAACACGATCTGTTCAAAACTATTCACAGCCTCAGGGATAAAAATTCGCTTATCCACGTATTCTGGCACCCCCTCTTTAATAATTTGAGGTTTGATAGTACTGGTTCCATCAAAAATCGTAAGCGTATCATTATTCACAGCCCCAACTGGGATCGCAAATTTCAACATGGTATCATTCACTTTTTTGAAAGTAGCTTCTAACTGTCCTACATGTACTTTTTCCGTACTGTTCAACCCTGTTCCCGTAATCACAATTGTATCTCCAATAAACCCTGCTATAGGATGAAACTTTGTAATCGTAGTTTGTGCTTGAGATGCCAAGGGCATCAAACCAATCAGCATCAAGGCTCCTATGAAGCCTGTGATGCGTATATTATTAAATATCTTGTTTTTCATTATCATTAATTTTTTAGTCAAATAGAAATTTGTTGTTGTTATTGTTGCCTTAAGGATTCTGATCTGCATCAGTCAAATCCGTATTTCGAGTGATTTCCGTTTGGGGTATTCTGAGAAGCGTGCCAGGATGGTTCCATACAATATTTTGCGTACGCAAACGATCATAACTGCTGTAGACCTCGGGTGAGTAAACCGACTCTATCAGCTCATTATATGCCCCCATGCGCTTCCAGTTGAAAAACCGTTCGCCTTCGCCAACAAGCTCTAGCATACGATCCTGAGCGATCGCATCCAACAGCTCTACTCTCGAAAGAGAAAGTGACACAGGTGTAGCCTTACGCAAGGATTTGAGATAGTTTAAATCCTTGACCGCAGCGGATGCTTGGTTAGTCAATGCCCATGCTTCTGCACGCATCAACAGTAACTCTTCCAATCTCAAAGTAGGCCAGCTGGTGTTTGATTCAGCATCGAGCACGAACTTATTAAAAATGTATCTGCTCGAATCAACCACAACACCTTCAAGGTCTTCTATATCTATCTTAAATACAAAATTGTTCATTCGATAGCCATCACCACCTTTCACCACGCCATTGGCATCGAGATATAAATCAATAAACTGATCAGTAAGGAAAATAACAGACTGTTTCTCATTAGTTATACCATCTATGTTCACCATAAGTCCTTTGTCTCCAGACACCGTAAAGTTGGCTGAAACCTGACGTAGCTTAGCATTGACATCATACTGTGTGAAGTAAAAGTTAGCTACTGAGTCCGCCAATATACTCATCACATCTGCTGGTGCCACTTTAGGAGTGATGACAATAGATCCAGGTAGAAAACCTATCACCTTCTGCAAGGTCAATAGGCACTGATTCATTTCATTCATTTGAAACTGAACCTTTGCTTTTAGGCTTAAAGCATCAAACCTCTTGGCTCTGAACTGAAAGACTGGGAACTGCTCATAGTCATTGTCTGGTGTAGTAAATGTGAGTGGTAAGTACTTCTCAGCAGAGTCCAAGTCACTCAATATCTGACTGTACACCTCTCCTACAGAGGCTCTACCTCCTGCGTCAAATCCAGTGGCTGGGGTTGTTCGGAGTACGACGCCTGGCTTGGACAAACCTGCCGTATTGTATTGCTCTCCATAGTACCTAATCAGCAAAAAGTAGGCGTATGCTCTAATGAACCATGCCTCACCTCTAAACCTATCTCTTTGCAAGAGATACAATTCGTCTATTGGATCCGTATTTTCCGTGAAATCCAAAACCATATTGGCTTGATTGATCGCTTTGTAAGCACTACTCCATTGTCCGTCATTATGGAATACTCCCCTATCAAACTCGTACAAATTTTCATAACTCCCACCCAGAGACTGTTCTCCTGTAATTGCTTCGGTATAATCTGCCAGCAAGTTGGCCACAGGCAAATGCTGTGAGCAGAAACTTTGACTCCAAGCCAAATAGCCTTCGTTGAGTACCAATTCTATGTTGTAGGTCGATTCTCCTACTTCATTACCAGGAAATTCGTTGGTCGGATTCACGTCTTCGAAAGAAGTACATCCTGCACCTATGACCACCATCATCGTAGTGGCTATACATGTATATATTTTATTGATATATCTATTCATCTCTACTAATCATTAAAATGTAAAGTGGACTCCTAATTTATAAACCTTGGCCTGTGGCGGATTGCCTTTGATGAGTCCAGGCTCAATATTGGCTGCTGATGGGCTAAAGCTACCCACTGAGTTGAGCGACTCAGGATCCCAGCCTGGGTACTTGGTAAAGGTGAGTAGGTTGGTACCCGTAGCGAATATTCTTACACTAGTCATACCCAATCGCTGGCAAAGTGCTGAGGGGAAGTTGTAAGACACGGTCACGTTTCTCAAGCGAACGAATGAACCATCGTATAAGAAACGAGTAGATCGGTTGCCTCTAGCTGGATTGCCTGCCAAAGGATGATCATAGATCATTCTTGGAACATCCGTTTGATCACCTGGTTGCTGCCAGCGCTCATCGTACATAAATTGCGGCACATTGGTCAACTGATTGCCTTTGCCCATGTAGGCCATCTGAGTGAGCTCATCGTCATAAAGATAGAGTCCTTGTTTGAAGTAGAATTGGAACGAAAGGTTGAAACCCTTGAACCCAATGTTGTTGGTAATACTACCATACCAGTCTGGCACACCATCTTTGCCATCTATGGTTTGAACCAAGTTTTGCATTTCGCCCTGAGTAGGTCTTTCGGGATCGGCAAATTGATAGGCTTGTCCAGTTTCTGGGTCTTCAAACATTTCATAGCCTGTCTGAGGATCTACACCAAGCCACTTAACTAGCTCATAGCCTGAGACCGATCCTCCAACGACTGGGATACCAACTCTAGCATTTGTTTGGAATACGGTAGGATCAACATCAGTACCCAAGCTCAGGACCTCATTTTTCTGATGAGTCACATTGATAGAAGTAGACCAAGTCACTGCTCTTCGAATAATGTCGGTAGTCAATGACATCTCAATACCTTTGTTGAGTATAGAACCTGTGTTGGCAATGAAACTGCCTCCTCCAGAGGTAGGTGGCAACGACAACTTGGCTAATAGATCGGTACTCCTACGATTGAAATATCCAACCTCTCCACGCAATCTCTTGTCGAACAATTCGAAGTCTACACCCACGTCGAGCGTGTAAGCTCTTTCCCATCCGATGTTGTCGGTGGATCCTTGTAATCTCAATGGCGTAACTCCCTGTCCACCTGCATAAGACACACTATTAAAATTCCAGTTGTAGAACGCTGCACTTTGATCGATTTCTGCATTACCTGTTACCCCGTAGCTGGCTCTTACTTTAAGAAAGTCGATAAAACTGGCGTCATCCATAAAGGACTCCTGAGAGATATTCCATCCTACAGATGCAGCTGGAAATACGCCCCATCTATTGGCAGCACCAAATCGAGAAGATCCATCTGCACGAGCACTCAATCCGATGATATATCGCTGATCATACGCATATTTAAACCTGGCAAATGCCGAATAGAATACAACACCAGATTCTTCTGATTTCCATTCGATAGGCTCTTGCGCAGACCCTACATTGCTGATCGAATTGGTTTTAGGAAAACCTACCCCTTTCAATCCCAAATAGTTGTTGTTTTCACTAAAGGTTTCCACCCCTACCAACGTTTCGAAGACATTGAGATTGATGGCCTTGTTGTACTTCAACGTCGCATTGCTATTGAGGTAAAAACGGTGTTGCATCATTCTTTCGGCATACCCCTTACAATCATCACATCCAATTTCGGAAGGGGTAGTTACAAATGGGCTAAAAAATACGTCTCTGCGGTAACCAATATAATTCAAACCAAAAGTGGCATCAAATGTAAGGTCGGGCGTGATCTTATACTGATAAGAACCCGATACCATAGAATTGAAAGAATAAGATTCATGTTTGAAATAATCAGGATCTAAAGCTGGGCCTACATTACTAAGTCCAGTACCTTGAAAGAAGGTACCATCAGGATTATAGATCGGATACATAGGCAAGGAATTTCTTATAAAATTCAGTCCTGTCGGGTTGCTAAAATATTGGAACACACCGCCAGTATGGCCTTCCGCATTCAGAAAATAGATGTTAGTCGGAAACTGTGAGTTTTTAGTATTTGAAACCGACATGTTGATTCCAGCCTTCATTTTAGGTGTCAATTGCACGTCCAAGTTTCCTGCGAACGACACCCTTTCATTATCATTTCTTTCTAGTATACCTTCGGCTTTGCTATAGGCACCATTGATACGATAAGTTACCTTATCATTCCCTCCCGACACGGCCAGAGAAGCATTGCGCTGCATGCCTTGTCTGTACACCCTGTCAAATTTGTCGTCGTCTATAGACCTAGCTACTTCATCTGTGTACCATCCGTCTGCAGCATCTGTGGTATAGGGTAGTTTTCTGTTGGCAACAGGTGTACCTGCATTGTCCCAAGACTCTTCTAGGTAATCTATCCACTGCTCAGTACCCAAGTGATCAAGTACATTAGCTGCTTCGGAGATTCCTTGCGAATAACTGACCTCAAACTTCGCCTTGCCCTTTTGTCCTGTTTTGGTAGTTACGATAATGACCCCATTGGCTCCTCTAGAGCCGTAGATCGAAGTGGCTTCAGCATCTTTCAATACCGTCATAGATGCAATGTCCTGTGGGTTGATGTTGGTTAGCGGATTAAATACTGTTCCGAAATTGCCCAGTCCATCTGTAGGATAAGAAGTATATGGTATCCCGTCTATCACGTACAACGGATTGGCATTACTAGAAAAAGAACCCGTACCTCTGATCCGGATATTGATGGCTCCACCTACGGCACCACTAGCTCCTGTCACATCCATACCTGCGGCCATTCCTTGAAGCCCTTCTTGAAATGAACTGCTTACTTTTTGGCTGAGTCCTTTGGCATCTACTTTGGTGTAACTACCAGTAGCCATCTTTTTCGATTCTGTACCATAGCCTACAATCACCACTTCTTCCAAAGTCTCTATGTCTTCGTCTAAAACAACGTCGATAGAGGTTCGACCTCCTATACTTACCTCTTTGGTTTCATACCCTATGAACGAAAAAATCAAAGCTGTAACCTCATCGCTCACATTGATCTTATAATTACCGTCTATATCTGTAATCGATCCAGAGGTTGTTCCCTGTGCGATTACATTCACTCCTGGTATGGGTTCATTTCCAGGAGGGCCAGTCACCGTTCCGGTAATCACGGTAGTCTGTGCCATGGCACTTCCCCAACTCAGCAATATCCCTGCGAGTAAGGCAACTTTCCATTTTCTAGTAAAATTTTTTTTCATAAGTACTTTTAGTATGTATTCATATTCGTGCAACTCTCATGAGCTTCGCAGGATTGGACATCAAGCAGAAGATCACTAAACAATAAAAGCGCATTAGAAAGACTAATCGCTTCCAATTTGAAAAACCAAAGAAAAATGAGAAGGGAAAAAACAGGCAATAGTGGTCATTCCCTTGAGTATTTCACTCAAAATCGAATGTGCTTAGCTCTTTTCAGAATATATATAGTAGGCCCTCTTACTTTTTAATATAAAAGCACAAACAGTATATCCATAACCCTCTATCAGGCTATACAAAACAGCCCCTTTTGGTTAAAAAAGACCATGCCTCCCCCACTGGATTGATCTATATGAGAGTAGCCACTGTGGCACTCCACTATACTTGAAATCAGAACAAACAAGAAGATATGCTTACCTGTTTTTAGCGACATCCAAAAAAACAAAATCTCACGCTTGACATTGGTCATATACCGAGCGATATCGCATAGGCCTTGCTATATCTTAATCTTGTCCTCATTTGAAAATCGCTAGTAACTGTACTATGAAATTATTTCAGAACTTTTTTCACCTACATAAATTGCTATTCAGCATTATGCATTAGGATTCTCCTTTTGCATCTAAAGTGGAACAAAGAAACTATAACAGATGAAAAAATTATTACTACTTACAGCTATACTATATAGTGGGATCTATACGGCTTGGGCTCAGAACGTCACTATCGACGGGACGAAAGCTGCACAACCTATCTATCCCAAAATGGCTGGATACAACAGCAACACGGCCAACATCCCAAATCCTTGGACGAGTAGTGGAAGAAGAGAAACCTGGGAAAAAAGTGAAGCTGGACTAATCCGCTACCCTGGAGGAACGGTGAGCTCTTATTGGGATCACAAAAAGGATCGTATGTTTGACGCACAGCAGGATGACATTAGTCTATCGACCAATACACCTAGTCAGTTTATTCAGAAAAAAAACGTAATCAACTGGGTCGTCACTTTCACGAATCAACCCAACCCTTTGAGTGACCTAAATAAACTCATAGAGGACTCTAACGGAGATACGGAAGTGATGTTTGTACTGAACTTGATCACACCTGGAGCAGACTACTACTCCCTGCTGTGGGACCGCTCCGTAGACGAAACTCCACTCTCTGATGACTGGTGGGCCATGATGGACGACAGATATGCAAACGCACTCGACATGCTAGAGCGCGCAGAAGCTGAGGGTATTCCTGTGAAATATATAGAATATGGCAATGAGTACTTCTTTGATAAAAGCTACGCAGGCACTGGAAGTACAGGAGGAGCAGCCATAGAGCCTTATAGTGCAGGAGCGATCAATGGTATCACTGGTGCCTTCCCTGGGAGTGGCGAACACTATGCCGATGCGGTAAACGACTGGTCGGCCAAGCTAGCGGCTCGATTTCCTGGCGTAAATCTCTGTGCGATCGGTAGCGATGCAAATAGTGATAGCCCTACGAGAAGAAACAAATGGAATGAAGTGGTGATTTCCAAAATTGACAAAAGCCTGGTACAGTCGCTTTCTTTCCACATTTATGGTGGTACAGGAGCTTACAGCCTTACAGATACTGAAGATGAGTTTGGCGATGCTCTCAAAAGCATCGATGAACATTGGGAGTTTGACAGCACCAGAAGCGACATGCCTAAGGGCTTCGACTATTGGATGACCGAATTCGACGCCAGTTCTAATAAAACAGAAGATGGTGAAAAAAGTTGGGGGCTGGGTCTAGCCTCTTTGCACCAAGCGGGTATGTGGATGGACATGGGCAACTTAGGACTAATCAACTTTCATCAGTTTGGAGATTTAGGCAACAATGGTAGTATTACTGCCTTTGGCCGTGCCTACGCTATGCTAGGTATGGCATCTAACAACTGTAGCCAAGCCGAGCGACTCATCTTTGGCAGCAATGTCAAAATAGGAACGGGTTCAGATGTAAATGCCATAGAAGGATGGCAATTTTCACAAAATGAAGAAGGAAGCACAAGATACATGATTGTGAACCGCTCGGGTAGCTCACAAACAATCACTACCTCTGGGCTCACTGCAGCACAGGGAGAAAAAGTCATACTCTCGTCTAGCAACAATCTCAGTAGAACAAGCGATCCAAGCACTACCGAAACGACACTTGGTGCCTCCCTGACGATTCCTAAGTATGGTATCGCTTATTTCAGCACACCTGCAGATCCAAACGTGCCACGGATGGCCGTTTTTATGGATACAGAAGAAGTCAAAAATCAATCTATTGTGACCCTTCCTGAAATAGATATCAATGTTTCCTCTACTGTCACTAAAACTTTCACGCTAAAAAACACTGGAGACGCTGATGTCAACCTGTCTGGCTCTCCTATCGTGACATTGCTCAACGATGCAGAAGATGAGTTTTCAGTAGTACAAACCTCATTGACTACCCCACTAGAAAAAGGAGCAGATCAAACCTTTACGGTTACATTTACGGCCAAGTCTGCGGGTTCCAAATCAGCTCAGATTCAAATTATCAATAACACGAATACAAAAAATCCATATACCTTCAATCTTTCGATAGCAGCAAAGGATTATTATCCGCAAATGGAAGTGAGTATGGATGGCAACGTGCTTACCTCGCCTGAGGCATTAGACTTTGGAACTACATACACTGGTTGGTCCTCTGTGACCAAGACGCTCCTTATCACAAACACAGGAACTACTATCCTCACGTTTGATAGCAATACCAAACTCACGGCCGATGGATTTTCATCTGGTACCATGCCTTCTACGATCAACCCTGGAGCCAGTGTGCCGTTCTCCATCAACTTAAAGACACTCGAAGTAGGATCAAAAACAGGTACCCTCATCCTATCGTCAGATAGCCGAACAGCAGGTGTATTTGAAGTAGACCTTACAGGCACCGTAGAACAAAGCGTAGCTACGGCCCAGCTCACCATCGAGAGCGAAAACTATCTTACGGCATCGAACTATGATTTTGGAGAATTGGGTGCGGAAGAGACCTCAATGACCAAAACGGTCATCATCACAAACATAGGCACTCAGGATCTAGAGATTGGTGACTTCATGCTTACCGATGCAAATGGTGCCTTTTCTTATGACGATACGCTCTTGAAGCGAGACCTAGAACCAAACAAAGTATCAAGTTTCAAAATCACATATGAACCCCAGTCTGGTAGCGATTTTGATGCTGTACTGACCTTTGCAATCACGGAAGATTCTGACTTCGTTTTTAACCTAAAAGGAAGCAAAGTCAATCCCGTATTGAGCGTAACTAACTTGCAGTCTGACTTAGCAATTTACCCCTCGCTATGGCAAAGTGGCAGCACCATCACCTTAAATAGCAAAAGCTCAAAAATGAGCGTATCAGTCTATTCAATTAGAGGCCAGCAAATGGGATCTTCTTCAGGAACACCTGCACAATTGAGCGAATACTTGACTCAATTGAACACGCAACTTCCTAATGGACTCTATTTGATCAAAACTCAAGATTCTACTCAACAATTGATTAAAATCATTAAAAGATAAAAATGAGCATAAACAACATAGTATTAAAAGGGGCTGTAGCATGCAGCCTTTTTTTTTCAGCTTGCGCGACTAAACAAGCAGAAGAAGGAAAAGCAGATCACCCAAATATAGTATTTATCTATGCGGATGATTTAGGCTGGGCCGATCTAGGGTGCTATGGCAATACTTACCATGAAACGCCCAACATCGATCGCTTGGCCCAACAGGGAATGAAATTTACCGATGCTTATGCACCAGCACCTGTCTGCTCTCCTGCTCGTGCGGGCGTATTCTCTGGCCAGTATCCTGCCAGAGTAGGGCTTACAGACTGGATCCCTGGACACTGGAGACCCTATGAATCCAAACTAGCCGTGATCAATAGGACACAGTACTTACCCTTAGAGATAGAGACAATGGGTGAGTCTTTGCAAAAGGCAGGCTATCATACCGGATACTTTGGCAAATGGCACCTAGGATACGACGACCAATATGCAGTAGAAAACCAAGGATTCGACGAAGTAGTTCGCTTCACAAAAGGAGGCACCTACTACAATCTGGATAAACGCCTGACGCCTCCACAGCCTCAACTGGCAGACTCGGCATACCTGACCGATGTACTGACAGACTTTGCTATAGATTTTATAGATAAGAATAAGGATTCTACTTTTATGCTAGTGGTGTCTCACTTTGCAGTACACTTGCCGCTAGATGTACCTGACTCGCTCTTAACACCTTTTCTTACGAAAGAAAAAACGGAAGAAGTGAACAATCCTTGGTATGCTGCCATGATGAAATCATTAGACAACAATGTCGGACGCTTGATGGACAAGCTGGATGCACTCGGACTAAACGACAATACCATGATTGTATTTTATAGTGACAATGGCGGTCTGTACACTCCCTATCGGCCTGAGTATCTCAAATATACCAGAAACCAACCCGTAACATCCAATGCACCACTAAGAGGTGAAAAAGGCAACCTCTATGAAGGAGGCATACGTGTGCCACTGATCGTCAAATGGCCTGGCCATGTAGCGGATTCTTCTGAAAACCATGCCCTCGTCAATGGTATAGATTTTTATCCTACTTTTTTAGAATTGGCCAATTATGATTCGGACGATTTAACTCTCGATGGAAAAAGCATCGTGCCGATCTTCGACAACCCAGCCCTATTTGACGACCGTACCGAATACTGGCATTATCCAGTGTATCATCACGACCGACCAGCAAGTGCGGTGCGATGTGGAGATTACAAACTAATCAAAAGGTATAATGATGAAATCACTTATGAATTGTATCATTTGAAAAATGACCTAGCGGAAAGGAATGATTTGAGTGAAACAGAAAAAGGAATCACAAACAAGCTCATTGGGCTGTTAGATGATCACCTGACTTCTATCGGTGCAGATATGCCACAGGATAATCCCAATTTCGATGAAGAACGTAGAGCAGAATGGGGTGATCATCCAGATGCAGGTCGATAAGATAATGACCAAATGCAAAAGAGGCTGTTTCATATGAAGCAGCCTCTTTTTTACCTATACCTGCTAGCACACTATCATTCGGCTATAACAAATTCTAGTTTGGCTCCTGCCGTTAAATCATCATGCGATACCTCATAGGTAGTATTTGGTTTACCATTCAACAAGATGCTTTTGATTTTTTCGAATGAGTCTGAATCTGATAATGCCGTCTTTTGCAAGACAATTGATTTGCCTTTGTAATAATTAGTATCCAATTTGATCATGACTTTATCGAAAGTCGGTGTAGTCAATTGATACCTCGGTGTACCAGGGCAATCTGGATACAATCCCATCATACTAAATACCGCCCAGCAGGACAGCGTACCTGCATCATCATTGCCAGGCAATCCGGCAGCAGACGTATTGAAATGCTTTTTTAGGCTTTCTTGCACATACTTTTGTGTTCTCCACTCTTCCCCTTTCACATGGTTGAAAAAATAAGGGTAACTCATGTCTGGTTCGTTCCACAAGACAAACAAATCTCTATCGAAACACGCTTGTAATTTGTCCAAGTATTTTATTTCTCCTCCCATCAATTGTTGTAAACCCTCTGGGTCATGCGGCACAAAAAACAAATACTGCCAAGCATTGCCCTCTACGTAGCCCAAACCACCCAAGTGATCAAAACCTTCTATCTCTCCTGCTGTGGACAATGGATCAAAAGGTGTAAGCCAACTACCGTCACTATTCTTAGCTTGCAAAAAGCCCGTCTCTTTATTCCAATAATTTTGATAAGCAAGACTTCTATTCCTATACTTTTCATAATCGCCCATTTTCCCTAAATCTTTCGCTACGTTAGCCAATCCAGCATCAGCATGAGCATACTCTAATGCCGTAGACACTGTGCCCCATACTCGGAGGTCGATTTTCTTGTCTTCAGGGATATAACCATCTCGGGCATACTCTGTACCTCCTGCACGAAGTCCATTTCCTCCCTCTTCAGGATAATTGGCATTAGCAGTCATGGCTTCATAAGCCAAATCCACATCGTAATTTCTCAACCCTTTCATGTACGTATCCGCAATGACCAATGTAGCAGGATCTCCTACCATACATCCACATTCCTGATCGATCAAAGGCCACATCGGTAGTCGACCACTTTCCTGATACATACCTAGCATAGACTTTACCATCTTGGTCTGCATATCTGGATATACTAAGGCAAACAAAGGATGAGTAGTTCGATAAGTATCCCACAATGACATGGCAGAATATCTCGGTTCTTTGCTATTCAGCACCTTTGTAGGCTGATTGATACCTACAGTATCCTCTCTCCCTACGAAAGGAAGGATTTTGGTATCAGTCGATTGATAGGCTGGATAATCGCCGTTGGCATCATT
This sequence comes from Reichenbachiella carrageenanivorans, assembly GCF_025639805.1. Taxonomy (NCBI): domain Bacteria; kingdom Pseudomonadati; phylum Bacteroidota; class Cytophagia; order Cytophagales; family Reichenbachiellaceae; genus Reichenbachiella; species Reichenbachiella carrageenanivorans. The sequence goes on along the minus strand of NZ_CP106735.1, from coordinate 1,928,426 downwards.
GATCTCGAATGGTAAGATCAAAGTGTGATACAAGGCAGAGTAAAACACTTCCTTTTCTTCTTCAGAACCTCCTTCTAGGCTAATGCGATTCAATTTACTATCCCAAGCTGTCGCGGCTGCCGTTCTTACTTTTTCAAAATCAAAATCGGGGACTTCTGCTTCAATATTCTTTCTTGCGTTTTCGATACTGACATAAGAAATACCCACTTTTACAACGAGTTCGGTAGGTGCTTCAAAATCATAGGTCAGGTATGCCCCTACATTATCTCCTTCTACTTCTGTCAGATGCTCTTCCGATACTTTTTTACCATTCACATAATAACCAACAGCAGCAGCTGCCTGGCTAAACTGTGCCACATAAAATACTTTATGCCTGATCTTGCTTCCGCAAAAGCCTCCGTCTATTTCATAGCCTTCTAATTCGGTCGGTGATACAATTTTTATCTGCCCGCCATTGATGGTATTCACTGGGTGAGACATATCCAAGGTAACGTGTGCTTGTCCTTTTGGAAAAGAAAATTTATTTAGCCCCACACGCATCGTTGCACTGAGTTCAGCTTTGATCTTAGTGTCGGTCAGATCTACGCTATAATACCCAGGATTGGCTATTTCATTTTCATAGGCCGATCTATTCTCTATTGGTTTTACCTGTAAATCTCCTGTCGATGGATTTAAAATCACATTACCCATCATATGACAACCTACACCACTCAAGTGTGTCTGACCAAAACCATATATATAAGGTTCTCCATAGACATATATCCCTGTCTGTGTACTCTCACTCAGCGCCTTGTCGTAGATATTGTGCGGGCTCACCGCTGCCATACCTGATGGCAACACAGCACCAGGAAACGTATTGCCAGTAGCAGTAGTGCCTATAAATGGATTTACATAATCTGCAACCTCCAGCAGCGGAGTGGTTTTCTTGGATTGACAGGCTGAAAACAAACTCAACAAAACCAACAAATACAGATTCAACTTTTTGATATTCATATTTCTAACCATTTCTATTTTATTCATAACAACGCGATGACATTCGAAAATGAAAAGTAAATCATTGCTATCTGGATAAAACAGCTTTAAATCTAGAATAACTCTTGTTTTGAAAAAGCAAAGAATTGCAAATCTGCACTTACTCATATTTGGACTCAATATTGAATTGTATGCAGACATTATTCTTTTGCCCACAATGGGGTATGGACTCGGGAAACTTTGATACGTTTTTGGCGAAAGCTAAAAAGGCCGGATACGATGGCGTAGAGTTGCCTTTCTCGACTACTGATCAGAACACCAATGCCAGTCAGATTGCCCAAGTCATGGACATGGGTATGGAATGGATCGGTCAACATTGGGAAACCGACCAGGTAGATTTCGAAGTACACAAAGCCTTATACCTAGAACGATTAATGGCTATGGCTATTCATAATCCTTTGTTTATCAATTCACATACTGGGCGAGACTTCTTCTCTTTTGATCAAAACATGGAATTGATTGAAGCTGCAGCAGAATTGAGCCAGCAAACAGGCATCAAAATCATACATGAGACACATCGTAGTCGGTTCAATTATGCCGCTCATGTGACTTCTCATTTCCTGAAAGCAAATAAAGACATCCGACTAACGGCAGATTTTAGCCATTGGTGCTGCGTGGCAGAAACCCTGCTGGACGATCAAGCGGAAGCCATCGACCTAGCCATAGCTCGAAGTGAGCACATCCATTCAAGGGTTGGGTACACACAAGGGCCTCAAGTACCTGATCCCAGAGCAAATGAATGGAATGTAGAACTTCAAACTTTCTTAGGGTGGTGGGATCGTATCATAGATCGAGCAAGAAAAGAAGACCTTTCACATTTTACAATCACCACAGAGTTTGGCCCCTTTCCATACATGCCTATAGTACCACATACCAAGCAGCCACTGACTAGCCAGTGGGAAGTCAATGTGTTTATGAAAAACCTTTTAGATCAAAGATATAATCAAGAATGAGTACTAAAATCATGACCGAAAGAGACTATAGTCTACTTGGCCCCGAGGCACAAAAAGCAGTAGCCAATGGATTGGCTGAAGCCACTTGGTACCACTGCCCAGTGTCTAGGGCAGACATGCGACAATTGCTCGAAAGAAAAGACCTTCCTGCCGTCATTGATACACTGATTTGGTTTGGACTGATTCTCGGCAGCGCTACGCTATTTGCCGTTTGGTGGCCCTATTGGTATGCGATAATACCGTATCTCATATACTGTGCATTGTATGCCGGCTCATCGGACTCCCGATGGCACGAATCCAGCCATGGTACAGCTTTCAAATCCGACTGGATGAACAACGTGCTCTATGAGATTGCCTCATTTATGGTCAACCGCCAATCCGTGCCTTGGAGATGGAGCCACACTCGCCATCACAGCGACACCATCATCAGAGGTAGAGATCCTGAAATCGCCGTTCCTCGTCCACCTGATATCTTGGGGATCTGTCTTCAGTTTTTTGCATTGAAAAGTGCCCCTGCTGAATTTAAAAAAATAGTCAAGCATGCCTTGGGCAAAATCGATCCGACTACAGCCACCTACCTGCCCAAATCGGCACATCAAGGTGTCTTTCTCAGGGCTCGTATTTATATACTCATTTATAGTGTTTCGATTGCTTTGAGCTTTTATCTAAAAACACCTATTCCATTCATGCTGATCATTTTACCTACTTTTCTGGGTACTTGGTTGGCTGTCTTTTATGGCCTTACACAGCACGCAGGATTAGCTGAAAATGTACTGGATCACCGGTTGAATTGTCGCACGATTCTTATGAATAAAATCAATCGATTTTTCTACTGGAATATGAACTATCACCTCGAGCATCACATGTACCCTTTGGTGCCCTATCACGCCTTACCCAAATTGCATGAGTTGATCAAAAAGGACTGCCCGCCACCTTATCCTAGCATAATCTCGGCCTACAAGGAGATTATCCCTACATTATTCAAACAAGTGAAAGACCCTGCCTATTTTGTAGTACGTGACATCCCTGCTCCGAGCGACGGGATGGGTCATCAGGTCGATTATCAAAGAAGCTCATTCGATATGAATGAGACTGGCTGGGTCAAGCTAGGGCTAACCGCCGAAATCGGTATCGGAGAAGTAAGACGGCTCGATTTTGAGCAGCAAACCTTTGCGATCTATCACACCAAAACGGGTCAATTTTATGCCTCCGAGGGGATATGCACCCACGGCAGCACGCATCTGGCCGACGGGCTGGTGATCGGCGAAGAGGTCGAATGCCCCAAACACAACGGTAGGTTTTTGATCAAAGACGGATCACCTACTCGCCCTCCTGTGTGCTTGGCGCTCAAGACTTTTCCTATGAAAGTGGATCAACACGAACTCTATATAGACCTGACTAAAGCACTGACCAAGAAGACCAGCCTGGCCTACACCGTAGTGAGCAACGAGAATGTGAGCACCTATATCAAAGAATTGGTGTTGGCTCCTGCCAATGGGCAAACCATCAGCTACGCACCCGGAGATTTTATACACTTAGAGATACCCACAGGAGAGTGGCAGTTGACTCCCGCTGACCTGAGTGCTTCAGTCATAGCGGCCTACCCCATTAGCTTGTTTGGCATCAAAATCAAAAATGAGATCTGCTCGCATCGAAACTATTCGCTGGCGACGAATCCTACTACAGGTACTGAATTGAAATTTAATGTAAGACTGGCACTCCCTCCCATTGGAAGCAGTCATTTACCAGGTATTGGTTCATCTTATATATTTCAGTTGAAAACGGGGGATTTAGTAAATATTCAAGGTTCTCACGGCGATTTTCATATCAGGGATACACAATCAGAAATGATCTATATCGGTGGAGGTGCTGGCATGGCTCCACTCCGATCTCACATTTCCTATTTGTTCGAAACGCTGAAAACCAACCGAAAAGTTAGCTATTGGTATGGGACGCGATCACTGCAAGATGCTTTCTACCTGGATTACTTTGAACAAATGGTCGATAATCATGAAAATTTCAACTTTGAACTGGTAATCTCAGAAGATACAGAAGGCTGGGTAGGCGCCAAAGGCTATGTACACGAAACCGTGCAGAAAAAACTCAAAAACCATAAGAACATTGGCTCAATCGAGTTTTATCTCTGTGGACCTCCTCCGATGATCGCCGCCACCCAGCTCATGCTAGCAGAACTTGGCGTCGCTAAAAGCCAAATTTTATTTGATGAATTTTAGCTGAAGCAAAAATCATGGCCTGAAGAGTAAACCGAGGTGCTCCATGATATGGCATTCCGAGACACAGGTATTTGAAACCTACCTTTTTTAGCGTTTTTCATAAAACCTATACTTTCAATTTATAAATCCTCTTTTTTCACTGCTAGTTTCACGACACCTACAAATCCACGCATACGGCTCTAAACAGCCATTTCGAGATAAAATTACTCCGCCTTTTAAATATGCTAGTTATTCAAGGATCAGCGCTGAGGCTTTTAAAGCAATGATCGTGTTCTTTATGTTTCTAAAAGTGCAGCAAATGGCTTGCGCTTCGCTGATAACAAAACAATAGATACTATGATTAAAATATTACTCAAAATAAGCCTCACACTTTGTATGTCGCTCATGCTGCATACGCTGAGTTTTGCATCCGATGTGAACATTCTTTATGCATATAACTCTGATGATATACCAACAGGTGAAACACTTTCAGAATATGAAAATTACGACGAAGCATATGTGACAAAACTAGAAGCAGAAGGGTATACCGTTACCACCATGCTATATAGCAATTTTTCCGCTGATGTAGCAACAAACGCAATGGGCTTCGACCTGATCATTGTGGGACAAGGGACTGCCAACAATACAACTCAAGACGAAGTTGCTGCACTAGACATTCCAGTATTGGTTCAGGCGGATGTAGTATCCAGATATGGGTTTGGTAGCCGTATAAGAAACAGTAATTCTGGCTCTGGGTTAGCCTATACCACATCGCCATCAGCTGTTTCTGAATCGGTCTCCAATGCAATCGAAACCGACATCGTTAGTTTTGCTGCGACTTCAAGTCTCAAGGGCTTAGACCTGTCTCTGGACACACAAAGTGCAGACTTGATCCCAATCTATAGCTACGACAACAATACCAATAGATTGGCAGTAGCTGCTTTAGAAACTGGAGCCACTTATGATCAAGACGCTGGTACCTCGCCTAACCGAAGAGGGTATTTCGGGGTGGTCAATTCTAGCATAGCTATGAATGATGACTTGGGCAAAATCTATATTGGCCTAGTGAACTGGCTCATGGATATCCATACCATTACAGCTAGTAGTACATCTGGCGGCACGATCGGCAATATAGGCGACATCGCTATCCCTGGCGGAAAAGACAAAACCTTCACTTTCAGCCCTGACCCTGACTATACCGTTCAGGACGTAGTGGTAGATGGCGTTTCTCAAGGTGTCATTGCCGACTATACCTTCACCGGCGTGATGGCCGATCATACGATTGCCGTACGTTTTGTAGGTGCAGTCACCTACACGATCACAGCCAGTGCCGAAGGCCAAGGCAGTATCTCTCCAAGCGGAGCACTTATCACTAGTGCAGGATTTGATGAAACTTACAGCTTCATACCTGATGCTGGATATGAAGTAAAAGAAATATTGGTGGATGGCAATCCCGTAACGGAAAATGAAAATTACACCTTTACAACCATTGGTGCCGACCATACCATTCAAGCGATATTCCAACCCAACACTTCATTGGGAGGAGGAAGTATACTTTATGCTTACGAGTCACCAGAGGATTATACACTCTATGATCAGAAATATGTGGAAACATTGACCGACGAAGGCTTTGAGGTAGAAACGATCTTATTTGACGACTTGGCTGCTGACGCTGCCACGCTCAGCACAGGCAAGGACCTCATCATAGTAGGATATAACACGCCAAACTCCAATACTCAATCTAACATCGCCAATTTGCCCATCCCTGTCTTGTTACAGAGCCCTGCTGTCGCTAAATATGGTTTTGCTGAAAAAGCGAGAAGTAATAACATAACAAGCATAGACAAAGTAAACCCAGTATCAGAAGCTGCAGACATTATCAGCAATGGATTGACTGGCACATTGACCTTGGCTGGTGAGTCTCAGAGCAAACCTGTAGACCAAGGAACAGATGTAACAAGTGCAAATCTCATCACCGTGTACAATGGAGGGGGTACTAGATACCCAGTGGTGGCGCTAGAAGCTGGAGTCAATGGATATGTGGATCCAATTGATGGAACATTCCTCACTACCGCTGCTCGCAGAGGCTACTTTAGCGTAGTAGATGTGAACCTAGTTATGAACAATGATCTGGCCACCCTATATATAGGCATGGTCAAATGGCTCATGGACTTCAAGAGAATCACAGCTACTGCCAGTACAGGGGGTGCTATTTCCCCTGCTGGCAATGTAGAGATCTATACTGGATCAAGTCAGGGATTTGAGATCATCCCTAATGAAGGGTACGAAATAGCAGATGTATTAGTAAACGATGCGTCTGTAGGCGCAGTAGAAAACTATGCATTCGAGCATGTAACCGCTGTACAAACGATCGCGGCTAGCTTTTCTATCATCACCTACGACATCACGGCATCAGCTGGTGCCAATGGCGCAGTAGCTCCATCTGGCGCAGTAGCTGTAGACTACGGCACTACGCAGACCTTTACGTTCACTCCAGATGACACCTACCGCGTACTAGACGTATTGGTAGATGGCTCATCTGTAGGTGCCGTGGATACTTATTCATTCACTAACGTAAAGGAAACACATACTGTAGCTGTCAGCTTCGAGCTGATCCCTAAGCACGAAATCGTGTCGTCTGCAGGAGAAAATGGAAGCATCTCGCCAGAGGGTACTCATTTGTTTTATGAAAATACGGATGTGAGATTCGACCTCACCCCTGACCTTGGCTACGAAGTAGCAGATGTATTGGTAGACGATGCATCTGTAGGTGCAGTAGCTAGCTACACTTTTACAGACCTGCTGACAGCACATACCATCTCTGCCAGTTTTGTGATCCAGACGTTTGACATCACTGCTACTGCTGGAGACAACGGAAGCATCTCCCCAGAGGGCATAACTACGGTCGACTACAATGGTAGCCAAGCCTATACCATCACGGCCGACGAAGGATACGAAGTGGCTGATGTAATGGTAGATGGAAACTCAGAGGGTGCTGTTACAAGCTTCACTTTCGAATCTGTGACAACGACACACAGCATCTCAGTCACTTTTGCAAAAATGACTTATGACATCGCTGCTCAGGCAGGCGAGAATGGCTCTATTTCACCAGAAGGCATAGTCAGTGTAGACCACAACGGTAGTCAAACTTTTACCATCACTGCAGACGAAGGATATGAAATAAATGATGTCTTGGTCAATAACGAATCTGTAGGGGCTATAGCTAGTTATACTTTTGAAAACGTAACCGCTGCACAAAGTATTAGTGCTACTTTCAGTGAAGTATTAGTCATCACAGAAGTAAACCCCACAACACACAAAGCGCTGAAGATTTACCCTAACCCATCAGTTGGTTCTTTCACTATAGATACTGCTGGATCAAGCGAGATACTCATCCTTACCATAGATGGTAAACTGGTCAATCGACTAAACTCTTCAGGAAGTTTATCTATCACAGGTCTGAATCCGGGCACTTATTTGATAAGAACAATAACCAACAAGAGAATAGAGATACAGAAATTGATCATTCAATAAATCAGGTTTTTTATTTCACAACAACTAAAAAAAGCAGGCTACTCACCTGCTTTTTTTAGTTGTTGTGAGACAAAGCAAATTGCCCTGATTTGCTACCTCAACGACAATCACCACCGTATCAGAGACACTACGATCCCTCTTAAATAGCGGAATAGCCTCAGCATCGAACAAGTCTCTATCTCCTTTCACCTTTCTTTCAAGTAGACTCGTCACTCACGGCACGTGGGAAACTAATTACTAAAACATTTCAACTTATATCTAAACTACTGTTTGATAAACCTACTAATTACCGCATGATTGTCTTCCTTAATCATAGTCAAAAGATAAACTCCTGGAACCAACGAAGAAACATTCAAGCGATCAGTTCCACTGCCGCTATACTGTACTTGTCCGGACAGGTTAGAGATAGACAATGACCGAACAACAAATTCTTTCGTATCTAAGTATAGCATACCCGATGTAGGATTTGGGTATATTAAGCCTGAAGTAGGGCTTAGATTCAATTCTGTATTCTCTATACTCACATTATCATTCATCTGTCGGTTGGCCGTACCAGCTTCAACTAGACTCCACTTGGTACAATCTACATTTTGAGCATTGCTAACCTGTACCATGGCTGTACCAGTGATTGATCCACATGCCTGAGGTTTAAATATTTCACCTGTAGACCGATTTTGAAAACGGTAATAACCATTACCATCTTCTAACACTTCCCATTGTACCAATTGGTTTATTTCTGAATTGGAAACCTGTACTATATTGACCGTTCCGTTAGTAAGTGTAGACCCTCCAGCTGGCTGATACCTACCATTCGTTCCCTTATTCTGAATATAGTAATACCCTGGATTACTTTCAATAAATTGAAATTGCACACAATCAGAAGTGTTTTCTACAGGGCCCAAATTCAAAGCTACCGCCCCTGAATAATCACTTGAACAGTTTGGTATGCGCATTTTCAATCCCGAATCTTTATTCACCAAGTAATAATATTTACCCGTGATACCCCCACCAGAGGAGCCGCATGAGCCCGTACTAATAACTGGGGTATTTGAATTGGTTTGCCCACTATTATTAGTGGCGCGTACGAGATATGTATAGGTTTCATTCGCTGCTACCGTGTTGTCAGTAAAAGAAGTGCCAGTCACAGTACCAATAGTTACTTTGGTCGCAGGGTCTATCCACCTACGCACTACGTATGAATCTGCACAATTAGCTGCTCCCCATGACAGACTCACTTGGTTGCAATTGTCAACGACCGCTGATAAAGTTCCTGGCTCATCTGGCAAACCTGAGCAGCTGCCTCCTCCAGCGTTAAATGGCACAATAGACAAAGTCATATTGTCCCAGTTGGTTCCATCACCCATATCAAAGTAATTGGTTGTCAATACATCCGCTTTAATTATTCCTGTGATGTCCTTAAACTCATGTGTCTTCACTTGTGCCGACACGATTGGTCGATTAAAATCTTTATCAACAATTTGACAGTCAATATTATTGTAGCTTTTGAATATCATATTGCCAGCAGGTACTGTAGGCGACTGCCCTTGTATCCAAATAGGGAAGTTTCCAGTACCATCTTGCCCTACATTTTTAAACGTACATCCTTCAAAACTTAACGAAGGAGCTTTGTCTACATTGAATGTACCCATGTACAAGCCATGCTGTCCTGATCCGTCTACTTCTATATTTTGAAATACCATAGTACCTTTTGGGCCATCATTGATATGGGGCAACTTGACTGCTCCCAACTTGATACCCATTTGCTCATTATTTAAAGACTTACAATTTCGAAAAATAATGTTCAAATCTTGTACCTGAATTCCATTGTAATCATAGTAATTGAAAACAGTAAACTTGATGCCGTTTGCGTTGTTATTATTGAATTCGCAATTCTCAACCAAAATATCCTTTAACACCTGACTGGCGTCATCATGATTAGGCTCTATGTCGATCCCTGATTCTGGATTTTCTCCTTTAGCTCCTTCGAAAACACTGTTTCTGACTGTAATACCATCACCACTAGTAATAGATATACCCAGTCTAGTAGGGTCTATCACATGCACATTATCAATGGTTACATTTGAAGGAGAGGTCATGTCGTTCTTGCTTTTTCCAATCGCAATGCCATCACCTCCTGCTTTTTCAATGGACAAATTTTTGACCAAAATATTATTGTATGGATGTACCTTAATGGCATGACGAAATTGGGAAATCACATAAGGCGATACCTGATAGCCAGCTCTGTTCATAATCAAACTTGCTCCTGAACCTTCTCCTTCGACCGTGACGCCGTTGGCTTTTATTGATATCAACTTGCCTTGATCACTCATATAATGATTGCCTCCATGCTTGGCGCGTAATACGACTCCTTGTTCTAATTTCAGTGTCAAACCCGCCTTATCCAAAACCAGTGCTGATTTATTCGAAGCCGCTTTACTAGTGCCTATATCTGACACTAGATAATCTTTTCCTATATATGGAATAATCACTGTGCCATTTTCTCCTGCGGCGATGATGGCATCTTGTATTTCCTGCGTCGCATCGATATCATCCGTCCATGACACAGTGATTGTATCTGCCCTAGACTGGTGGGCTGCCAAACACCAAATCAGGCACATACAGGTGAAAAATTGAGTGAATTTCGATCGTGTAGTTGTTTTTCTCATGTTTTACTTGTTTTAAAATTTTGATTAGCGAACAATTTTACTCACATTATTTCCAACAAATAAGCCTTAAAAGACTGATAATCAAGGAGCTATTTTTGTCAAAACATGACCTAATAATCTTCCATTTTTTCTTCACATGAGACTAAAGTATCTTCAATTTTCGTCCATTCAATTAAATGGGTAATAAAAAAGCCATGAGTAAAATCATGGCTTTTTTATTCTTTGGTTTTTAAACGTTTTACACGCCTTAGTGCTTGATAAATCTAATGATAGACTCTCCTTCCTGATCAGACACGCGAAGTGTATAAAGACCTCTTTGAAGTGATGAAACGTCTATTTGCTGCTGGGTTCCAAACAAAGCGATGGTTTTGCCTGTGACATCCATTATAGCCATTTGACTTACATTTCTATCCCCCAGTTTCACATTGAGGATGTTGGTGGTTGGGTTTGGATATATCCTGATTTGATCCTGAGCAACAAGTGCCTTAGATGAGTTTGCTCTCCTACTGCTGCTGCCTGCATCTACAAGCTCCCACTTGGTACAGTTACCTGAGATGTCAGACACTTGAGTTATGATGGTTCCAGAGGTAGTATCACACCCATCAGGTTTCAGGTACATACCTGTGCTTCTGTTCTTGATTCTCACCTCACCGCTTCCAGCATCCACTATTTCCCATTGCACCAAAGTGCTAGTAGTACCACTACCGACCTGAACAATATTAGCATCTGCTAAGGTGCTATTATTTTCAGGTTTAAATCTGCCACTTGTACTTTCGTTGATCATATAATAGTATCCCAACCCAGCATCTTGAAAATAGAAAGTAGCACAATCACTCACATTTGTATTTGGTGCAGTATTGATCACTTGCGTACCGCTAAAATCTGGACTACAATTAGGAACTTTCACATGTTGACCTGTAACGACATTTTTAAGGTGATAATATGTCCCTTCATATCCTCCGCCAGAGGAGCATGATCCAGTCGACACCACAGGGGTATTAGAGTTTGTCTGTCCAATACTATTAGAAGCTCTCACCAGATAAGTATATGCGGTGTTTTCTACTGCAGTATTGTCGACAAATGATGTGCCTGTAACTGTAGCCAAAGTCACTTTCACTGCTGGGTCGGTCCAACGCCTGACCACATAATCATCAGCACAAGTGGCTACATCCCACGACAAACTCACGGTATTACAAGACGTTACGCTTGCTGTCAAGACAGTTGTATCTGGCAATACTGAACAACCACCAGAGCCTGAGTCAAAATTTACACGGTTGACCGTTACATTTTCCCAAATGGAAGGATCACCCAAATCCAAGAATGTGGAAGAATTAGAGTCTACGTGAATTGTACCTGTGATATCTTTGAAGCCTTTATTCGCTGTTTTGGCTCCAGATTCTGCATTGACATTAGGGCGGTTATAATTCTTATCTATCAACTTACAAGGCTGATTGTTATAGGATTTGAATGTAATTCCTCCCAATTTTTTATCCGCCATTTGTCCTTTAAAATAAATAGGTGAAAAGTTGACTCCTTTGGTCGCGCAATCTTTAATGGTTATACCTTCGAAACTGATGGTGGGTGCATCTCCTACTTTATATCCAGATACACGGATGCCATGCTCTTCGCTGCCCTCAAATATGACATTCTGAAATTTAACGGTTCCACCTACACCGTTCCCAGCTTCTTGTGGTTTGACCCCTGATGTATGAAACCCATGCGTTCCGTTATTCAACGAATGACTATTTCGGATCGTGATGCTCACATCTTCTACCGTCTTTCCTAATTCATCAAAGAAATTGAACAGTCCCAATTGAAAGCCATTTCCAGCATTATTTTTAACAGTGACTCCTTCAATCAAAATATTCTTTAATTTTTGATCAGGATCATGGTGATTCGGCTCTATATCTATTCCTGCCTCTGGATTTTCTCCTTCGGCCCCTTCGAATATGCTATTTCTAACCGTTACACCATCTCCACTGGTAATGGACATGCCCAATCTCGTAGGGTCGATCACATGTACGTCTTCAACCAATATGTTTTCAGGAACTCCAGCATCTATTTTTGGCTTCCCACAAGCAATCCCATCACCTCCAGATTTTTTGATCGTGATGTTTTTGATGGTTATGTTTTGTACAGATTTAATTTTGATCGCATGTCTAAACTGTGAAATCACATAAGGTGACACTTGATAATCTTCTCTACGCATTTCAAGTGTGGCACCATTGCCTTCTCCTCGAATAGTCACACCATCTGCCGAAATTTGAATTAATTTGGATTGTACATTCAGAAAATGATTGCCTCCATGCTTGGCCTTGATGATGACACCTTCTTCCAGCACAAATTCGATCCCCTGGACATCCAAAGAAATCGCTACATTTTGTGTACCTGATGTCTCAGGGGTGACATACCAGATAGAACCTGTATAAGGTACGATCACCTTTCCGCCAACTCCAGCCGCTGCGATGGCATTTTTAATATTAACAGACGCATCGTTTGCGTCCCACTGTACTGTGACTGTACTAGCAAATACGCTAGTACTTATCAGTACAAATAGGCTTATAGCCATAAAAGACAAATAAAATTGAAAATTCATCTTACCGTCAAGTGTAATTGTTTTGTTCATAATAAAAATTTTAGTTAAAAAATTCCGTACGCTTACTTATTCGTACAGTTATAACTAAGCTATTCACCATGAAATAAAATCGTCTCTAATTATCCACCATAGTTGTTATTGAAATAGATCATTGAAACCTTAGAACATATTTCATCTCATATTTGGACAATTATTAACGCCTCATTAGCTGAAATTCGATTCATATTAGTATGACCTAAATGTGCTATTAAGGGTTTTAAGCGATTAAAAACAGAAGTATTCAAAGCCATCCGCCTAAAATGAAACCAAGCAAACGAAACTTATCTCATCAACGGCATTCTGTATTGATCATTGATGATCATTTGGAAATCAGACAATTTATCAAATGGCAATTAGAAAATGACTATCAAATACTAGAGGCGTCAAATGGGATTAACGGATATCAACAAATAATTAAACATAAACCAAATGTGGTCATCAGTGACTTGCTCATGCCCCACATGGATGGTATTGAGCTATGCAAAAAAATAAGGGGGGAGCAGGAGCTAGCCCATATACCCGTCATGATATTGACTGTAAAGTCTGATCGAGAAAGTGAATATCAAGCGATAAAAAATGGTGCTAATGTGTATATCAAAAAACCATTTGATATAGACTTAATTAAAATCCGACTCAAAGGGTTAATTCAAAACCAATCACGATTAATAAAGCCTACACTTGACACGATGCCCCAAACTGGCAAGAGCACTACAGATGAATTTGAAACTAGAATCATGCAGTGCATAACATCAAACTTCCATGATCCCGAATTTTCCGTCAAATCAATGGCAACACAAATGGGCTGTAGTCAGACACAGTTGTATCGAAAAGTCAGGGCGTATTTTCATCAACCAGCCAAAGAACTAATCCAAGAATATCGTATGAAAAAGGCCAAAGAAATGTTGAATTCAGATAAAAAACCGACAGTCGCGCAGGTAGCTTATGCCGTTGGGTTCAACTCGCCAAATTACTTCGGTACTTGCTTTAGAAACCGGTTTGGACACCCTCCAAGTCAATCCCGTTTTGTTTCATAGGTGGCATTATTTGGTCTAGCAATGGGCTACATTGAACCATTTGAGTGACTATAATTATCTAATTTCAGCCAAGAGAGACAAGAGCTCTTTCATAGCTTTGTAGAAACATATTAATTTTATGATTAGATTCATTTTCACACTTTCCCTTTCACTCATCTGTATGATAAGTCTGTGCCAAACGGCTCTACCTATCAAAGTTTTCATCTTAGCAGGTCAATCAAACATGGACGGACGTGGAAACCCAGCTGAACTAACTTCAGAAGACAGCTTGCGCTGGCTAAAAGCCCAGTCGCAAATTATGCTAGCCTATAATCATGATTCCATAGCCCCGCTATATGCAGCCAAATCTTCTGACTTTATCCTGAAGAAATTTAAACTTCAGCATTACTTTGGCCCTGAACTTTTCTTTGGAATCAATTTGGCTGAAGCTAGACCAAACGAGCAATTTCTTTTTATCAAACGGTCGGTCGGCGGCACATCATTGTATGGCTGCTGGAACCCCAACTGGACAAAGGAAAAAGCAATAGTAATGAATGAACAGAATAGACCAAAACTCTATTGGGATACAGAAGCTTATTTGGATAAAATCCTCACCATGCCTGAATATTCAAATTATCAAATTGAAGGGGTTCTTTGGGTACAAGGAGAAGCCGATAGCAACGTCGATAAAATAGGAGAAGTCCCTCCCGCAGCGTATGAAGAAAATTTAACGAATTTGATCCATGCTTTTAGAAGGAAAACCAATCGTCCTGATCTACCATTCATCATGTTTCAGGTGGGAAAAGGAAAAGTGGTCGATGGTATGTACCGTGTAGCCAAAAACGTCTCAAACGTTAGTTTGATCCCACAGAGCACCGATGCCACATCTCCTGATTTTTACCCCAAATATGCCCCCCCACGCGGGCACTACAACACTTCCTCTATGAAGCGCATCGGTACACAGTTTGCTGAGTATTACCTTAAAAGGTATGCCCAATAAAAGGATACCTATCCAAGTTCCATAAATGAAATACTATGAAGCAGAGCCATTAGGGTGTTAAATGCAAAAAGACATCAACACCTAAGAAATTAGGGGTCATTAAACGCAAATCCATTATTTAATCCTACTTTGATTAACAGAGAAAAATAATCAATCTCTTCTTGCTACTTTTAGTCTCCATTAATTGGGGGCAAATATGAACTTCCCAAAAGTGGTCGGTACATGAAAATCTATGGTTGGCGATTTGGGGTCGACCCATGATATCCAACGATACTCAGGACGGTCTTCTACGATGGCTAAGATTTCAGCACGATAAAGGCCTACTAGCATCTGACCACCCTCTAAAATCCCCAATTCGCGGAGCGTAGTCAATAGTATGCGACCATCGACCTGATACCCCTCGTTGGTACTGTATACCTCATACGTCAGCCCTTCTCTAGGCCATTGCCATTCGTTCTTATATAGTTTGGGAAGGACACCTCATAATCGAGCAACAAACCACCAGCATCCAACTCGAGGCAATAATAAGGATACATGTCATTGTTGGCAATGAAAAAGATTTCTACACGATCCGATTTGATAACGTCTCTTTCATCCCCCAAGGTACGAGAAAGACATATTTTGGGGTCAACTACGTCATATTGAAAATAAAAATAAATCTCATCATATACCGCTCTAAACCTCGTAGGAGGAGGAGTTTCTTCTCTCCATGGAAAATTAAAGTCGTCCAATATTTCCGCGCGAGCTAGCTTCACCGAATCGCCAGCACACCTAACCATATAAGCCTTATTCGCCAATGCATCCATGTTGGATCCGATATTTTGAGCTTTGATAGTGATGGCATGTACTACCATCACTATCAGCCCAATAGATAATTTTTTCAAAGATGACCGACTCATCGCATCACAACACCTCTATTCTCAACATACGACATTGATGAGGTGCTACGTCTAAGGCTACTGTACCATCAAACTCTCCAAGATCCTTGTGCAACCATAAGTCTCGGACACGCACTTTTTCCCCATTTATTTTCAGTTGCTTACTGAGATCCAAAGTGATTTCGGTGGTCTTGTTACCATTACGATTGAGCAGCCCCACCGCCCATGACCCATCGGCCAAAGGTTTAACAAAGATCTCCTTTTGTTCATTCTTCAGTACACGAGAAGCTTGCTTACCCAAAACATCCTGATTAATTGCGATCACTTCCTTATTCGTCAATATGCGTTTAGTATCTGCATCCATATCTCGAATATCACACGTCATCAATAGCGGTGCCGCTAGCAAAGACCACAATCCCATCTGCGCTTCGTATTCGACTGATGTACATCCAGCAGCTCCTCTCGCAGACGATGAAGACCCCGTGCCCTTTAGTCCAATCACCAACATGTCAGGATCATTCCAATGCCCTGGACCTGCGTATTGCTCCAAACCAACTTGACGATCGAGTGCTTCCATGATACCATTATACCCTTGGCCGTATCGACCATGCTCCCATGTATCCCTCAGGTCCCAAGTCGTACGCCACAACTGCGCACCTACACGCTCACCCCACAACCATGGCGACCGCTGTCCCCATTCGCATAGAGCAAATACAATGTCTCTATCTGTGGCTCTCACGGCTTCGATAAATTTCGTGTATCTCTCCACTGCCGTCCACACATCCTTTGGTGCGTAGCAATAATCACATTTGATATAATCTACACCCCATGCAGCATACGTTTGGGCATCTTGTGTTTCAAACCCTAAACTGCCTTCCATACCTGCACACGTTTTCTCCGCTATATCAGTATATATACCAAACTTCAATCCTTTGGAATGCACATAGTCTGCAACTACTTTGATCCCATTCGGAAATTTTTTTGGGTCTGGCTGGATGTTTCCATTCTCATCACGTTCGCCATGCCACAGGTCATCCAATATGATGTATTCATACCCTGCATCTTTCAACCCATTTTCAACCATCGCATCAGCCAGAGACTTTACTATATCCTCACTAATATTGCCTTCGAATAAATTCCAAGAAATGAAACCCATTGGAGGGGTCGGTGCCAATATTTTTTCTTGCTGCGCATATATTGGGTTCAACCCCAATAAAGTGATTGCTAATATGATAATCCTATTCATAAAATATTTTGTTAATTATTTTCAATTAATACCTTCCTGTTAATTCGTTGTCCATCGGATAGTTCGAAAACAACTACATATATTCCAGTCTTCAATTCTGAAACATCTATTCGTCTCATTTCTTTGATTTTAGCAGAAAACATAACCGCTCCATCCCCTGCAAATATTGACACAGAATCTAGCTTCGATTCGAAATAGTCGCTCCCCTCGAACTTGATTATTTTTCGGGAGGGATTAGGATATACCGTAACAGAAACCGTATCTCTTGAGGCAATATCTAAGGTGACAGAACTTCCCGAAAATGTAATGTTGCCAAACATTGATGGGTTGGCAAATCCACTACCTGTGGGCGACCACGCCATATAAGACGGAGTACCACCTCCTGTTTGTCTAGTTCTATAAAAATTAGCCTTCCACTGATCTCCTTTATCAGGTTTTCCTCCGAGATCTTTCCAAGGTATGTATAGCTGAGCAGCCCATGACTGATCGTCTTTATACGTTTTATGTTTCCATTCTGGTGCATACGTTTCATCATGCCCTGTGTCTCCTAAGAGCGAAATAGCCACACCATCATTCTCTGGTCCAACGACAAATTGGAAATATTCATCCGTACCACCAGACGGAGTAAAAAACACTTCGATATCGTCTCCTTGCCAAGGCTTGGATGGATCAGCCGATACTACTAGGTCTGCCATATTGGGTTCTTTGGCTGATATGATCACATATATCCCATCCTCATCATAAAAAACACTACCAGTCGTACTCACCGCAGGCTCTATCGGTTCCGTGCTCTTATTATCCTTGAATTGATGATCTCCTGCACCAATAGACGCACCTTGACTCATCCATGCACCCAGTGACCCTGCATCCCAATCTGGTATAGTTTCTACCAAGGGGAGGCTTAACGTTTTTTGTTCAAAATCTACCTCTTCTATTATGATCCCAACGCTAGCCTTCGACTCAGATACCTCTACAGCCTGCGGAGATATAGAAAAACTCTTGGATGGGTCATAAATCATGGCGTCTCGCTGTAGCCCTAAGGTATAAGCAATACTGTAGTTTTGATCCGTAGGATTTGACCGAGCCAATTTAGAGGCATTCTGGGCGTCCAATGTCAGTACAGTAAAATCCCAAGTATCGCTTACCTGTTTTACTCGCCATTGAATACGTTCGGGCTGGGCTTTCGCCAATTCCTTTGCTTGCTTGATCAACAGGTCACACTTACTACGGACACGGGTCAATACATCGACGTCGATCTTGAGTTGATTCTTAGTTCGTCCATTCCAAAAATCCGTGTATTTTTTAGATTCTATAGCCATCTCTTCCTCGATGGTTTCATAATAGTCACGAATCAATGCGCCAATTTCAGGCGTAAACCCCCCTTCATACCAGTCCTGGAGTAGTAGCTCAGGGTCTTGTTCGGGATTCCAAACCAGCTGACTCACTAGCCATTGATCAGGGCCCAACTGACCAATCATAGGAAATTGACTACCGTATATATTTTCGAAGTATTGAACCCCATTGTCAGCCAACGTTTTAATCAACCAAATTTGAGCCTCTTTAGTAGACCAAGGCAAAGAGTGATTACCATAAGCAAAATAAAAACTGCTAAAACGATAGTTCTCTGTAAGTGCGCCCCAGCCTTCTACAGCTTCTTGAAATGCTTGTTTTTTGTTGTCCAAATAATACCTATTGGGAAAATAATTGTAGAAGCCCTGTACAAAGAAGTTATCAGGCACGGATTCTCTGATAGGCGCACGGCCAGTTTCGTGATAGGCCGTCATCATAAAATGTGTATCGGGATACTTAGCCGTTACAAGGTCCGACACTTGCTTTTGAAATTTCAAAAACCGATCCGTCAGAAACAGTTCGTCTGTTGGTTTTTTCATGTCTTGTGGTATGGGATCCCAAGCTGTACATAGCTCACATTCGCAATGTGTGCCGCCGTCATTCTGTGCCAAACTGTATTGCCATACATTGGCATTTTTTTCTCGATACTTAATGATATTGTTGGCATACTGCTCTATCATTGGCTCATAAGCCACACTCAATTGTCCGCCATGCTGGGCAGCACTTCGATACTCGGTTTGTCGATTTTCACTGACCAGAGCAAAGTATTCTGGATATAGCGGTCCATATCCTCCGCTAGGGATTTCAGCATCCTTGGCAATTGTTGCGTTGGATATTACATTGGCTGGGATCCAATGTCGCCAGCCATGCCCATTTTCCATTACGACTGGATGTGTATGTCGCAGATGACGCCCCCACTTTAGGCTGGCATCAATATTCTCAATTTTATTATAGGCATGACCACTTATCGCTTTTTTTACATCATTGTTATTCCATTCTGTAAAATCCATTCTACGTTGTTTAAAGAATGGTTTAATCAATGTATCTAGTTCTGCTGGGCATTTTATTGTAGCCAGCTGTGGCACCTCTTCACCAAGTTCAGTTGGCATGTACCATCTAACTCCTATATACTCACGTAAAAATTCTATGGTTGCATAATAACTACCTGCACTGAGAGACTCTCTAAATTTTTCTAGGTTATAAAATTGATAGTGTGAGTTGGCTGGAATCTTACGATAACCATTGGTGATATCCCCATCTTTTCCTGACAGGATGATATGCTCCTCCGTGACTTTCATATAAAAGTTATCGTGTGCCAACCCTGAAGCATCCACTCCATAGGCTTGTGCAGCACTGCCTATAATGATCATCTTCCCTTCTGTTGGTTCGTTTGTAATTGGCAGCAACACTCCAGACGATTTTTCGACAAGTCGCTGAAGCTCTTTGGCTGCCTCAGATACAGACTCTGGGTCATTGCTATCTATCAAAATAGCATAGGCCGATGCAGCATCAGACACGACAGTCAATGAATCTGAAGCATAACAAGACGCTAAGCCCAGCGTACATAAATGGATAAAAAGTAATATTCGTTTCATTAAACCTGTTGTTTTAAAATGTTAATCTTATCTATTGGAGGCAATACCTCCTCTTTGTTATTGATCCTAATTTTATTGTAACCTTTCTTCAAGTAGACCTGCATAGCAGGAGGCTTTTTTGTTTTTAATATTTGTGCATCACCTTCATTAACTACAACCTCGATAGCCACCTCTACTTGACCTATCAGCTCCAATTCTACCATGTAGTTACCGTCATTGGGCACATAGACGTGTTGCCATTCTATCCAATTGTCCTCATGCCCACCTACTGCTACTGCTACAGCCCCCCCTGAGGCATTTTCGTTAAGTACATAATCCGCCATATCAGTTACATGATACAAATTCATGTAAGCATACTCTGCTTCATAAGATGAAGGAACTGTACTGTTTTCCGCATCTACTTGGACCAACACAATACCATGCGAAGGCACTAATGCAGTATATTCATTTTCAAAAACACCCCTATCAGTATGGTCCCACAAGTCCCTTACCATGGCCTTCCCTGCTATACCAGCCTGCTGCCAGGTCACGGTCATAGTGTGTGGTTTATCTGACCTATTGAACATTGCGATTGCTCTTGTTGGGCTTTGTCTACCTCCAAGTGGTTTAACCCAAAGCTCTAAATCGCCCTGATCATAAACTTTCTGTGCTTGGATGCCAGCCACGTCCTGATTGATGGCAATCACTTCTTCGTTGGTAAGAATATCAATGGTCTTTTGAGACATCTTCCTCAAATCATTACCAGACAATAATGGAGAAGCCATGATACACCACATACTGAAATGTGCTTTGTCCTCCTCATAGGTCATCCCTCGCCCTACTTGCAGCATATCCATATCGTTGAAATTTCCTGGTTCAGCATATTGTGCCAGATAGGCCGCTGTATCTATAATGCTACAAATACTCTCAAAAGTAGGTTTGATATCGGCGGAGATACGCCACGAGTCTGCTAAGCCTTTTACCCATGTACCAGGAAAAGTCCATCTACAGACATTAAACACTACTTCTTTGTTGGTTTTGGTTATGGCTTCTGAAATGGCTGTATACCGCTTTTTTTCATCCATTTTTTTCCAAAACCCATCACAATAATCTACTTTGATAAAATCGTACCCCCACTCATTTAGCATCAAAGACATGTCCTGTTCTTCATACCCATACATGCCAGCAAAAAAACCATGATCATCGTTGTCCCATTTGGTCGCACAAGTATGCCTCCCAGCCTCTGAATAAATTCCTGCCTTTAGGCCTAATTCATGTATATAATCTGAAATCGCCTTCATCCCATCTGGAAATTTATGCTCATGTGCATGTAAGCGATTCTGCCGATCTCTAAAACCAAAATAGCCATCATCAATATTCACATATTGATAACCTGCATCAGCCATTCCTGATGACACCATGGCTTCAGCAGTCTCTTTGATCAATCGCTGGTCTATATTGGTATGAAAATGGTTCCAACTACTCCACCCCATGATAGGTGTCTTTCCTACTGATTTATTTAATATCTGCTGTTCTTGGATCGTTGTATCCTGTGCACAGGCTAGCAAACAGACCAAACTGATCCAACCCAATTGACTCAATAATTTCATGCGATGATAGTAACTCGTTCTTTACTCAAAAATAGAGCTCACTAGATCTTGGAATGTCTATTTCTATTCCGCATTGGGTATGCTTTTAGTTCATGAACTGATTTTATCACTTGAATATACTCTTCATTATTGTGTGTGGGTTTAGCTTTTTCCTAGTATGAAGCAAAAGGTCAAAACCAAGTTTGCCTATTTATAATTAATGAAAGTGATCAAATTGCTTGTTCACATGAGCTCTTTTCCTTTAAGTTTAAAATTGATGATTATATGATGAAAAAAACACTTATCCCCGTAGCCAAACAGCAAAACGACTCTCTCGAGAAAATAGATCAATTCCAAGGCAGTATCAATTGTAATAATTGGGATTATCCTACGGATACTAAAGTGGATTTCACCATCCATCATGGTGGCCAATCTATTTATTTGAACTACGACGTAGCTGAGTCATATACCAAAGCGCTCTATTCCCAAATCAATGAACCCGTCTGGGAAGATAGCTGTGTTGAATTTTTCATCTCATTCGATGGAAAATACTATTACAACTTTGAATTTAATTGTATCGGCAATGTGCTTGGTGGGTATGGGAATGGTCGACGCGATCGAAAAATGATAAGTCCCAAAATACTTCAATCCATAAACACATTCCCTTCTCTTGGCAGATCTCCTATAGACCTGGGAGCTACTCATAGCAAATGGTCATTAGAAATCGTAATCCCTTTAGAAGCATTTGCATTTGATCGGATCGAATCATTCAATCAGTTAAACGCCTATATGAATTTGTATAAGTGTGGTGATAAACTTCAAAAACCACATTTCTTGTCTTGGCAACCCATCTCAGTAGCAACTCCAGATTTCCATTTGCCGGCATTTTTCGGCTACATCACTTTTGAATAATAAGATATAATATGCCCCCTAGTTCTTTGTCCTGACAATTTCCGGCACGTTTTCGGTCGGCATAGCTTTCTCCAATCTAGTTTTGATTTGAGCATATTTTGGATGATCGGCTAAGTTGATCCATTCAAGTGAATCGACCGAATGGTCATACAATTCTTCTGATCCATCATCGTACCGCGTATACCGGTACCTCTCATCTCTAACCGAATGTCTGTTTTCGCCTTGAGTGGTGAGCGAAGGATATTGCCAATCAGCCATTGGATTCATAAGCAATGGAGTGATGTCGTTCCCTTCATTGCTTTCATTTTTGGGTATATCTGCCAGCGCTACAATTGTAGGGTATAGATCCATTAAATTGACGGTGCGTGGGCAACTGGCTCCTACAGGCGTCATTCCAGGTACTTTAATAATCAAAGGTACTCTAGTGGCTTCTTCCCACAATGTGGCCTTCTTGTAGTGTAGTTTTTCTCCTAAGTGCCAACCATGGTCTCCCCATAAGATAACTACAGTATTCTCGGCATATTTACTTTTAGCTAGTGCGTCCAACACCACACCAATACAGGTATCTGCATAATTAATGTTGGCCAAATAAGCCTGAACAGCAGATCTTTGCTTGTTGTATTTTTTAATCCCTGTATAATTTTTAGTCTTCGCATGGGCTCCAGACGGAATATCGTCTAGATCAGACTCTAGAATATCAGGTACGATCATCTCCTCTTCGGGAAATTTATCAAAGAAAGCTTTGGGAACTTCCCATTTCAAATGGGGTCTTGTCAAACCGCAAGCCAAGAAGAATGGTTTGTCGTGTTCCTTTTGCAACTGAGAAGCTGCCCATTGTGTATTTTGATAATCGCTAGTTTCTTCCAGTTTTGCATCTGTTGGGCCCCATTCGAGGTTTTGATCAATCACTCCATTGGGAATCCCATTTGCCATAAACCCATCTTTTTTTACCGTTTCCCCAAAATAGCCACTTATTTTCTCATACTCACCCCAAACTTCTGAATTCGCCCAGGGTCCATTGGGACTATGAAAAATTTTACCTTTGGCCATCGTTTTATACCCATGTTGGGTCAAATATTCAGGAATAGTCAATATCTCCTTTAGCACCTCTGAATCTCTAAAATAGTTCTGATTACCATATACACCTGAAGATGATGGGCGAATACCAGTCATCAAAGCTGAACGAGAAGGGTTACAGACCGCAGCGGCACAATACGCCTTATCAAAAACCACCCCTGATGCGGCTAATAGATCCATATTGGGAGTTTGGGTCTGGGGATGGCCACCTGCAAATCCCGTCCAATCATTCAGATCATCTACAGCTATAAATAAGAAATTATACTTTTTATGCTCCTGAGCATTCACTTTTTCTGATACAAAAAACAGGCAACTCACTGCCCAAAATATGCTAAGTATTTGCTTGTTCATCATTATGTTTTCTTTTTTATCTCGTTTTAAACTTATCCTATGAAAATTCATCCATGCCTATCCTTACTTGGCTCTGTCCATCTATCATATGAGTCGTATCAAAGCAGGTCACCTTATCACCTACATGTGAATAAATAGTCCATATTAAAAGTAAGTGGTATCGCTCGCTGTAGACCTTTTTCATATCATTTGATCCTAATGACCCTACATTCATGTGGTTTTACGGACAGTGATATTTCACCCTGATACATACCCAAATCAGTATGTGTCCACAAATCACGTGCTTTGACTTGGCTGAGCTTTAGTTTGCTCAGGTCCAAGGTCATTTCCAAAGTATCGTGATCGTCTCTGTTGAGAAACCCGATAGCATACCCACCATCCTTCAGTGGCTTAGCCCAAAACTCTTGAACACCCGATTTGAATATTCTTTTAGCCTGTCTTCCTAATGGATCTTGATTGACTGCAATGATCTCTTTATTCATCAAAATACGTTGGGTCTCCGCATTCATCTCACGGATATCACAAGTCACAAAGAGCGTTGACGCTAAGAGCGACCACAATCCCATATGAGCCTCATATTCGGTATCTGTACATCCAATAGCACCGTTTGCAGAGGTTGCTTTCCCTTTCCCATATAGACCGACGACGAGCATATCCATATCGTTCCAATGCCCGGGCTTGGCATACTCATGCAGATGTGCCTGAATATCGAGACATTCCATAATGCCATTGTTGCGTACGCCATAGCTGCCGTGCTCCCAAGTATCTCTCAAATCCCATGTCGTCCTCCAGAGCTGCGCATCAATGGACTCTCCCCAAAGCCAAGGCGAGCGTTTACCCCATTCGCACAAGGCAAATACCATTTTTTTGTCTTGCTTACGTACTTCCTTAATGAATTTTCCGTAGCGTTCTACTGCTGTAAATATATCCTTGGGGGCATAGCAATAATCGCACTTGATATAATCTACTCCCCATTCGGCAAAGGTCTGTGCATCGATAGCCTCATAGCCATAGCTCCCTTCTTCTCCTGCACAGGTCAAAGGTGCTATATCTGTATAGATTCCAAATTTCAGCCCTTTACTATGCACATAGTCGGCCAGTGCTTTCATCCCATTAGGAAATTTTGAATAATCGGGATGAAGTACCCCATTTTCATCTCGATCTCCTTGCCAGAGATCATCTATGATGACATATTCATATCCAGCGTCTTTCATCCCTGTTTCGACCATAGCATCAGCAATGCTCTTGACCATGTCTTCACTGATGTTGCCTTCAAAAAGGTTCCAAGTGATAAAACCCATTGGCGGAGTTGGTGCCAATGTCTGTGCTGTTTTTTGTGCAATAGCACAAACAGAAATGAAACAAAACAGCATTAACATTTGTACACGAAAAATATAATTATCCATCCTTTATGTTTTATCAAAAAATATCGGATGATCAATTAATTGATCATCCGATTCACTGAAACCAATATTTTTCAAAGCTAGATTTAATATGGCTGTAGGACGATTATAAAATTGTTCGAACTGGTCTTTTCAATTGTCCAGAGACTCAAAAAAATTATTGTTCGTACATGGGTCTATTTTGTTCCAAAAACTGGCTTACCATGCCTAATTCGATGGTTGAAAGTGTCTGCAATGAATAAATTTCCTTGGTCGTCTACAG
This sequence comes from Reichenbachiella carrageenanivorans, assembly GCF_025639805.1. Taxonomy (NCBI): domain Bacteria; kingdom Pseudomonadati; phylum Bacteroidota; class Cytophagia; order Cytophagales; family Reichenbachiellaceae; genus Reichenbachiella; species Reichenbachiella carrageenanivorans. The sequence goes on along the minus strand of NZ_CP106735.1, from coordinate 1,902,738 downwards.
TGATTGATTGGGGGTCTTTAAACCTTGCCTCACTCCCGATCCCGTTTTGAAACCCTTCGACCAAATAGCTTCCTCCGATGGTAGAAACTTGTCCATTTTGATCTATTTTTCGAATCAAATCTGCTTCTGTATCTGCGATAAAGACCACACCCTCTTTGGTCACAGCAATGCCTACAGGCCGATTGAATTCTGCTTGTAAGCCATTGCCATCTAGGTGGCCTGCTTTTCTTATTCGACCTGCGATGGTCGTCACTGCTCCGCCAACTGATATTTTCCGAATCGTGCAATTGCCAGGTTCTTCCCCATCATAGTTAGCATCTGCCACATATAGACTTCCTATACCATCAATAGCTAATCCCATGGGCATATTGAATCGTGCTTCCTGACCAGGTCCATCTGAACTACCTGCCTCGCCTGCCTTTCCTGCAATAGTAGTCACCTGACCATCTGTTGCTATTTTTCGAATTGTGAAATTATAAGTATCAGCTATATAAATATTGTCCTCACTGTCAATAACAATGGCCTCTGGCTTCAAAAAACGAGCGCTTAACCGATAACCATCTGCATCGCCCGATTGCCCCATCTGCCCTGCATAAGTACTGACGATACCGTCTGTTCTAATCTTGCGAATGGCATGATTGTGCATATCACACACGTACACCGTTCCATCTCGCGCAACTGCCAACCCATGTGGCCTGTTGAATAATGCCTCCTCTCCCTTACCGTCTACAGCCCCTACATGATCATATTTGCCTGCCAAGGTGAGCACTTGGCCATCGTTAGTGATTTTTCTAACCATATTATTTCTATATTCTGTCACATATAGCGAGCCATATTGATCCACAGCAATGCCTTCTGGGCTACGCATCCTAGCCTCGGATAGGCTTCCATCGATATAGCCGCCTTTAGCTCCTACTATGGTTGTAAATTCGTAATGCTGCACATACTTCTGCGGAGCACATGCTACACCTAGCAGGCCTCCCCACACAGCCACCAAAAGATCACTGACCGTAATACGCATTTTTGCCATGTTTTCTCTTATAATGCTTCTCTGTAAGATGTGTATTCATTGTCATCTTTGAATTGATCTGAGAAGAGATATAAGTCATTTTGGCTATTTCCTCCATCACCGCGCTATTATGCACGGCTTCTTCGATAGATCGACCCCAAGTAAATGGCCCATGATTTTTTACAACCACTCCTGGCATTTCTGTGGGGTTAAGATTCTCAAACCTCTCAATTATAACTTTTCCTGTCTCCAACTCATAGGCTCGGTCAATTTCATCCACAGACATATCTCTTGTACAAGGTATATCCCCATAAAAATAATCTGCTTGAGTTGTGCCGACTATTGGGATATCGTACCCTGTCTGCGCCCATGCCGTAGCATAAGTAGAGTGGGTATGTACAACACCGCCTATTTCTGGCCATGCTTTATACAATTCCAAATGAGTAGCGGTATCTGAGGACGGCTTATACCGCCCTTCGATCACCTCACCAGCCAAGTTTACCACCACCATTTCTGCTGATTTCATTTGGCTATAACTGACACCACTGGGTTTGATTACGACAAGTCTCTGATTGCGATCTATCGCACTGGCATTGCCCCAAGTAAACAACACCAAACCGTGTTTTACCAAATCCAAATTGGCTTGACACACTTTTTCTTTCAATTCTTCTAACATCTTGCTTAAGCTTGGTATTTACAAATTCTATCCACCCCCCTTGAGGTTAGCAATTGGTCTTGCCAATAAGCAGCGCGATCGTTGATGCCTTTTTTATAAACATCCTCGACTTGACTGATATAATGCTTGAATGCCATTTCGATCATTTCTGCTGGTTCATATTCAAACCAGCAACTATGCAAGTTATTTTCTGTCACAAAGCAATCCATTCGTGCAAGTTCTTCTGCTGTGGCAATCCCTCCATATGGTTTGTCCTCCTGAAAATAAAAAGTGGCATGAGCATTAACTCCAAGTTCCTTGGCCACAAACAATCCCGCTTCTCTTATAATAAAGTGGTCAATGTGTTCTTTGATTGCCATAGGAAAAACGATGGCTGTATCTGACTGTGCGGCATAACTTCTAATCCTATCCTTCATCCGTTCATATATAACATGATCATTTTCGTCAAAGTCTGGAAACATACCGTGTGGAAACTCCATTTCACTGTTGGCAAATGCCTTTCCTCTGGCAAAACATTCCAATTCGTTGAGCAACTCATATTTATAATTATGGGAACCGAGAAGTTCATTATTACATTGGATGTCTTCGATCAAACGGTTGCCTGTGGCGAACTTGATTCTACTTGTGCTGACATCAAAATTGCCTTCACCTGTTCGTGCTTGATAATTGCTTTGCGCAAAAATCAACTTGATATCAAATTGCTTGGTTGATAGCAAATTCGCTGACTTCAAGGCCTCAATATATCCTCCTAGCATAAACAATACGTCGTCATAATGTGGCGACAATATCATAATGTTGGTTTCGGGAATGACCTCTTTTATATGTGATATTTTCATGTGAGTCCTGTTTTAGCTATCGTATGGACGGTATATTTCTGTATAAGCTTCTAAGAGATAAACCGACTGCACTTGAAACAAATCTTCATGCCGGTCATCTTTCATCAAGAAATCATGTGCGCAATGCAACTCGTCTAGGGTATCAAAATCACATTCCCATATCAAAGTATTGACAGGGAGGCTTCCGACATGTGGCACATACCGTCTTCCTTTTGGAAAATCTGGGTACTGTGTTTCGAAAGCTGCAAATTGTTTTTCTATTGCCATAAATTCGGCTGTTTTGTCCAATTGAAAACGCTGAATGAATCTTAGCTTATAACTCATCTGTTTATAGATTTTGATTGGAAAAATTCAATTTTTATTTCTTTGGACTGGGCATAAGCCCTGAGTGAATCAGCATCTAACCCCAAGTGGATCGTATCTGCTGACGTGACAGACATAGAGGCTACAAGCGTCCCTAATTCTACCGCTGTATGCAACCCTACGTTATCGTTTTGACGAAACAAGGGCAATCCACTACAAATGCCTGTCAATGTCCCGGACAAGAAAGCATCTCCCGCTCCTGCAGTTGAAACCACTTCTGTCTCTATGGCAGGCACAAACTCCTGACGATCTCTCTGGCAGACATAGCTCCCATGACCACCGTCTGTCACCAGTAAGATGATGTTTGGGTTTGCTAATTGAAGACGTTTCAAACAACTATCTACAAGCACCTTGGTTTCCCTGTTCCCCTCCATTTTTTGTGCAATGTGCTGGGCTTCATCAATATTAACCGCCAACAAATCCACCATCTCAAACCCTCCACTTTTTTCAAATTCCAACACTTCGGAGGATAAAACTGCAGCCACATTGAACAATCCCATCTCACGTCCTTTGGTAAGTAAAGCTAACCTTGCATCGATCCCTACTTCTGGCGCTGCGAGTGTCATGCCTCGTTTATTTATCAAGCCATCTTTATCATAAAAAAAGCGTTCAATATCTGCAGGGATCACCTCACTACTGGCACTATTATCTGTAGTTATATTACCCCCCTCAAAATTTGAGTATTGATAGCATACACTAAACAAAGTCCTTTTTTCAGTACTTTTAGCTATACCTTCTACAGACATCCCTACCTGACGCATCATGGTATACAATTCTTTTCCTACATCATCTTGCCCTACTTTACCAATGGGGAAGCTTTGGAAGCGACCATGGGGTTGAGCTCCAAGCAAAACAGCTAAGTAATGCATGATAATGTGCTGTTTACAAAAATCCTTAGAAGGCTCTAATGTTGCCAATCGACTTTCATTACGCCCCAAATTGTGCGATCCTTGCAAAGAAAATAGCATACCACTGCCTATACCTCCGATGCCCACTATATAGTTGTAGGCCAATTCATGATTGACTTGCAGTGTGCTCATACATTAACCCCGTTGAATTCCCAAGCTGGGTTTTCGGAAATCGGATGTGATGCCGTATCTACCGTTGCGATCAACATCGCGTCTGGGTGATCTTGCAATAGCGTCAACGGGTATTCGGTAGTAACATCCGAAAACAACCCTACGCGTAGTGCGGTTTGCTTCCAACTTCCTGTGTCACTATATAACCTTACCTTCTTAGCTGATAGGCATTCTTTGATTCCCAATGTAATAGACATGGGTGGCACAAACTGATAGGCAGCCCCAAAGGACCGCTGCCCCAACGTGATGATGGTATCGAGATTATTGTCTTGAATACGCAACTCAGAATTGCGCAATTCTTCAATACTAATGTGACTAAATGGATGCCGTCTGGTTTGGTTATAAGCGATGTGTCCATCTTGGCCCCACCCGCCCAAGGTAACATCTATTGGGGCTTCTGCTATTTTGGTTTTAATCTCTTCTATCAGGCTGGGTTCAGGGAAAATTCGCTGTGCTATAGGCACGCTCAATTCTTCTTTGATTCCTCCATAAAAATGCTCTTCCATGAAGGTTCTGAAATTGTAGGGGTCATTTTTGGCCAGCAGGTTCCCTTCCCAGTCTAAACACTCATCCATATGAAAAACAGTCACGTGCTTGAGAGATACAGCCTCTTCATTGACGATTTTGGTAAACGGCTCATACCAGCATTTAGGACCACAAGGGACTATCGCCCTAAAAGCACGACCTTCGGATCCTGCGTTCTTGATATCCTCTACAAAGTCTCTCGCCATCAGCTCTCCCATCTCAGCCGAATCGACGGTTAGTTTAAACGGTGTTTTAAGACCAGGGTGATTTTCCAAGTTACTATATAGAATGCTGCACCAGTGGTACAGGTCTTTTTTGTCGATACTACTCATGCTATTTTTTTATAAAAAAATTACAACTAATGGCTTTTGCCTATGATGAAGATCAATGTTCGACCTCATTAAATATCTCATTCAATACTCGACCATCTGACAAAAAGAATTTGTACATGTGTGGCCCTTTGGGCAGTTTAGTTATATCTATTGTTGTTCGTTTCGATTTTTTTTTATCGCCTTCATATACTACACCTAAATCTAATCCTGCAATAGTGATTGCCATCACCTTCTCTATGGCTATCGATTCGGACCAAGTAAGAAATAATAAGCGTCTATTTCCATCTGATTTATATTCAAACATTACGGATACTTTTGAGAGCTCCAACCTGTCTTCAGTAAAGTGTTTTTTTGCATGCACCAATTGATTGCTCACTATTAGGAAGACCAACATAGCTCCCAGTAGATATTGTTTTGATATTTTCATAGCTTTAAAAGTTTACATTTCAGAGGCGTCCATCGCTTTATCATAAAGACCCCAATATTTGATGAAGAAAGCATCTTTGCTTTGCCAGTATCCATATTTTTCATGCATATCAGCCCCAAATTGCTCTAACTGAGACATGCGTTCTTTCTTCTCTTTGCTTGTGGACGAAAGCATGTATTCACTGTCTATCTCAACCATTTTCAACCCGTGGATCAAAAAATTCACTCTTGCCAACTCCTCTTTGTTGGCCGCCTTATTTTGAGCTCCCTTTAGGATTGCATACGCAGGCTCCAAAACTTCTTGGTTATATATGTAGGGTAATATTTTCCAATGCCCTTTTAGAGGATGCATGACTTGTCCAAACGCTTGACGGCTCACTTGGGCATATAATCCATTGTCGTCCTGAGAAAGGCTACCTCCAGCTGGAATATTAAAGGCTACTTTTTCGCTATAGGTCTCCCAGTAATCGAGATAAGCTCTGATCTGCTCACTGGCACTGCCAAACGCCTCACAATATTCATCTAGTACTGCTGAAGTATTTAAATCTGGCCGAGCTATTAATCGGGTAATGAGATAATAAATAGGCCCCTGTGTAGCCCAATACTCATGAAAACAGTCCATATCAATCAAAGTCATCCCGTTGTCTCTGGCTTGTTCGATATATGACCCGATTTTTCTCAATGGCAAATGAGGGGCACTAGCACCCATATATAACCAATTCGGCCGGAGGCCAATTTCCTTTACTCCTACTGCCTGCCACTCTTGCCAAAATGAAAAATCAAAACCATGGACAATCTCTCCGACGATGCCCTCCTTGACTTTTAATTTCTTGGGAGGGTTTCGATACGCAGAATATAAGAACACGCCTACTTTAACTTCGGGATTTTTTTTGCGCATAGCAGTGATTATTTGATTCCAAAACCACACATAACGGTCTGTCAATGAAACATGACTTGGCTTTTTCCAAATCTCTTCTTTGGTATAGGAATTTGCACCATACGTTTCATCCAATGCACGACAACTATCACAGGTACAAAACCGGTTGCCGTCATTAGGTGTGATGTCCCAATAGTCGGGCATACCTGACTTTTCCCAACCTTCTACAATCAAGGATACCACGTCAGGATTAGAAAGACAGAGGTGATAGAACCCTCGCTTGGGGGGTGGGGGCACGATCCCATCAGGGCTTTTGGCCAGATACTCTGGGTGGGTCTGATGGTACTTTTCATACCAATCGCCATTGTCTCCACCTCTACGAAAGGAATGCTGAAAGTGATAGTCTTTTCGCTCGCCAGCAAACTGATGATACCCCAGCCAAGTTAGGTTTGGCTTATTTTCTTCTATGACATTAAAACACCGCCGAACAAGAGGCTGTTGAAACTGCACAATTGAATCAGGAAGACTTACTGTATTCTGCTGTGGCACATAGGTACCCAACTCGCCTGGCCATAACCATCGTACGCCTAGGTATCTATCTAATAGATAACCCAATGCCCATTGTGTAACCCTTGAATTTTCTGCTTCTTTACTTCTCCATATGTTATCTGGTGCTGTTTCGTGTATAATATCTTTTGCCAAAATGATCAAATATTGACCATGAGGAACAATCCAAAACTCTTCCTCCTGAAGACCCTTGGTATCAATTCCTAGTTTTTCAGTCAAAGCACTCGGTCCGAAAATGATTTTCGTAACCCCATCTCTCTTTTGTGCTCGTTCACTAGATAAAGTATCGATCAAAACGCCAGTAGCACGTTTTACAGTAGATACAAAATCTACAATGGCTTCCTCCTGCAAAGTATTCGTATTTTCAGGCAAGATGATGACAGCTTTAGCTTCTCCATTTTCGACAAGCATGTGAGGATTCATGTCCTCACTGTTGCAGCTGATCAACCAACATGAAACAATCAAAGATGTGATTATGCTTATTTTCATGATGTACTATTTTTTCCTATTGCTTTTAAATGTATAACTCCATTCCTGTCCATTTTTCATTACAAATGTGTACATGGGAGGAACATTTGGCAGATCAGTTACATCCAAGGCCATTTTCCTTGTTGGCTTCCCATCCCATTCGATCACACCCAAATCATCTCCCACGATGCTCATTATCTTGATGGTGAGTACCGAAACTGATTTTTCCCAAGTCAAGTCCAACTTTTTTTTGTCTTGCTGTTTTCGATATTCGAATTGCACATTGGGCTTCAGTTGCCCCCAGCTTGGCTGAGACCGAAGAGACCAAGCACTCGCCAGCAAACACACTAAAAAGAGCCCTTTTACGATCAATACGGTTCTGTTTTTCATAATTTGAATTTCACAGATGAAGACTTATTTCCATTTAAGGTTTTGATTTTTTTAGTCACCCACTCATCCACATCTGGATCACCTATTTTGACTTTATACATTCCTGCATTTCTAACTTTCGGTTGAAACGTCTGCCCTTTTATTCGATACGACATCATCAATTCACCCTGCTCATTAGTGATCAGCACCACAGCATCTTTTGCTCCTTTTACATCGAGTATCGGCAAACTATACAGTGCCCCTATCCCAAAGCTTTCCTCTTGTTTGACGATCTTAGGCCATCCAGCAAACTGCTTTAAATCCCCTGTGTGATCCCTAGAGGCCAAAAAAGGAATAGCATCTGTGCGAATCGTCCTGTTTTGGTTATCAAAAGTTATCACACCAAACCCTGACGCCCTATTGGCTGCCACTTGATACCGGTCTTTACTTTTAGTATTGTCTATAGGATTGCCCACTGCTGCGACGTATAAATAATTGCCGAATATATCTTGATACTCCCCCGTATTTGGCCATTCTGGCGAGGGGCGATTGACAATTGGTTTGTCTACTCGATCAGGCAAAAAACGCCTTTCGTATCCCGTAGAAACGGCTGGTGTAATAAAAGACCAAACGGCATCTCGCTGCTGGTCTATGCCATATTGGACCAAAGCTGTCAAATGCTGATCGCCACAGATATGAAACGAACCTGTCTTGCGCATCAAGTCTACAGCTACATCGCGTTTGCCTTTGGGCCAGCCACCCGAATCCATGTCTCCATGCAAATATTGGCTATTTGGCCCATGATGTGTCGCCACATTAGCAAATGCCGTTTGTGTTAAAATGGACTTCATCTTTGCCCCTTGCCAATCTTGAGACCACATGCGTAAAAATTCTTCTTGTCTCTCACCTAAAAGTACCAAGTCATCGTTTTCCAACTTACTTGGATCATCCAGATCAAAAGCAATATGGTCTTTACGACCCTCCCACCATGCTACCTGGTCTGGTCCACTTTTAAATACCCTGTCGCCTATAATAGCAAAACTCACTTCGCCATATACCAAATCCGAGTAGTAAACAGGGATGTTATTCTGCATTGGTGTAGGATCATATGGATCTGGTAAATGTGCCGAATTGGTCTTCATGACTACATCAAGCATGGGCACTGGCTGTACAAACCCACCAAGCTGATCTGCTCCTGTCTTCCAATTATTTAACCCAATCAATTTGCCATTTTCACCCCAAAGATTGCCTTGATAAACCTCATGATCATCTGGTATGCAAATCGTAGGACGGTCTTTCATCAATGACCCAAATGCCCAACCGAACATATTCCATTTCCCCAAATAATTGACAATGGCTTTGGTAGGGTCTTCACGCTCAATCATATAGCCTCCATTTGGCTCATATACTTGATCTCCTGAAAAAAATAAAAGGTCGGGATCTACTGAAGCCAGATTTTCAGTCAATGGTCTGTATGGATAACCCGCCCAATGCTGGCAAGTCAACCCGCCAATCACCAATGGTTTATCAATGGGATCATGGGCAATACGCCCTTCGTAGTAATACTTCTTTGGAGTACCGTTGGGTATGCGCCCGTTATAAACCAAACGATACATATGATCGGATGTGCTGTCCCAATTTTCTATTCTGAAAATAGCTAATCTTGAATCTTTTAATATTTTCGCTGTAGCTATTTGCTGAAAAGTATCTCCTTGTTTCAGCTCTAAAGTTACTTCTTGAGCATCTTGAGCACCAATTGGAGGCATCTGTACGGACATTTTCATGACCTCTCGGCTCAGTGTATACATGTTGAACAAAATCGGACCAAAGGCATTTTCTGGTTGCTCCTGTATACTTGTCCCAGCTACAGACAAGTCATCAAACCAGTATTTTGCTCCTTCTTGATCAGGCTTGCTATCAAAACTATTAACTAAAGCAATCATTCCTTTAATCGAAGGTATTCCTTCTAAGACAATACTGGCCGACCGCTCTTTTACATCTTTGGCAGAAACATTAAGGGTATAAAGGCCATCATTAGCGGTCGCCTTAACTATGATTTCGAAATTTGACCAATCGAATTGAGTATCCAATCTCGTAGACTGCTCACCGACAAATAACACCCCACTGCGATCAACACCGACATCAATGCCTTTACCATAATAGCAAAGTGATTTAATGTCGTTATCCGTATGATCTTGTAAGGCTATACGTAGACCTGATTTGCCTCTGGAAGCATTAACATTGAGTAAGCCCATTTTCACTTTTACTTCTAGATCACCTGATGCTCCAGCCAAATGTGTCAGTACATTGACACGCATATCCCTATTATTCCCTACGCATTCAACCCGCTGATTACTCACTCTCCAATCTTCTAGCGGAGTGGATAAAAACTCTTCTCCAATCCATACACGATCATTAGTATGATCAAAGTCCCAGTGGCCTCCCCAAACGGGCGACCACTGAACCGTAACCAAAACAGCCAAAACAAATAATCTTTGTGCTATACCCATACTGCTATTTTTTCTTTTCATTTTTATTCAATGGAAAAGCAGGAGAAGATTGATGGGCTTCATTCATAAAGACCAACATATCGGATACAATTTTAGGATACACTTCTGCTAGATCGTTGAGTTTCCTGGGGGTCTGACTCTAAATCATACAGTTCTATCGGTGCATTCGCATCCGCCATTAGTCCCAATCGGACGGCTTTCCAATCTCCCATACGTACTGCCTGTTTTCCTCCCTGAGACGGGAATTCCCAATAGAAATAATCATGTTTTTCTTTGGGATCATTACCAAAAAATACTGGAGCAAATGACAACCCATCTATACCCTCGGGGGCCGATACACCTGCCAACTCGGCAAAAGTGGGCATCACATCATAGAAAGCCGATACATAATCTGATCGAACTCCTTTTTTGATCGTATTAGGCCACGTGGCAATCATTGGCACTCGAATGCCTCCTTCGTACAAGTCACGTTTATACCCTCTCACAGTACCAAATCCTTTGAAGAAGTCTGGATCGCCACCGCCTGCCTCATGCGGTCCATTGTCACTGGTAAATATGACCAACGTATTGTCATAGATATCCAACTCCTTGAGCAGTTCAACGATTTCACCTACTTGAACATCAAGCCGTGTAACCATAGCTGCAAACGATGCATGTGGTTGCTCTGCTGGATTATATCCACCAAAATCATAATCTGGAGCACCATAGGCATTACCATTGTATGGACTGCCCGATGTGTTGTCAAAACCCCAAGGCGTCTCTGGATATTTTCCATCAAACTGATCCCAAATCGAATCTTTTGGAACTAAAAGTTCGGCATGAGGAATAACAGAGGCAACATAAGCAAAAAATGGTTTTGACCGATTCGCTCGAATAAAATCGAGTGTCTTCTCATGTATCAAATCTGGCGCATACTGGGCAAGTTGTTTAGTATCATTGCCTTCGAGTATCACTTTTTTCCCATTCTCCCATAGGTGGGTTGGATAATACCTATGGGCTTGTCGCTGACAGGCATAACCATAGAAATAATCAATACCTTGCTTATTGGCGTTACCTTCGGTATCCCACATGCCTAGCCCCCATTTACCAAATGCACCCGTCTTATAACCTGCCGACTGGAGCATTTCGGGGATCGTGTATGCCTCATCAGCCAAGGGGTACTGGCCTTCTTCTCCTTTTTTATACTCTACATTGGATCTCACATAAGTGTGCCCCGCATGCAGCCCAGTCATCAATACTGATCGTGAAGGTGCACAAACAGCACTTCCTGCATAATGCTGCGTAAACAACATGCCATTAGCAGCGAGCTTATCAATATTAGGCGTCTGAAATTGCTTTTGACCATAGCAACTCAGATCTCCATAACCTAAGTCGTCAGCCAATATGTATATGATATTTGGTTTTTCAGCACGCTCATCTCTTGTATCCTTTCGACAACCAAATGCTGCTAAAAGCGAGATCAACAAAATATATTTAAGCATATTAATCATGAATTATAAGTTTATTTCTTGTCCGCTGATGAATGGAAAGTCTTCATTATGAGTTCTTGCTTTATTCATGATAACACTTATTTCAGCTACGACTCCAGGCAATTCGTCCGCCAAATTTTTCAATTCTTTGGGATCGTTTTTAAGATTATATAATTCAATCTTCGCATGAGGGCTTTTGATGACATCTACACGCACGCCTTTCCAGTCTCCTACTCTCACGGCCTGTTTTCCTCCTTGTTCATGAAATTCCCAATACATGTATTCGTGATTTTTCTGGTCCTTTTTATTTCCTTTTAATAACGGCACCAGCGATAGCCCATCGACTTCGGACAAGGGAGTTGCACCTGCCAGTTCGGCAGCAGTAGGTAAAATATCCCAAAAACCAGAAATATGATTTGTAATAGAGCCTTTGTCAACCACACTAGGCCAGCTGACAATCATTGGCACACGAATTCCCCCTTCATATAAATCTCGTTTATAGCCTCTATTGGGACCATAACTATTGAAAAAATCTGGATCTGCCCCACCTTCTTTATGCGGTCCATTGTCACTGGTAAATACGATCATGGTTTTTTCTTCTAACCCAAGTGATTTGACCAGAGCCACTATCTCTCCTACCTGCTGATCCAACCGAGTAACCATGGCCGCAAATGTGGCGTGAGGATTTTTTATTGGAGCATAACCTTGAATTTCAAAATCTTCAGCACCGTAGTCGTTCCCTCTATATGGGCTTCCGCTCGTATTATTAAAACCCCAAGGTGTTTCCTCTTGAAATTGAGCCTCATATTTACTTAATATAGAATCGTTTGGTGCTACCAACTCTGCATGAGGAATGACAGAGGCCACATATAAGAAAAATGGATTCTCTTTATTATCACGTATAAAATCTAAGGTTTCATTATGAATCAGGTCAGCTGCATAGACCTTCTTATTGGTCCAATCATTGCCTTCAAGTATTACTTTTTCACTGTTATCCCACAGATAGGTTGGGTAATACCGATGAGCATAGGCCTGACAGTTGTAACCATAAAACTGATCAAACCCTTGCTTGTTTGGATCTCCTTCAGTACCCACAAAACCCAAGCCCCATTTCCCAAAAGCACCTGTGGTGTAGCCTGCGGTTTTCAACACTTCTGGAATCGTGGTAGCTTCGGCTTTCAATGGGAATTGACCTTCGTCTCCATATTCACGATTGCTCCTGACAAATGTGTGGCCTGTATGTAATCCTGTGAGCAAAACAGAACGCGAAGGAGCACAAACTGTACTGCCCGAATAATGCTGAGTAAACAACATACCATCGGCAGCTAGTTGATCTATGTTGGGCGTAGCTATTTTGGTTTGTCCATAGCAGCCCAAATCACCATAACCTAGATCATCCGCCAAGATGTAGATGATGTTTGGCTTTTCTATAGGGTCTGTGGTGTATTCTGCTGGTTTAGCACAAGACCACATAGATAATACGACTATAGCTACCCATGATTGATTCCATATTATTCTATTTGTTTTCATTGTCATACTTTTAGTATCCATTTACGATAGGTTAGAATTGCTCTATAACCGTTGATTATCAGACTTTTTCGCCTTACTTTTTTCCCCAAACCTCATTGTATTGCCATGAGTAGTCGTCAGGTGTTTCTGATTTTAATGCTGGGCCATAGTCGATATGCTTGTAGGTCAGGTAGGGGTATTTTCCTTTCACTTTAGTGTAAAAATCATTGAAAGGCAATCGTTTGGCGGTAGACCACATTTGTTCGGTGAGTGCGTAGATCCTTGGAAATACAAATCTGTCATTCATGTTTTGTTGGATATTGTAATCGCCCCACATACTTGCAGACATACCTAGCATTAGGTCGCTTGAATGGTCGATGTCTGATGGGTTGGATTCATAAGCCATTTTTAAGTCGAACGTACGGTTTTCGTTGCACCCAGCCCATGGCGTAATAGGGAAAAACAGGTAAGTATAGTAATTGGTCCCTGCTATAACTTCAAAGCCATTGTTTACACCATCGACAAGTCCTTTCTCCTTGTGTTTTCGATAATTCCACCAATTGATTACTGTATTTGCTGGCATTTTGATCCCTTCGTTGTCTCTTACCACATCATCCCAGAAAATGGCTTTTCTCCCATTTTCCTGAAGGTATAGCGCTAACCTTTTAGAAAAATACAATTGCAATTCATGTGAATCTTTCAAGCCTTCTTTCTTGGTTCTAGCCTGGCAATCATCACAAACCGCCCAATGGTCTTTTGGTGCTTCGTCTCCCCCCAAATGAATGTATTGAGAAGGAAATAAAGCCATCACCTCGTCTAGCACGTTCTCTAAAAATGTATAAGTAGCTTCTCTTCCTCCGCAAAAAATAACTGGTGAATGTCCTTTTTCTAATCTCACTGGTCGCTCACCCATGCAGGCCATTTCTGGATAAGCATGTAATGCAGCATTGGAATGGCCTGGCAGGTCAATTTCTGGAACTACCTCTATATTCCTTTCGGCTGCATAAGCTATTACTTCTTTAATCTGATCTTGGGTATAATACCCTTTTTGTTCTGGCCAAGGCCCTACATTTGACCCTATGGAAGTCAGTTTGGGATAACGCTTTATTTCTATTCTCCAACCGTCATGCTCTGTCAAATGCCAATGAAATACATTCATTTTGAGCATTGCCATATGATCAAGGTATTCTTTGAGATGGCGCATCGTATGGTATTGCCTACCACTATCAAACATAAAACTCCTCCATCGCATCCTAGGTACATCTGTAATACTGATCAGAGGCCATTCTATTCGACCAAATGCTTTGTATTCGAATGCTAACTGCAGTAGTGTAGTGATTCCATAAAATATCCCAGCTTCGTTATTAGCTTTGATAATGATACCCTGAGAGGTGATGTCGAGATAATAACCTTCACGACCCAACTCAGGAAAATCATTGACCAACAAAGAGATCTCTCCTGTATCCTGCTTTGCTTCAAACCGTCCCGTGAGCTTGGTCAACTGCTCCATCTCATCCGTCAGGTAGAATGCCTTTTTTTTCAAGTCCATATTGCTGGTCACTAAATATGCCGTCTCCATGATGAACGTACCCGTTCTCACTTGCATACTAGTAGGTGTAGGCAATACATTTTGTGCCATTAGGTGTGCGCTCGACACTACTATCAAAAAACAGTAAATAACTATACGTCCTCTCATTTGGCTCTTTCTAATTGTTCGTCCAAAATCATTTCCGTTTCATAGTCCGAATCATTGACCCATCCCGTATTGATTTTTTCCCCAGACATAAAACGCTCATACATTCCTTGTACTGCTCCGTTATAGGGCATTTTTTCGAAATAGTCTGATTGGCCAAATACACGAGGGTCTCCTTCCTCACGCAGCGTGGCAAACAAGTGTTCTTTTAATGCATGTTTTACATGGACATAATCCCCATTGTCTGTCAAATTATCCATACAAAAAGGATCCTTTTTGATGTTATAGAGTTCTTCAACTGGTCGCTTGCCAAAATTCATTTGCCAATACCCCGAGTCCACCCTATTTCTTCTCATGTTTAGTATAAATGTTTTGGTAGCTCCTCCATCTGTATTGAGATAACCTGTCTCTGGATTGCCTACAGGCCATCTGTTGGGCTCATAATTCTTAACAAACAGATAGCCATCTTTGGTAATGCCCCTAATTGGATAACCCTGATCCTGCGGTCGGCCTACATCGTGTCGTTCTTTTCCAAAAACCACAAAGTCTCTAAACACTTCATTGACTGATTGACTAAATATCGTTATCAAACTTTTACCTGGTGATTCGGACATACCTGATGTAGACCATGCTACACCTGCGGCTTCTAGAAACGTGGGTGCCAAGTCAATGAAACTCACTAAATCTTCTACTTTTCGGCCTGGTTTTTTGATGCCATTTGGCCACATGATTGCTAGTGGCAAATGGTTTGAGTACTCATACTCTTGTCCTTTGATTCTAGGGAACGGCATTCCGTTATCTGCCGTGACTACTATAATGGTATTGTCCAATTGCCCCAAAGAATCAAGACGATCGATCATTTTCACTAAATGTTGATCAAAATATTCGATTTCGTAGGCATAATCCAACATGTCTGTTCTTACAGAATCTGTGTCAGGCCAAAAATCTGGTACTTTATCAATGTCTTCTAATTTTTTTCCTCCCTTTGATATACTTGAGCCATACTCATATTTGCGGTGTGGCTCGTGCCCTCCGTACCAAAAGCACCAAGGTTTCTCACTTGATGTAGCTTGCAAAAAGTCATCAAAGTTTTCCGCATAATCTGTACCTGACATCATGCTTGTCGGAGGCTTTGTGGTTTTGCTTTTAAAAACTGGGCCTGTCAAGAGCCTCGGTTTACCATCTATTTCACCTGCATCGCCAGGGCCCCATCCCTTTCCTGTAAAACCTGTATTGTAACCATGCTTGCCAAGCACCTCCATATATGAAGCAAACTGTTTAGGAAAAGCAGGCGAATGATTACACGCCTCTTCGAGTTGCCAGGTATTCCTCGCAGTCAAAATACAAGCACGTGAGGGAGCACATTTTGCATTGGGCGTATAGGCATTCATAAAAAGAAGCCCTTCTTTGGCTACTCTATCAAACCCTGGTGTTTTCACCCAATCGCACCCATACGCTCCCATATGTGCCCATGAGGCATCATCTGCTATGGCAAATAAAATATTGGGTGGCTGTACTTCTTTTTGCTGACATGCTATTCCAATCCATACCCAAAGACCTATTATTATTTTTACTTTCATGATTTAATTGTTAGAAATACTACTCCATTTGGACCTACAGTCGCCTCATCGCTCACCTTAAAGTTTTGGTTTGCCCAGATATCAAATACAGATTTGTTCGTCAAAGTAATTTTGGCCGCTTCAAATATTTGACTTGGCACAAATGTTTTATCTGAGTCTGACCTATTAAAAATACCGACCCAAGCGACGTCATTGTCTTTGGCTGGTGTAACCCACATTTCGATCGCATCCTTTTCATATTTCAAAGTACCCATCACTCCATTTTGATTACATGCCAATACTTCAGCGTTAGTAATTAGTTGAAAAGAAAAATCATCAAGCGTTGGTAAATTTCCACCCATCATAAGTGGAGAAGCTGCCAATGCCCTCATGGTAATGAAAGTATACATTTGATCCTTTGTAAATTCAGATTGACGATGCCATCCTTTTCCTGATAATAAGGCGACATTGTTCATTTCTCCTTTTGCTTTTACCTGCTTTAATTCCTGATGAGACAAGGACAAGGACTCTGGTTTTGGAGACATGATTTGTAATTCACCAAATGGAATCATATCCATATCTATCCAAAAACCTGATGCTTCTTTGCCTCCCCACTTTTTCCAAGCTTCAAAACATTGATCGATACCTAATTGATCATCCCAGATGTCGTGTGTCACTCGTAGCATGTTGCCTTGTTTAAAAAAACCCAAAGCGTCCTCGTCTACATTTCCACCTGGACTTAGGCTCAATACAATTGGCCTAGATGCTTGTGCAACCGCTTTGGCGATACCTTCTACCTCTTTGGGAAAGGGCACTATGTCGTCGACTTTGAGGAAATCCACTCCCCATTCGGCCATTTGATCAACCAGACTATTGTAGAATTCTTGTGCTCCTGGCTTGGACATATCAACGCCGTAGTTATACCCACACCAGTTACAGATATTGACTGTGTCAGCAATGTCTCTAGCAGTATAATTGGTGCCTTTTATAGGTGTATTGAGTTGGTAGGCTTTTTTGGGAATACCTCTCATCAAATGAACTCCAAATTTGAGCCCCAGTTCGTGTGCTCGATCGGCAATTCGCTTAATTCCATTCGGGAAGTAAGTATTCGAAGGCTGCAAAATGCCATACTCATTGATATTGACATCACTCGCATGTTTTTCGACCGAACAGATACTTCCTTCGGCCAATTCATATTCTCCAAACCACCCATTGTCTATCACAAAATACTCATATCCAAATGGCTTTAACTTGGTTGCCATGGCTTCTAGGTTTTCCATGGCAGCTTTTTCGTGCAAGTAGACGCCATAACTATCGAAGCTATTCCAGCCCATAGGAGGAGTTTGTGCCAATTTCACGGATGGTGGCAAATCTGTATTTATATTCTTTTCTCTAGTCTGGCCAGACATACATGCTGACAAACCTGCAGTGGCCATTACAATCCCTAGGATAAAATTCTTTTTCATGTCTGTTTTTTTATTCGAAAACCTCTCTGGTTTTACTTCATTGATACTTTAAATAATCGCGCTCCGTGGGTCACCACTGGTGCCATAAATTCTTTCTGATAAGTACCGATATCTTCATGCGACCATAAGTCTCGAAATACGTACTCTTTGTGAGGATTTATCCCTATTTGTTCAAATGCCACTTTCATATTTATAGGTTTAAATGTTTCCCAAATATTGAACATGGCTAAATATTTATCTTCTGAATTTCGAATATCCGATACCCAGATGACCATCGCATTTCGATATTTGATTTGCCTACTATTTACACTTTTTTTACTTACTGCTACTGCCTCTTCGTTGGTCAGTAGTTGAAGAGTCAATGTGTCCGTTTCGGGTAAATACCCGCCTATCATCAATGGACTTTGTGAGATATACCATAATGACAACAAGGTTTTTAATTCATCTTCAGAAAAATTCGATATCCTCTCTTCAGGTCCTTTATAACTTATCTCCTTTCCTAATTTGCCCACTGGCAACATATCCAAATCGGGCCAAAATCCATCACCTCGGTATTTCGTGTAAGCATTAGCATCACCGAATGCTTGCTTGAGCATTTGCCACACATCCCAATAGTCGTGACCTGTACGAGCCAAATCACAGTTTTCCTTGAGCACTTCCCATTCAATATTGGCAGGCACCACACTCAATACAATGTCTCTTCCACAATTTCGGGCAGCCTTGCTTATGGCCAAAAACTCGGTTTCATTAATCACATCGTCTGACTTCACATAATCTACTCCCCATTCGGCGAACAGTTCAAAAACAGAATCATAATAGGCCTGTCCTCCTGGCTTGGTCATATCTACTCCATAAAAGCCATCGTACCAATCACACCCTTTGGTGGGCTGACCGATAGAGGAAGCCGAATAGTCTGAGTCTTTGATAGGCATATCCATTTCTACCGATTCCCATGGAATACCACGCAGTAGATGCAGCCCAAATTTCAACCCCTTGCTATGAATGTAGTCTGCCAATGGCTTCATCCCTTTACCATTTTTGCTGGAAGGGTATTTGATCACATCAGGCATCAATCGCCCGAATGAATCCAATGTATACGTGGGTTTCGAGGATATTTCATCATGGACAAATGCTTCAAAACTACTCGACGCACTATCTGCAAACCACCCCTGATCGATGACGATGTATTCATACCCTAGATGTTTGAGGTGCTCATCCATATAGTCTGCCGCAGCTTTGACTTGCGCTTCTGTAGCCGTCCACCCTAGACAATCCCAAGAATTCCACCCCATAGGAGGTGTATCTGCGAGCCTTTTTTGCGATGAAACTACTGTACCCTCAGGCGTAGCACTAGTCAAATTCTGTCCTGTCGCTAAGCGGTCAGACAGCAAAATTATCCCTACAATAAAAAAGCTTAAAGCGTATTTCATTTTACTTCAATCGTTCATAGTAAGGCAATCGATCTAACGGCACCTCTATTTTCACGGTAGTGGGTCCACGAACTATACTACCATCATCTCCTTTCCATTTTCCTTTTGGAAATACAACACTTCTTGATCTTTCCCCTTTTTGCACGACTGGAGCTACTAATAGGTCGGTTCCAATCATAAATTGATCGATTATAGGTATGTACTCTTCTTTATTTGGATAATTGTAAATCAATGGCCTGGCAATGGGCTTTCCTGACTTAGAAGCCTCAAGTGCCAAATCGACAAAGAGGTCTCCTTTGGAAGAATGTAATGCTGCCATTTTTTGACAAATTCTTTGGTTTTCAGAGCTAAGCACTCTCCATGGCGCTACTGAAAACTGCATCATGGGCATCAGGGCATGCACTTGAGCCGATCTGACGACCAATTCTTCGTCTATTACTGAGCCTTCAAGAAAGGAGCGATATGCACCTCCACCAATCATATCAGGACACACATATGCATACCCCATCAAACCTTCAGAAATAATTCCTGGTATTAATTTTTGTAAATCCTCCCATTTATGAAATTTGTCTCTGAGTCTTTGTACCAAAGGAAGGCCAGCCATCTTCCATGAAGCTCTGTATTCATTTAATGGGTATTTCAACCCTACTTTAGCAAAATATGTGGTGTGGTCGTTTGGCGTAGTACCAGGTACAAATGAAACCATAGTAGAGTCATAGTGATGAGCATCTCCTGCATCGAATTTATATCCATCTACTCCATACTCATCTACCAAATAGTCTAATCGATCTTGAAACCATTCTCTAGTCCGAGGGTTGCTCAAATCAAGCACAGCACTAGCTCCATTCCACCATCGTACAATAGCAGCTTTATTTTGTGTATTAGCCCATAAAATGTCTTGGCTTTTTTGCTCATCCAAAATGAGCATTCCTTCTGCTGCCAGATAACGAAATTCATCTGAATCGGCACTTATAAATGGACATACCCAGAGCATTACTTTGAAACCCAAAGCGTGGAGTTTCTCTATCATGCCTTTTGGGTCTTTGAATCTACGAGCAGCAAACTCCCAATCCCCGTAATTTTCCTGCCAAGTATCATCAATCATTAATACCCCGGGTGGGTATCCATGATCAACTATGTCTTGTGCATATTGTAATATGTCCTCTTCGTTTTGATTATATGTCAGTTCAATCCAAGTATTATATTGAGGTTCTTTGAACATAAATGGGTCGGGGATCTGGCCATTAGAAGGAAAGAAGTTGGCACTTGAGTAGTTAAAAGCATCCACGATTGTTTTACCCGCAGTACCTGTAATGATCTCTCCTTTGCTACTTTGAACCGACAATGTACCATTGTCAAATGAATAGCTCATTGGGTCTTCGCACCATATATATCTTCCTTTACTGGAAATTAGTAATGGCTGTGCTTGGTTTCCTTTGTTGACTCCAAACAAATTTCTTTCTAGTTGAGTAGTGTCAGAAAAGGGCATCTGCGGACCGTCTACACTCAGCCCTCCCCACCATACTTCGCCTGCCAACAAGCGGGTCTGGAAGTTAGTTTTAATGGTTTCTTCTGAGTAAAGCGTGAAGCCCATGATAAAGCATAGCGCCAATGTCAGCAATGACAAAGTAAAGTATTGATATGTTTTCATTCTTTTCAATTAACCGGAATAGCATTTGATAAGGCACCCACGACGGACACCATAATCCTTTAAAAAATTAAAAAAAGTGGCACCAGCACAAGCCAGTGCCACTAGGTTGATCAACTAATTTGTTAAATAAGATTAGGGAGTAGGCTCATTGATAGTAATATCAATTTCAGCCATTGCCCGATTGATTTCAAACTCATCTGCACTGCTCTGCAAAGGATCACCACTATAGTCGCGATATCCATTATTAGTACCCAAAACAGTAACGGTATAAGTTCCTGCTTCGGAATAAGTATAAATAAAGTCCCCTTCACCTTCTCGTACCACCGCAATGGATACTCCTGTATCGAATGGCAAGTACTCATTCTCAGAAATCTGAATTCCTCTTACAAACATGTCATTCCATGGTGCTGTAGCATTAGGTTTAAACATTTTAATTTCCACATTAGTAATTTCAGGGTTGCCTGTCGAAGGGTATCCGTTCGTAGCAATCCAGTCCGTCAAATATGGGGCAAGATCAAATTCGACTGCGCCATATACCTGCTGTCTGTTTTGAGTGATCTGTGTCGCTACTGCAGATTCTATGTTTTCAAAACTCACCTTTACTTCGATGATCACAGAATCTCGATCATTGGCAAATGGCAATGGTCTGTAATCAATGAACAAGGACTTGTTTGCTCCCAACTTCACGCCTGCTCCCTCAATATTAAACCTCAAGGTATCGTCATTGGCCAATGAAGAAGTGACCAGCTTCATCCCATTAATTTTATATTTCTCATCGTAATCTAGCGTAGGATTGCCAGCGCTAATAGTCAACGCTGAAGGTATCTCTTGGTCATTGATTGCTAACAAATTAAAGTCAGCTTTAAACCGATTAACGGAGTCTATTTTGACAGCAAATATCTCTGTTTCGATTCGAGATCGATCAACTAATGCAAGTGCACTGCCGCTATACCGATGTAAGGTGTCTCCAGTATATATAGCGAGTAAACTCGCAGAATGATCCACAACAAATATGATCTCATCACCAACCATGAAAGGATCCTTATTGGTCAATATAGATTCTCTTTCTTGATTAATTCCAGGTATAGTCCTGATCAAATAATCAGAGTTATTCTGATATGCTCCAGGGTTGGATACTGTATCTAGATAGCCTACCCATGTATAAGCTTCTACTGCCACTCCAGGTGTTTCAACGTCAGTTTTTTCACATGATGACAACATGACTATCACTCCAATAACGGATGCTAATATGATGTTTTTTATATCTTTCATAACTTTCAATATTTAATAACCTGGGTTTTGAACTAAGCCTGGGTTTGCTTGCAACTGTGCACTTGGAATAGGAAACAAATACTCATTCTCATCAGCTAAGCCCGCTCCTGGATGTTGTGCTTTATTAGGCAGCCAAAAACCACCTTCATGATTGGCATGCGACATGGCTTCGACTAATATACCTCGACGCCTCAAGTCTCCTAGTCTACAGATATCTTCTCCTGTCAGCTCTCTAGCTCGCTCCCAAAGAATCTCCCATCTGAATGCCTCGTAATCTGAGCCATAACCATACTCCTCTCCTATTTTGTCTACTCTTAATCGGCTAGTGTATGCAGGAGCGAATTCAGCTTTAGAAGATATATATTCATTGTTGCCATAATTGCCTGGAGACCAATCTATTACTGCAGCAGCTACCTCTAAAGCATTATGATCATATGAAAATTCATCATAAAAGTCATTAGGCGAGTGATTTCTTGCTCTCTTGCGAATGATGTTTACATAATCAAATGCATTCCAGCCTGAAGATGAGTTGACTGCCGATGGGTTTCCATTCACCTCATTCATAGCTTCGGCAACCATCAAATACACCTCAGCCAACCTAAACATGTATCGGTCGTCATCTGGGAAATACTGAATCCAGTTGCCCTCTGCTTCACCTATCACTGGAAACATTCTAAATTTCGCCATTTTGATACGGTGAGCATCATTACCTGCTGGGTTTGCCAAATAAGTAAAATTAGCTAAGCTTGTACTATCGCCTGTATCCAGTTTTGGGTGTGATCTATAGTATTGAGGCCAATCTGCACTGCGTAGAGACAGGTCCTCTCCCTTATAGTTTTTTCCTCCTTTAGGGTCTATGCGACAGTTCAACCAACGGCGTCTAGTAGAATCTCCAAACTCAAACATGTTGTACCCCCATCGGGTAGACTGAAACGTGGCAAATCCACCGCCATCTAAGCCGACTTGCCAAACCTGAGGAACACCAGCTGCATTTCTTGGGTCAATAGATAAGTCTGGCCCTGACTCTTGTCTAACTCTCATTAGCCATTCAGTATTTTCTCTTTCCCACTCTAGGTGAAATACAGACGGATACCAGTCCATCAATCTATATCTAGGAGGATTAGCAGGATCGGTACCTAATATTTCGTTTCCGATATCGATAGTCTTTTGAAAAAAACCTATAGCGTCTTCACCGTTTTTCTGCATTTCAGAGCCTCTGTACAAGTAATACTTTGCTAATACAAATCTTGCGGCATCCTTTGTGAAGCGACCTAATATATAGGGATTGTCTTCATCAGAAGACAGCGGCCCTGACTCTGGCAGCCCAGCAATTGCTTCGGTCAGCTCTGTTACAAAATAATCATCAAACTCGTCAAGTGTAGCTCTTCTTCTACGAAGTTCTTCTTGCGCTTCTGGACTATCTATATCTGTCACTGCTTTCAAACTCAACGGGACAGTACCAAATAGCCTATAAAGGTTAAAATAAGAATACCCACGCAATGCTTTTGATTCTGCAATTAATGACTCTTTTAACTTTTCATCCTCAATCAATTCATCAATGAATTTAATTGCAATATTACAAGATGAAATCACCGCATATTCGGCAGACCACATGTTGTTGAAGACAGGAAAACTAGGGTTGTAGTTAAACTCGGAAACTACCTGAGCACTTGTGCCGTTGTGAAAATTAATATCATTATTGACATGTGCAATTGCCTGATTACCTCCAGTGTAATAATCATTGAGGACACCTTTATAGGCCGCATATACAAGCCCTAACACTTTTGTGGGATCTTCCTTCAATGCATTATCATCAGAAAGGTGCGGAGCTTCTACTTCCAAAAAATCATCGCACCCAGATATCGTATAACCTATAACACCTAAAAAAAGGATTATTAATATTTTATTTTTCATAATTGATTTCTTTAAATCTGATTATCAACTTCTTTAAAATCCTAACTGTAGGGAGAATAAAACATTCTTACCTCTTGGATAGACCGTATTATCTAAGCCAGGTGCTACATTGACCTGTCCTTCAGCATTACCTCCTACTGGGCTACTGACTTCAGGGTCAAACCAGGAGTAATTAGTAAGGGTCCACAAGTTGTTAGAAGAGACAGAAAACCTTAAAGAGCTTATTTTCAATTTCTCAGTAATCGATTGAGGAGCATTCCATCCCAATTCAATGTTTTGTAGTCTCACAAACGAACCATCTTCTGTCTCAAAGCTCAATAAGTCACGACTATGATCTACCGTGTAAGCATATTCCGCCTCTTGGTTGGTAGCTGTCCAAGCCCCTTGTATCGCATGGTTGAGCATGACACGTGGCTCACTAGAGTCTCTAATAGCCCACTGCAAATTGTCATTAATCAGATCATTGCCTGCTGAGTAATTAAAAAATGCATATAAATCGAAGCTTCTCCATCTAAAACTTGTGCTTAACCCTCCTGTAGTAATAGGTGTAGAATTAGCAATGATCGTTTGATCATTAGAATCAGGAATACCATCTCCGTTCAGGTCATAGAAATTGGACCTAGCTGAAAGTGCATCCAACCCATTTGGGTCACGACCCGTATTGATGGCTTCTGCTTCAGTATTTACAGCTCCATCCATGATATACCCTTTCCATTCGCCTAGTGGACGTCCAGCTTCCAACCTAACCGTATTGCCCGTTCCTCTGTTGAATTCCTTGAAGTACTCATAGTCGTTCAGTTTGTTGACTTTTGATTTGATAAACGTGGTATTGAATCCAATATTCCAGTTAATATCAGATGTTCGAACGACATCCACATCAATTGAAAACTCTATCCCTTCGGTAGATACATTACCTATATTTTGATAGATATAAGCATTTGGAGAAGGTGCAATGCTAGCAGGGATTGTTACTCTCTGTAGCAAGTCCTTAGATTGAGTTCTGAAATAATCAGAGGTCACATTGACTCTATAATTAAAGAAACTCGCATCTATACCGACATTGGCTTGCAGTATTTTTTCCCACTTTACTGATTGATTATTCACTTGAGTCTGAAAAAACAATGGTTCTCCTGTGTCTGAATCTCCCACTGGCAAAAAACCATTATCTCTATAAATGTTCATGGCTGAGCTTACTGGTATTTGGCTATTTCCAGTCAGACCTGTGCTGAATCTCAATTTCAAATTATTAACCTGTTTTGAGTCTTTTAAAAACCCTTCTTCAGATATCGTCCATCCAAGTGCTACAGAGGGAAACCATGCTCCTTTATTGTTCTCTCCAAACTTTGCATTATGGTCGTTTCGTATGGAGGCAGTAAGGTTATATCTGTTTTTATAGATATAATTAGCACGAAACAAACCAGCCATGGTACCATACGTGGTTTCCTCTTGACGTATAATAGAAACTGATCCAGCTCCGACTTGTGGCCAAGAGTTGAAACCATTATTCATATTAGAAAAATTAGTTCCTTCCATGCCAAAGACATTGGTACTAAACTCTTGAATTTCAAAAACAGCTGTACCATCGATTTGGTGATCTCCTAACGTCTTATTATAATTTAGCCTAGCTTGATAAGCCCAATTCAATGCCTGATTATTGACTTTAGACATATATCCATTGGTAAGCTCTCCTTTAAAAATATTATTCGTGAAGTATTGATCATCGTCACGCTTTTGATAGTTGACAGAAGCTTCTGTATGAAATATAAAATTCTTGGTGATGTCATAATCGACATATAAGCGTGCTCTCAAATTGTGCTGATCACGTATTTTATCTTGTTCTGTCAAAAATGCTCTAGGGTCTTGCCTTGTTCTCGATTCTTCGTCGTCGCCATCTTCAAACTCAGAAGCACTTTGGTTGTACAATGCCTGAGCCTCTAGTGGCAAATCTTCTACATTGACCTGCAAATAGGGGTCTTTTTCGAGCGTTCTGAAAAACAGTGAGGTATTACCATTATTGAAATCTCCCTGAATCTTAGAAGCCGAATAAGACAAGTTGGTTCCTACTTTGAACTTATTGAGTTTTTGCTCTAAGTTCAGACGCATCGTCAACTTCTTAAGGCCGGTATTTTCCACAATACCTCCTTCATTCGTAAATCCAGTCGATAAACTATAGTTGGTGTTCTTTGTTCCCCCTCGCATAATGGCGTGTAATTCTTTTCTAGTCGCCTGCCGGAACATAAAGTCTTCCCATGGTTTAATCTGATTCCAGTATTCATTGTCTACATACCAAGACCAAATACTTGCTGTGTCTCTTGCTACACCTGGATTTTGAGAAAGCGCCTTCGCATAAAAGTTATCTGCCTGTCTACGAGCGAATTGTTCTGCATCTTCATATCCTACTGAATTTGTCAATTCGGTCACACCGTATTTAGCCGTGACCGTAACAGACGCTTTACCAGGCACTCCTCTTTTGGTAGTAATCAGTACGACCCCGTTGCCTCCCAAAGCACCATATACAGATGTTGCCGAAGCATCTTTCAACACTTGGATGGATTCTATATCATTTGGATTAAGGTCTACCAAGGGGTTGACTTCATCAGTAGGGCCACCAGCCGTAGAGAGTTGAATTCCATCAACAACATATAATGGCTGCGAACCTGCATCGATCGTGCTATTTCCTCTAATCCTGATATCTACTCCACCTCCTGGAGCACCACTACCAGTGACTATTCTAACCCCAGCCATTTTACCCTGTACCGCTGACAGTACATTGGTTTGTCCAGATTTCACAATATCATCTGCCGACACCGCTGATATGGCACCTGTTAAGTCTTTCTTTTTGGCTGTGCCATAACCCCATACGACTACTTCATCCAGACTCTGGGCATCTTCTGATAAATTTACATTTACCACTGATCGCCCGCCGATCTCGACCGTTTTTGATTCGTACCCAATAAACGAAATGAGCAGAGTTGCCTCTGGAGAGGCTTCCAAATTATAATCTCCATCTATGTTCGTAACGGTACCACCTGAGCTTCCTACTATATGTACTGTAGCTTCCTGGAAGCCCTTCTCCTGATTCGTCCACAACTTTACCATTTACAGTGACGTTTTGCGCCATTGCACCTGCCACTATGCCCAAACTCAGCATAGCAACGACAGCCCATGGTTTAATTGAAGAAAATTGTTTAAGTATAATTTCTTTCATTCTTTAGTGTTTTGAATTGAAAAATACGACTGATTTTTTTTTATGAATAAAATCTCGTTCCGAGATTTAGTTCGTGATTAAATACTGGCATTTTACTTTCTTCTTTTTGTTTCATGTCTTTTGTTTTTTATTAAAAAAAATAGTTTAAGAATAGTCCCTAGCTGATCAAAAAAGAATACACAGCATAAGACAAGGCATATATCATTACTACCGCACCAAGAAGTAAAGGAATAATCTTATTGTATTTAGCATTGTCCAATCCCATGGTCTTTTCTATTTTAATGGTGTTCCATTATTAATTTGATACCTTCAAAATTATCATCAACCATAAGTAAGACTGTCTCTGTTTTGGTCAATTTAAGCATCAAAAAATGTTCGGGGAAGAAAAAAATCAGTCCATAAAAGGGGTATATTCAGATCAAAACTGACGTGATTTGATCAAAATTGACTTTTTTTAAAGTCGATATAAAAACAATGGAAACCATCCATAGGCCCATTCAATGGGTCTTCACACTTTACCTTTCAAAAGGTAGCTACTGACAACTCTTATGATTAAAACAAGACTCCTTTTTGGTTTACTTTTATTGACAATGGCTACCATTGGGTCTGATTTAAAAGCGGATGCTTCAAGGTTTAAATATATCACTCATGATGACGGATTGTCGCAAAGTGAAGTGTATTCATTTCTGCAAGACAGTCGCAATTTCATGTGGATAGGAACTGTCGATGGGTTAAACAAATTTGACGGTTATCACATCGAAAAATTTTACACCGAAAAAGATAATAAATACACCCTATCAAATAACACAGTTAGAGCTCTGGCCGAAGACGGACAAGGTCGGGTATGGATAGGTACAGATGATGGCCTAAGTGTATACGACCCCCTTACCGAAAAAATACAACAAATCGACATCCCCATTCTTCAGGGTCAGATCGTGACCATCCTAAGCTTACTTACAGATCAAAAATATATGTGGTTTAGTTCTACTCAAGGGCTGTTTCGTTGCCAAATAAAGGGGAGATCCATTAAAGAATTATCTAATAGCTTTGAACAAATTAAATTCCCTGAAAACCAATTTTCAGATTCTAATCAACGAGTAAACGCCATCATAAAGACAAATGACGGCTCATATTGGCTAGAGGTACAGCGATCATTACTCAACTTTGTAATACAAGAAGATGGTCGAATTGTTTTTGTCCGATTTCATAAATTTGATGGACTCAATGACCTTCGAAACTTAACAGAAGATAAAGACGGCAATCTATGGATGAGCTCGGTCAATGAAGGCGTAATTCGCTTCAATCCTTTGACCAGAAAAATGACGCGCCTCAACGCGAACAAACCTGCCCCCTATTCTTTGACCTCCAACACAGTCTCTTCTATCGCATTTGACCATGATGGCAATATGTGGGTTTCTACAACAGATAAGGGACTTAACTTTATCGCATACGAACATCTGGGCAATGATCAAATAAATACTAAACACTATCGTCCAAACAAAAATGACCCATATGGACTTCAATCGGATTTGTTATATAAATTATATGTAAGCAGGGAAAATACCTTGTGGATCGGCACCATAGGAAAAGGTGCTGCTATATTTGACCCTGACCAAAAAGCTTTTGAAACCTATAGGATACCTACAGAAGGCAGTATCAATACGACCAATTCTAATTTTATTCGTGCTCTAAATGAGGACAAAAAAGGTAATTTATGGATTGGGACTCACAACAATGGTCTGTTTATTTACGACAAACTAACACTCACATACAAAAAAGTCGGATTCGAAAACCATGCTATTTTCTTCATCTATCCTGCTTATGAAGACCTACTATGGGTATGTGGCAATCATGGCATATCCTTGTGTAGATATACCAATAAAAAACTTCAAATCGTAAACGAAACCAAACACCAACAAGCAACTTTTAACATTGTAAAAAGCCGAAGCGATGTCTATTGGAGCGGATCTTTTCAAGGCATCAATAGAATTGAATCTAAACCAGGGGTAGCCCCAAAATACCAACAATTAGAAAACCTAATCGCTCAAAAAATGTCTTACGAAAACACTAGAGTCTTATTTTATGATAGTATTTCGCATACGCTTTTGGCAGGCACAGAAGGAGGGGGGCTCAATCAAATATTTCTTAACAATGAGCACACTCCTACACATATCAAAGTTTATAAAACCAGTAATGCCGATTCATCAATTAGCAGCAACTATATTCGCTCAATAGCCCGAGATGCTCATGGGGATATTTGGCTCGGCACTTACGAAGGGGTCAACAAGGTAATCCAAAACCCAAAATCTAATCAACTCTCATTCGAAGTTTATAGTACCCACCATGGTCTACCCAATAATATGATACAGAGTATTTTGCCAGACGACACTGGCAATTTATGGCTAGGCACTAACAATGGTTTGTGCCGATTTAACCCTCGATCGATGAACATCCAAACGTTCAATGCCAACGATGGATTACAAAGCTCAGAATTCTCCGAACACACAGCATTTCAAAGTAAAGATGGTTGCTTCTACTTTGGAGGAATCGACGGATTCAATTCATTCTTTCCTCATGAAATAGTCGGCACCAAAAATAAACCAACCATAACAGTAACAGATTTCTACCTATTCAACAAAAAACCACTAATCGAAACAGACAGCGAAAATCGAGTGATCCTATCAAAAAGCATTCTTCTTACCGATACGATCATTCTATTTCATGATCAAAACGACATTCGTTTCGATTTTTCAGCTATGGTATATACCAATCCAGACAAAATAAAATATGTCTACAAGCTTGAAGGCTATGACAAAGACTGGATCTACACAGATTCTGAACACCGCAATGCCAATTATACAAATTTAAGTTTTGGTGAATATACCTTTCGAGTAAAATCAACCAATATAGACGGTGTCTGGAATGATAATGAACGACAAATTTTCATTAAAATCCTTGCTCCGTTTGCGCTTACCCCGTGGGCGTTTTTTCTATACTTTATCGGCTTTGTATTAATCATTTTATACCTGACAACATTTTCTGTCATGCGCATTACCACAAAGAAAAAAATACTGCTTGAAAATGACCACAATCAAAAAATACATGAACTTGATGAATTAAGAACTAGATTTTTTATCAACATTTCTCATGATCTTCGAACTCCCCTGACATTGATTTTAGGCCCTCTCAAACAATTAACGAAAACGATTGCTGAAGACAACCCACTACACTCATACGTCCAACTGATCGACCGCAACATACAACGCCTCAACTACCTCATAGAACAAATTCTTGATGTACGCAAAGCAGAAACAGGCTTTCTCAAGGCAAACCCCTCTCATACCGATATCATTTTCTTTTTAAAAGAAGAAATGAGCCATTTCGGACAAGCCTTGATCGAAAAAAATCTTACACTCAACATCATTAACGATCAAAACGAAATTGCTTTCCCTTTCGACAGAGATATGATTGGCAAAATACTATTTAACTTAAGCTCTAATGCCATCAAACATTCTCAATCAGGTAGTATCAATATCTACGTAGCTATTGTAGAGGCACATACCATTGAAAACTACAATGCTGAGAATAACTCCCAACGATACGTCAAGATCAGTATAGAAGATTGTGGTCCTGGAATGTCTGAATTAACGATGAGTCGAATATTTGAACGATTTTATCAAAATGAATCCGCTTCATACAAAGGCTTTGGCATTGGCTTATCACACTGCAAAGACCTCATCGATGCTCATAAAGGATATATACATGTCGAAAGTCAACTCGGAAAAAGCACGACATTTAGTTTTTATCTCCCTATGGACATGAAAGAAACTACTGGAAATATTGAAAGCAATGTTAATATTTCCAATATGTCAAATATCATCGATGAGCCTGACCCTTCGACGATAAATGGCTTGCATAGTGAAACTATTCTATTGGTAGAAGACAATGCTGACATGCGTGAGTATCTCAGGTTAGAGCTCGCTGAGACCTATAATATACTCCAAGCAGAAGATGGCATTGCAGGGTTAAAACTGGCACAAAAGGAACTCCCTGATCTAATAGTGTCTGACATCATGATGCCAAACATGAATGGCGTGGAGATGTGCAAAGAGTTAAAATCCAATGTAAAAACCAGTCATATACCTGTTATCATATTGACGGCCAAAACTGATAAATCAACCAAATATAAAGGTCTAGAAACAGGTGCGGATGATTATGTATCCAAGCCATTTGACATTGAACTGCTAACGCTTCGTATCAAAAATTTGTTAGAACAGCGCATCAAATTAAGGTTAATGTTTCAGCAAAACCGAGAACTGTCTCCCTCTCTGATCACAGTTACATCAGCTGATGAGAAATTTCTTACCCAATTGATGGAAGAAATAGAAAAAGGTATTCCCGAATCTAGCTTTAGTGTCAACACGCTTGAAAACATGATGGGTATGAGCCATGCCAATTTTTACAGAAAAGTGAAGAGTCTGACAGGCCAATCAGGCAAAGAACTCCTTCAAAGCATGAGAATGAAACGTGCATATCAATTATTGACTAATCAAAATTTGCGCGTATCTGAAGTAGCCTATATGGTTGGATTTACCAATCCAAAATACTTTACTAAATGCTTTAAAGAAGAATACGGAGTACTTCCAAGTGCGATTGAGTCTTCCTAATACCAGAGCCTATACACAAAGTACCTCTTTACTTTTAACCCGTATGTGCACTATGACCCTACAAACTAGCTGGTCTAACCTTTTCTGAACAATTGACTTGATTTTTCATCATTCAATTACAGAGCCCTTTTACTCTTTAGTAAATCAAAAACTGGCTTCTGTTTATTTTTAAATCAATATTTGAGCAGGTAGAAGCTCTATTCAAAACACTCAACTGCTTACGGTCTAGTCTTGCTGCCTCTCGTACAATAGTTGAACTCAGACACTCTTCTTCCTTCAAAATTTTATTCATGACAGACAGTTGCCTGGTGAGGCGTAGCACATAGTCTATCTCATTTTTTATTTCTCTAGGCTCCTTCTTATTTATTGCTGTTTCTTGTAATAAATCAACAGGGTCTATTTCCACAAAACTTTGAATCGGGAGCTCATCTATATTGGATATGAATTTCCCAAATGCCGATGCCCAATCATATGCTCTTTCCTCTTTACTCTGAACTTTGTATAGCTCTCTTCTACTCATCAGTTGATACATCCTCCAATAATAGCCATCTGAATCTATATAAAATTGACTATTCCCTTCCTTAGTTATTACTAGATTCACGGTATCAAAGACATGTTTGTCGAAGGCAAGGAAATAATCCATAGCCGTGTGTATATTTTGCATTAGCAATTTTATATTCTTAAAAAACCGGGGATTAAAACGTTGTAGCAGACCATCTGGCTTGCCGATATCAGAGTTTTTTAGATACAATGTGTCATTGATCAACTCCCCTCCAAATACCTCCAACTTACACGAAGAACAAGAAAATCTAAATTCATTAAGTACTTCAAGTATTTTCATATGAATGCTACATCTGCTCGTTAAAAAAATTTTAGTGTACCCACCAACTCAAAAGCTGGCAATTCTCATTAATCCAAGCGCTGCAGAAAACACACATAAGCAGCATACAGACAAATCAAAAACTAAACGAACACAAGATAAAAAAAATACTGTTCTCGAGAACAGTATAATTGTTCTCGAGAACAGTATTTTTTGAGTACATTGAAATACCTACCACTGGAAGAAGAAAAGAGACGCGATTGTTCGACGAGATAAAAACAAGTGTCAGAAGTGTGGGAAAGTTGGCACTGTAACGATCAATGAAGATGGAAAACAACTTACCAATCTTCTAGTGCAGAAAATATTATTAGACAAGATGGGTTAAATACCCAAAACCAATAATCAAAACTCATGACAAACCTATTTTACTTAATGTTCATCACAAGCGATACAGATACAATACACAACCTTGGGATTACTCAGATGTCGAGTTGATTACACTTTGTGTTTCCTGCCATATGAAAGAACATGGTTTATCCGATTCAATTGAGCAAAAATATTCAGAGCATATCAATAGTATCAAAGAGTGCACAAGATGCTCTGATCAAGGGTACCTTCAGAAATACAATTACAATTGGATGGGCATTTGTTTTTATTGTGCTGGGAATGGATGTATTATTGAGTACAAATCACAACCAGTATAAATTTCACACTGAAAATTAACTAGTGGCGCCCACTAGCTAAAAAGTTTAACACACAGCCAACAATGTCCAGTTTTTTATTTAATAAACTGGACATTTTAACACTTCTGTTCTACAGAATTTTTCATTTTTTGCACCTCAGACTCTAATTTGATAAAGAATTCCAATTGTCACGTTTGAAAAATCCATATACAGGTTATTTTCAATTACACTAGTTGCCTTCTGTAGGATATACAATTTCACAAATGAGGATTATACTTTTCAATTGGTTGAGGTAGAAAATACCCTCGAATGCATTTAGGATTGCGAACGCAGATTTGAATGTGATTTTTTTGAGTAATTGTTGTCCCGTCATACACAGGATCGCCTTCTTCAAAAGCACCTCTTACGGTATCAAATTTATTGAAATTATTTTCTTCATTAATTCCATGAATATATTCTATTACTGCCCTATCTAAAAACCTTGCAGCATAGTTCTTATTTTTCGGCATTTCCAGTCCTGCTAACTGAGTAGTTTTTTTCAGCCCTTTATACCCCTTTTTGAGAAGCTTCACTCCCCCTGACGTTGGTAAATTCCAGCAACTCTTCAAATCTATAATTGCTCCTATAACGAATGGGGTTTTAATCTTGCCTTTAGCAAATTGAGCATCAGTAGCAACATCTTGTGCATATGACAAAGCCATAAAGGCATCATGTTCCCAAAAGTACATGCCTTCCCCTAACCAGTCCCAACTATTAGTACTTGGATTTAGAGTTTGTTTACCATTAAGGATTTTGAGAGCTACATCTTTGTCACATCCATGGAAACCAAGGACAAAGGATGGCAATGAGCCATACATGTTTTAGGATTTGTACGCCTTGGTCAGTTTTCCAGACTTCGTGGCAATCCCAGTCTTCTGTAAAAAAATTAGTGCACTGGCCTTAGATTGGTTTACCTGCTTGATCCCCCGATCAATTGATTTAACTGTCTCTTGAAATTTCTTGCTGTCCATGATCTAGTGTTTGAGGTGTAAGTATGATTATCAGGTATTGAATTAAGCAATATTAACACATTTTGTACTGCTATTACAAAAAAAATATACCAGCTATATTAGCGTAGCACGATAGAAACAATCATTTAATAAGTGGCTCAATTCATCAACAAAAAATATTTGAAAAAAGTTTTGCCGCCAAAACCGACACCATAAAAACACAAAACCCCTGACAATCAGAAGATTACCAAGGGTTTATGTGCCAGAAGTGGGACTTGAACCCACACGACTCGAAAGTCACAAGATTTTAAGTCTTGCGTGTCTACCGATTCCACCATTCCGGCATGTTCGTCTTGAATATTTCAAAGATGAACTGCTTACATCAGAAACCAAAGTAAGCAAGGTCTTTCCTAGACATTTTCTAAGAGATAAGCGTGAATTGGATACAAAAAAAGTGTATGCGCGATGCTTCTGCACCTTCTCACTCACATACACTCTCACACTCAATTGGAGCGAAAGACGAGGTTCGAACTCGCGACCTCCACCTTGGCAAGGTGGCGCTCTACCAGCTGAGCTACTTTCGCTTTTTACTAACCCTGTTGGTTAATGGACTGCAAAGATAGATAGCCACTTTAATTTATCAACTCTTTCGCTAAAAAAATTATAAAATATTTTCACTCATCTACCCCATCCAACCCAAACACACTGATTAACAGACGCATACCATACACCCGAGATTCTCCTTAAGATTTAAACACATTATTATCATCACTTTGGCTACTATCATAAACACGAAGCCCTATGACTTCCGCTTCTGCTGTTTTTTCTCCTAAACAATAAAAATCACAATGCATTACCGTTTTTCGCCCCTTTACCTCTACTACACGAGCTCGAAGCTCAACAGGGTGATTATTAGAGGTGGGGCTTAGGTACTTCACATTGAGCGTCCCGGTAGCATACCTGTACTCTGGGGGAGTATTCAGCTCACGCCCTTCAGCCTTGTAGGCCTGCGCCATGGCTGTACCCATACAATGGCAGTCAATCAATGTAGCTATGATCCCCCCGTTCATCAGGTTTGACCAACCATGATACTGCTCTTTAGATTGCCAGTGACATACCGCCACCTCTCCTTCCCAATAGCTCTTTACATGAAGCCCTTGGTCGTTATTAACCCCACAACCAAAGCATACATTCTCTGGCATATAATCTTGAAAATACTTTTTGTTTATCAAATTCATTAAATTTCATTTTGGGTATCTTAAACTAAGATGGATAGAACAGATAAAAAAAAGAAGCTGAAAACTAAAAAAGAAAAGGCTCTTGCAAAAAAGCCCAACGAGGATAAAACAAAAACGTCCGAAGGAATTCCGGACGTTGATTTTAAAAAATTTCTAGGGTGTGGTGGCTAGATATTAAACCATCACCAGCAAAAATGCCACCAGCAAAAATGCCCATACAATGACATAAGTCTTTAGTATTTGAGCCCTAACTTTCTCCATAGCTGACATCGTAATACATTAAGGTATAACACAAATTTTATCCTATGCAAGATACGATATAGCCCCTTTGAGGGCAATTCGTAGATACACCTAAAATGATATTGCGCTATTTGCGTAATGCTTAGCACATCAACCTATAAAATTGTTTAATCCAGCACAATGCGCTTAGTCAGCTTAGTTTTTAGCACATAGTTCAGATCTTGCGCAATTACATTGGGCATGATCAAGTTATCTTCGGTTTCAAACCGGCCTTCTATCATTGAATGATTACCCCTTGCACATCCATACAAGAAATACCCATTGATCACCATATCATTAAACACAATATCAGCCTTGGCCATATATTGATTCTCCCCCTTTTTAGCCGCTTCGTAGACATTGATCACGATCATATCTACACCGCTATGATCCAATGATTGAAATACTCGCTTGTTGATTTTATAAACAGGCTCTACATGTGCCGTAAAAGATAGGTTTTCCAACTTCTGATCTGGTATTTTGAAATCCGTAAATTGCCAATGAGTGAAGACCAATAAAGGCTCATCCCTCATGTTAAGTGTCAGCTCGCTAGTGACTGGCTCTGCCACAAAACTAGACAGTGTCAGTAGGCAAACAACTCCACATGCACTAGACAGCATGTGTTTTTTCGATAAATATGCCTTTATGTTTTTCATTGCAGTGTACTTAGGTTAGTATACCTCTATACTCTGCAAGTTATGGGACTACCCAAAGGCACTCAATACGGAATTTTACGTATCCAAAAGTGCGTCATTCACTTAAAAATACCCTTTTCACTCTCTGACTCACATTGGTTAAAATTTCATACGGAATAGTTTTAATCCACTCCGCCAAAGCGCTAATAGTCGGTTTTTCGCCAAATACAACTACTTCATCACCAGATTTTACAGATACGCCCGTCACATCTACCATGGTCATATCCATGCAGACATTACCGATCGTAGGCACCAGCTGGCCATTGATTAGCATCTGACCAATGCCATTGCCAAACGCACGCAAATAACCGTCGGCATAGCCAATCGGAATAATGGCAATCGTTGTGTCCTTTTTGGCAAACCCACTTCTACCATAACCTATAGACTCTCCCGCTGGTATCTTTTTGACCTGAGATACGTTGCACTTGAGCGAACTCACAATCTTCAACTGCCCCTGCTCGGTCTGAGTAGGATCAAATCCATGCAAACCAATCCCCAATCGCACCATGTCGAAATGCAGCTCTGGGTAACTGGCAATTCCTCCAGTGTTTACGATATGCTTCATAGGCTTATACCACAAGCTTTCCATAATGACACTACTCATCCTTTCAAAACGTGCTGCTTGCTGCTTGGTAAAATCCGCATGCCGAGGGTCGTCGCTACCAGCTAGATGACTGAAAATGCTTTTTACTTTTAGGTGCTTATTGAGTTTGAGCTGCTCAATCAACCGCTGCAGATTAGATTCAGTAAATCCCAATCTATTCATCCCTGTTTCTAATTTGATATGTATAGCTGGCAGGTCTTGCATATTTTCATAATAATCCAGAAAATCAATCAACTGATCCAGACTGTAAATTTCTGGTTCGAGATTGTATTCTTTCAATAACCGAAAAGAAGTGGGTGATACATTCATTATCATAATTGGAATATGAATGCCGTTTTTCCTCAACTCCACTGCCTCGTCGGCATAAGCCACACCGAGATAATCTACCTTGTGAAACTGCAGTAAATTGGCAATTTCAAAATTACCCCCTCCATACGCCAATGCTTTCACCATTACCATGATCTTGGTCTGTGGCTGCAGCTTGCTGCGATAGTAATTGAGGTTATGAATCAGGTGCTCCAAGTTTACTTCCAAAATGGTGCCATGCGCCTTTTGCTCTAGGTTATTTACGATGAGTTCAAACTCAAAATCCCTAGCTCCTTTCACTAATACGATCTCATCATTTGGCGAATAGCCTGCTGCTAAAAATTCCTCTGTAGAGGAATAAAACTGTGCTGAAACATGAAATTGAGCACTACTCTGATTGATCTCCTCTCCTATACCTATGAATTTTTGAATGTTGTTTTTTTGTAACAGATCATTCACACGTTGATACAATTGCTCATTAGAAAGACCTGTCTGATACAAGTCAGAAAGGATAACTGTCTTTTTTGCGCGCTGATTTTGACGACCTAAAAAATCGAGTGCTACTTCTAATCCATACAAGTCATTGTTGTAAGTATCATCGATCACATAGGATCTATTAATGGCTTGCTTCATTTCCAAGCGCATTTTGATCGACGACAGTCGATTGAGTCTGAGCTGAATAAACCCTTGGTCATAGCCCAATAATGCCAATGTAGCCGCACAATGCATGACATTCTCTACCGAAGCAGGATCGTCATACTTTAAATAAAAAGTAAAGGTTTTTTGAAGCACATCCATGACATACTTTTTACCTTTTTGTTCTTTGATCTGCCACGGGACAAGTACCGTCTGCTCAGATACTGCGGCTTTCAAAACTTGATCCACCAACGTATGATCCGCACAATAGACTACCTGCTGCACATGTGCAAAAAGCTTGGCCTTTTCAGCTGCCTTTTCTGTCAAATTCTCAAAACCTGCGTTATGCGCTTCTCCAAGATTAGTAAATATCCCAAGGGTCGGCTGAATGACTTGCTCCAAACGTGCCATTTCACCCGTTTGAGAAATACCCGCCTCGAAAATACCTAGATTGTGGTGCTCTCCCATAGCCCAAACAGACAGCGGCACGCCCAACTGCGAGTTATAACTTTTGGGACTTTTCACAATATCAAACTGATCGTCCAGCATTTGAGCCAACCACTCTTTTACAATAGTCTTACCATTGCTCCCTGTGATCCCAATCACAGGGTAATTGTATGCGATTCTGTGCATTTTGACTAACGCCTGCATAGCCACTATAGCATCTGTCACAAGGAAATACGAAGCGTCAGATTTCATTTTCACTTTTTGCTCTACAACAAAAAGCCTCACCCCTTTTTCGTAAGCATCATTAATGAATTGGTGGCCATCATGATTCTGACCTGCAATGGCAAAAAATACGACACCAGACCTAATGGCGATTTGTCGAGAATCGAACGCCAATCCCTGAATATTTATATCCAATGGCAATTGCAACATTTCCCCTACACAACCCTTATTCAATTCACTAAACTTCATAAAATTTCCAATTAAAAAGATAAATTCGCCTGTCATCTATCAGCAGGTCAGGCGATCTAAATTACATACAAATTTTGATAAAAATCGAATCGATTTTTTCATCGTTTTCTCTTTATACTTACCTCATTTCGCTTAACTTGCGAAGTTTAGTCCATTAAGAATTATCATTAGATTGACCTTTTCCCTTAGTCAACATGAAAGTATCTCCAAGTCAGCCTTTTCAAATCATATACACCCTATTTGAGCACCAATATCTGGGCTATTTATTCGAATCATTCGTGATTCAATTAGACAGCGAAGGTCGACTGACCTTTTCTCACCAAAACATATCAGCGAAGAATGCTAAGGAATTTGACAATGGCTTAGATAAAAACGATTACGAACTGATCAAGATCATGGACTCCATGCAACCTGATATAGTCGCAAAAAAATACGACAAGAAAAAAATGAAACCCGATGAGTTTTTCTTGAAGTGCTTCGATGATCAAACGGGAGACGAACACGCCCAGCAAGAAATCAAAAACTACGTAGAGCGCAGGCGGGCTCAGATCATGCCTCTCATGCATGGCAAGCGGCTCTTCGAAATGGGCAATGATGGCGAACCTGCTTGGAAAGAAATAGAAGTGCTCAACGACAAAGCCACGGTCTTGTTTCACTTCCGTAGAAATGAAGAAAACACCCACTACTTCCCTACAATCAAGCACCAAGAAGAAAAGGTAGATTTTCAATACAAGGGCGCATATATTCTCTGCAACGACCCTGCCTATATTGTGATAGAAAAAAAGCTCTACAGTTTCGAAAAAAATGTAGATGCCAATAAACTCAAGCCATTTTTAAACAAGAAATTCATAGCGATCCCTCGCAAAATTGAAGATAATTATTATCACAAATTTGTAGCGCCATTGGTAGCCTCTTTCGATGTCTATGCCAAAGGCTTTGACATCAAAACAGAAACCACAGAACTCAAACCACTACTCTACTTCTCTGAACTGGCCTCCAATGGTCAGTCGATGGATCTTTTTAATAGCAATGGAAAACACACCACTATTGTAGAGGATTCTAAAATTCTCTTCGAACTAAAATTCAACTACGGGGATCACAACTACAGCGCAGATCAGATCAAAGATGTAAGTGTACATGTAGAGAAAGAAGAAGATCACTACACCTTTCATCGGATCAAAAGAAACCTAGAAAAAGAGAAAAAATTCGTTTCCTTCCTCAATGAAACTGGACTCCCTCTCAAGCACGCTAGGTCTACCATGGATACTGCCAAGGCCTTCTCTTGGATACAAAGCACAAAAAAATTACTAGAAGACTCAGGTATCGTGCTCAAACAAAATGGTAAAGGAGAGAAAAAATATTTCTTGGGCAAGTCCGAAATGACCGTCGAAATCAAAGAAAATATTGATTGGTTCGACATTCATGCCATCATTAAGTTTGGTGATTTCGAAATTCCATTCCACATCATTCGAAACTATATTCTGAAAAAGAAGCATGAAATAGAGCTCCCTAATGGCGAAATCGCCGTAATACCTGAAGAGTGGTTTACCCAATATGCAGAGTTGATGGCATTTTCTAATGAGGGAGAAGAAGAGTCTCTACAACTACAGAAACATCACATCTCCTTGGTCAAAGACCTCAACGAGTCTAACCTGGCTCACTTGCAACTTTCACGCAAACTAGAGCGATTAAGAGACTTTGACACCATTGGCGATTATGATATGCCAAAAGGATTCAAGGGTGAATTGAGACCGTACCAAAGAGCTGGGTTCAATTGGATGCGATTTCTCAACGAATACCGCTTGGGCGGCTGTCTGGCCGACGACATGGGTCTAGGTAAAACGGTACAGACACTTGCGCTGCTGCAATCTGTGCATCAAGACAACGACAATGGCACCAGCCTTCTAGTAATGCCTACTTCATTGATCTACAACTGGGAGAAAGAATCCGAAAAGTTTACCCCCCAACTGAAAATGTTGAATTACACGGGAGTAAAAAGAAACAAAGACATTAAACAATTTGCCAAGTATGACTTAGTGGTTACTTCTTATGGCCTTATCAGACAAGATATAGACCTGCTAGCAGAATTTCATTTCAACTACATCATCCTCGATGAATCTCAAGTTATTAAAAATCCAGAATCCAACATTTCGAAATGTGTTCGTGATTTGAACTCTTCGTTCAAATTGATTTTGACAGGTACCCCTATCGAAAATACAACCATGGATCTGTGGTCTCAAATGACATTTTTAAACCCTGGGCTCTTAGGTGGAAAAACCTTTTTCAAGAATCAGTTTCAACTACCTATTGAAAAGAAAAATGACGAAGAAAAAACCAAGAAGCTATATACAATCATCAAACCTTTTTTGCTCAGAAGACACAAATCCCAAGTGGCTACTGATCTACCAGAAAAGATAGAAAACATCCGATACTGCACCATGTCGGAGGCGCAGGAAGAAGCTTATGAAAAAGTGAAATCTGCCTACCGAGACAAGATCATGCATGAGATAGAAGCAGGGGGTATTGGCAAGTCACAATTCATGATATTACAGGGACTGACCAAGTTGCGACAAATAGCCAACCACCCATTCCTTGCGGATGATGAGTACACTGGAGATTCTGGTAAACTAGAAGATATCAGCCACATGCTCCAAAATGCGATCAACAAGAATCACAAGATTTTGGTCTTTTCGCAGTTTGTAAAACACCTCAAAATAGTCAGTAAATACCTAGATGATAATAAGATCAAATACTCCTACCTCGATGGGAGCACAAAAGACCGTCAGAAAGAAGTAGAAAATTTCCAAAGCGATAAACAAATCAAAGTGTTTTTGATCTCTCTCAAAGCTGGCGGGCTCGGCCTCAACCTAACCGAGGCCGAATATGTATTTCTATTGGACCCATGGTGGAATCCAGCGATAGAAGCACAAGCGATCGATAGAGCACATCGAATAGGTCAGAAAAACAAAGTGTTTACTTACCGATTTATTACGAAAAATACAGTGGAAGAAAAGATTTTGCAACTACAGCAAAACAAACAAAAACTCGCAGATGATTTGATTACAACAGAAGAGAGCTTTGTAAAAACACTAACCAAGGATGATATCTCAGGGTTATTAGATTAATCCTCGAAGGCCGCCGCAAACATAAAGGCACTCGCTCCTTTAATTCTCGGCGTAGGATAGATTCCTTGGGCAATAATGATCATTCGATAAGCATCTCGCAGATCGTTATTGTTAAAATGCTTGAGTGCCTGATTGTAATAGTGCAAACCCGCTAGCTGACGCAAGTCCACAACATTGTCTATATAAGTGGCCCCTTGAAGGTCTACATCATCGCTGGCCAAACCTGACATAGCGAGTTTGGTATTGATCCGGATAGACTCTTCATTAACAAACATTCTCCTTTCCGCTATCTCTTTAGGCTCCCATGCAAAACCATTTAGCGGGTCTGTAGATTCAAATAAATATTCTTTACCCCCTGCAAAGGCAACCAGATACACATGATAATCCGTTTCATGCACTTCATAACTGACGCCCAATTCATCCAATACCAAAGCAAACATAGCAGTACCCGTAACACAATCGTATTTTTTCTCCTTCTTAAAAATTTCACTGAACGTGACATACTGCTCGTATTCACCTAACATTTTACGGTGCACAGTATAGAATACATGTTTTAAAAAAGCAGCATCCGATTTGTACAATTTTTGCTTCTCTTTGAGCTTCGTCAATAGCACGGCATAGTTTTGCTCGTAGGCCAAAACCTCTTCTGGAGAGAGGTCATCGAACTCTGATCTAATAAATAATCCAAGCTTCGTATCACTAGACAAATACTTGTCACCCGTGGCCTGCGAGGTCGTCGCATGCAAGGTCAAAAGTACCAGTCCAATGAGGATTTTTTTCATATTGATTTACTCATGTATTAAATGTTACTTTAATATTACGTTATTGTTACTAAAAAGACTAGCAAAAAACAGCCTTTTAGGATAATGGAAAGGGTTTTAGGTGAAAAATACGTTTTTTACCTATTAAAATCAGTGGCAAAAGTCAATTCCGAAATAAATCTGGCTAGTCTTCATTATCTTTCTCAACCAGAATTAAACACACCCCCAAATGGCAAATCAGTTCCAAACCATTTTTGATCTTCATAAAAAAAAGAGCTTAGAGCTACGCACCGAATCTCTAGAGCATCGCCGAAAACGGCTAAAATCCTTGAAGACCTGGATACTAAACAATAAGGAGAAAATTCGCGCCGCACTGCATGCCGATCTGCGCAAATCAGACACAGACACGGACATCACCGAAATATTCACGGTCACTACAGAAATCAACGATGCACTAAGCCATTTAAACAGCTGGGCACGACCCAAACGGGTTTCGCCTGGCATGACTTATCTCGGCACCTCTGCCAAAATACAACCCGAGCCTAAAGGTGCTTGTCTCATCATTGCCCCTTGGAATTTTCCATTCAACCTAGTAGGCAGCCCACTGGTGTCATGTATCGCCGCTGGCAACACAGCTATACTCAAACCATCCGAACACACACCCGTCACTTCCCAACTCATCCAAGAAATGGTAGAAGACGTTTTCGAGCCTAGCCTCGTCACAGTGATACAAGGAGGCATACCCGAAACATCCGCTCTACTGGAGCTACCCTTCGATCATATCTTTTTCACTGGCAGTACGCAAGTAGGCAAGATTATCATGGCAGCTGCGGCCAAAAACCTCAGCTCTGTCACCTTAGAACTTGGCGGAAAGTCTCCCGTAATCATAGACGAAACAGCCAATCCAGACGATGCTGCTAAAAAAATCGTTTGGGGCCGATTCACCAACAACGGTCAGACCTGTATCGCACCAGATTATATTTTTATCAGCGACAAGGTAAAAGACTCATTTGTGGCGTCTGCCAAAAAATATATAGCACAAATGTTTGACAGTAAAAGTGAAGGAATGGCTCATACTCATGACTACTCTCGACTCGTGAATGAAAGCCATGCCCATAGGCTGGTAGACATGCTAAAAGAAGCTTTAGATTCGGGAGCCAAGGTGGAGTTTGGTGGCGATCACAACGCCGCAGAAAAATACATCGAACCCACCTTACTATCTAATATAGATGAAACTAACCGCCTCTGGCAAGAAGAGATTTTCGGGCCGATCATGCCTATGAAGGTGTATCATGATATGAATCAGGTCATCGACCATATTAACCAAAATGACAAGCCGCTCTCGCTCTATCTCTTCACCAAAAGCAATCGCATGAAAAAAAGAATCGGCAGCGCTACTTCAGCTGGCACCATGGTGATCAACGATGTGGTGGTACAATATGCTCACCCTAACCTACCTTTTGGTGGGGTAAATCATAGCGGTATAGGCAAGTCTCACGGGCGGTTTGGGTTTATGGAGTTTTCCAATCTAAAATCTGTGCTCCATCAGCGTATAGGCCTGACCAATGCACTGCTATTTTATCCCCCTTACAGTGGATTTAAAAAATGGGCTGTCAATTTTTTAATCAAGTGGTTTTAGCAAAAGCTTACTCTTT
Source organism: Reichenbachiella carrageenanivorans (assembly GCF_025639805.1). Classification (NCBI taxonomy): domain Bacteria; kingdom Pseudomonadati; phylum Bacteroidota; class Cytophagia; order Cytophagales; family Reichenbachiellaceae; genus Reichenbachiella; species Reichenbachiella carrageenanivorans. Next base: position 1,858,154 of record NZ_CP106735.1, on the reverse strand, counting down.
TCGCTCGTAGATGAGCTTGCCTCGGTTGTCCCACTCACGAATAATGTATGGCTTAAATTCATCATCGAATGGGTCTTTTGAATAAACGACCTCTCGCTTTCTGCGATTTCTGATATCATAATATTCTCGCCAGAGCCCCACTTTGTGATCAAAGTGATATTCTCCTACAGCTGCTATGTTTCCGCTTTTATGAAACGCGTAATAATTACCTTCCTTCTCCCCAAAGTGCACTGGGATGATCTCTTCAAGTTCCTTTTTCTCTTTGTTGTGATAAGCCACGAGCGACTCTTTGGGCCAGCCCTTGTAGTATTTTTCTTTGGATTGTAGGATGTTGTATTTGTTCCAAGATGACCACCGGCCATGCTTAGTCCCCATAAAAAATATCCCTTCCTCGATTACCTGATCTCCAACCATCTTCTTGTATGGACCATGTAGGATACCCGCATTGGGCTTATCTACTTTTCTAGAGTTAATTATTTTTCTTTTTCTATAGTCATACCAATACACGTCTCTTACATATGGCAGAGGATCCTCATAGGTCTTCAATACTGTAAATAGTTCCGTCACTGTATTACCTCCAAAGCCCTGACGAGTAAAGCCTTTCCGCGTTTTCTTACCATAAAACACATTACGCTTAGGTTTCTTCTTTTTAATCTCAATGACATCTTCTGGATCTTTAGCATCAAGATCCACGGTCAGTGGTTTTTCATATTGCGTCTCAAAAGCATCGTCTTCGGAATAGTCTTGACCTACGACCACCGTTAGGGGAGTCAGCAGTAAAAAGAATAGACTATATTTAATGATGTGCATCGTCATATAATTATGGTACGAAGTGTTTTTTGATTCGTTGCCAAATCCAAAGCTATAAAGATGCGTGGAAATAAAAAACATTGAATTGCTAGCAATAAAAATAGCCGTGAGTTTTCACCCACGGCTATCATATTATTTCATGATCTCCTAATTACTCAGCACTAATGGCTACAGATCGCTTGATAAAACTAGTCAAAGCTGCTCCTTCTAGCAAGCCCTGCGACAAGAGCGCTAGGTCATATGCCTGACGAGCCAGTTGCTCATTGTTTTCTGTCTTCAATATCTTCGCAATCAACGGGTGGTTGGCATTTACTGCCACGGTATACTGATCTGGCATATCGCCCATCATCATCATACCGCCACCTCCTTGCTTCTGCATATCCTTCATTCTACGCATAAACTCAGGCATGGTCACGATCACTGGCATATCATCCGCCGCCAACGATTCCACATTTACTGTAGAGTTTTTGTCATCGATAGCCTTTTCGAAAAGCGTCTTGGCAGTTTCTTTTTCTTTGTCTGAAAGTACAGATTCTACCTTTTCATCTTTGTCAATCAGTTTGTCTACCGTCTCTGCATCTACACGTTTCAATTGCGTCTTTTCCAATTTGTGCTCTAGCGTGCCAATGAAATGGCTATCCAACGGCCCATCAAACTTCAACACATCATACGTTTTGTTTTTGACAGACTCGATGAATGCATGCTGCTTTGCTGGATCTGTAGCATACAAGTAGACTAAGTTGTCGTCTTTGTCTTTTTGAAGAACTGAAACTTTTTCTTTGTACTCATCGAAAGTAAAGCACTCTCCATCTGTGTTTTGTAACAACGCAAAGTCTTTGGCTTTGTCGTAAAACTTCTCATCGCTGAGCATGCCGTACTTCACAAACAAACCAATATTGTCCCACTTGTCTTCAAAAACTTTTCTGTCTTTTTTGAACAGCTCAGACAATTTATCGGCCACTTTTTTGGTAATGTAAGTGTTGATTTTCTTTACTGCACCGTCGGCCTGCAAGAAGCTTCTAGACACATTGAGAGGAATGTCTGGAGAGTCTATCACACCATGTAGCAGCATCAAAAATTCAGGCACTACATCTTTCACTTCGTCAGTGATAAACACTTGGCGTGAATACAATTGTATTTTATTTTTCTGCAGCTCTAATTCATTTTTTACCTTAGGGAAATAAAGTACCCCTGTAAGGTTGAATGGGTAATCTACATTCAAATGAATCCAGAATAATGGCTCTTCTGAGAATGGGTACAACTCTCTATAAAATGCCAAGTAATCTTCATCTTTAAGCTCTGAAGGAGACTTTGTCCATAGAGGAGAAGGATTGTTGATGATGTTGTCCTTCTTTACAGTCTTGTATTGAGGCTTACCATCTTTGTCTTCACCATCCTTTACACTTTCGTCTTTCTCACCAAATTTGATCTCTACAGGTAAAAACTTGCAATACTTCGTCAAGATGCCTTGCAGCCTGGCTTGATTCAAAAACTCTGCAGACTCCTCGTTGATGTGCAGGATAATATCGGTACCACGCTCAGTTCTGTCTCCTGGTTTGATTTCAAATTCAGTACTACCATCACAAATCCAGTTAGCTGACTCAGCACCTTCTTGATAAGACAATGAATTGATTTCCACTTTGTCTGCCACCATAAATGCAGAGTAAAAACCCAACCCAAAATGACCAATGATTTGCTGCTCGTCGCCTTTGTCTTTGTATTTTTCTACAAACTCCGTTGCTCCTGAAAATGCAATTTGATTGATATATTTTTTGATTTCATCAGCCGTCAGCCCGATACCCTTGTCAGATATAGTGATGGTTTTCGCTTTTTCGTCAAAACTCACCTCCACTCTCAGTTCGCCCAACTCGCCTTTGTATTCGCCCATACCGGACAGTTGTTTCAGTTTCTGCGAAGCATCTACTGCGTTAGACACTAGTTCTCTCAAGAATATTTCGTGATCAGAGTATAAAAACTTCTTGATGATGGGGAAAATATTCTCGGTATGAATCGAAATATTACCTTTCTCTTGCATGATATATTTTTATTTAATGAATTAAAGTTTGAACGGATTGATCCGATGATGGGCTGTTATCAAACGTCATTCCAAACCGTATAAAAAAGAAATCCGTGACAGGATGTCAGCGGATTAAGATTTTTTGACAGGATAGCGTCTTTATTTTCCCCAAAGACCTGAAAACTTTGGGAAAGCTTCTAGAAGAAATATTATCGGATACGATCTGCAGACCTTACCAGTTTTTCATCTCTACGAATGAATCTATTGGAAAGTAAATTAAAGAGTAAAGCGGATACACCTAAATAGAAAGCAAATAGGTAGTTGCCCTGCTGCGTGGGGGCAATCAGCGCCTCTGCCTGATAGACATGGTACACGATCAATCCCATGACTCCACCCATAAAAAGTGAATTGAGTGCACCTAACTTCATTTGAAGCAATCGGTTGTTGAACTTAGATATGGAATACAGAGCCAAACCAGCAGCCATAATGGCAAGGATAGCGATATAGAAAGTCTGACCTTCTGAAATCGTAGCAATTTCGCCAGTTTCAATGTCTTTTTTGGTGTGGGTGAATTTGAATGCGGTCAATTCCACCAACTCGCTCTTTTCTCCATCTAGCTTATTCCAAACAGGAAAAAATAGCATGCCAATCATACTGGCTGCCACTAGAAATAAAAATATAGACTGAATTCTTTGTATCATAACACCTTAAAATTTTGGCAAAAGTAGGGAATTGTTATTCAAAACCTAAAACTAAGAATTGACATTTTGATTAGTCGACAGGCAGCTCTTGCTTAGAAGATTCTTTAGCGTCTTTTTTACTTATTTTCTCTTTTTGATCTGGCTTGATGGCCTTGGTCATTAAGCTTTCGTTCTTCGTATCATCTAGGTTGCTCAAGTATTCGTTGATTCGGGCACGTACTTCCTGCGTAGAGAGATTGTGCTCAAACGAACCACCACGAGCTACCGTAAGCTGACCAGTCTCTTCAGACACAATCACGACCAACGAGTCTGTAGTCTCAGACATCCCTAAAGCTGCTCGATGTCTCAAACCATACTGCGCAGGTATATCGTCACGCTCCGAAACTGGCAAAATACACCTGGCTGCTACTATCCGATTGTTATTGATGATAATGGCTCCATCATGCAACGGGGAATGCTTATTGAATATCGCCATGATGAGACGTTTGGATATTTTAGCTTCGAGCCTATCTCCTGAATCCGCAAAAAACTTAAGTTCTGAACTTCTTGAAAAGACAATCAGTGCCCCTGTGTTTGAGCCCGCCATATTTTTGATTCCGTCGATAATAGGCGATACATCCAAGTGGTTTTTGTCATACTTTTCATGAAAAAAATGCTGGACATTTTTCAAAATATTGCCCTCTTCGAATACGGTGGTTTTGCCCAGAAGCAACAAAAATTTTCTAATTTCTTGCTGAAACAAAACAATAACCGCAATAACTCCTACGCCCATAAACTGCCCCAAAATAATACTGAGCAGTTCCATATCTACGGCTTTCACCACCAAGTAGATCAAATAGAGAAACAGAAAGCCCAAGAAAATCTTAATGGCTACACTACCTTTCATCAGTTTGTAAACATGATACAAGAAGAAACTGACGAACAGGATGTCAAAAACATCTACCCAACCGATTTCTAAAAACCCTATTTGAAATCCTAATATCATTTTTTACTTTTTGTCATGGCTTCAAACAATTGAATTGTCTCTTTGGCCTCTTTTACATCATGAACTCTTAACATACTCGCCCCTTTCATTAGGCAGGCCATATTAAGTGCAGTAGTGCCATTGAGTGCTTCGTCTGGCGATACATCCAGTTCTTTGGATATCATCGACTTGCGCGACACTCCGCACAGCATCGGTACACCTACCATATTAAGCAGTTCCAACTTATCTAACAACTCGAAATTCTGCTCTTTAGTCTTTGCAAAACCAAAACCTGGATCAATAATTATGTCTTTAACTCCTCTTTTTCTTAGTGCAGCAACCTTTTCATTAAAATAATCAATAATATCTGAAACCAAGTGATCGTAGTCCGTAAGATTGGCCATGGTTTGAGGGTTACCTCTCATGTGCATCATAATATAGGGCACATTGGTAGACTCAATCACGTCGAACATTCCCTGATCCAGACTACCACCAGAAATGTCGTTGACTATGCAAGCGCCATGCTCTAAGGCCCCCTTCGCTACGGTAGCTCGAAAAGTATCTATGGAGATAATAGCCTCTGGAAAACGATCCAATATCAGGTCGATTCCAGAAACGGCAGCATCCCACTCCTCACGCATCGGGATATCAGTAGCCCCTGGTCTACTAGAGTAGGCGCCTATATCTAAAATATCTACCCCGTCCCTCATCATTCCTTCCACTTTGGTCAGCAGGTCTTGATCAGATTTGATCTTCCCTCCGTCGTAGAATGAATCAGCAGTTAGATTTACAATACCCATTACTTTTGGTGAAGACAGGGCCATGAGTTTGCCTTTTATATTGATGAATTTTGACTCTTTCATTCTCGTATTGAGTATTAAACTTTGACACTCCGTTTTGCACCTATACCTGAACGGTATCACTCATGGATTATATCATGAAATAATTTGTTGCCAGCTATTTACACCTTAATTTTAGCCGCTCAATTCAATAAAATCAGACGACATTGTGGAAGAAAAAACGGTAGGCGAATATAAAGAAGTTATAAAGGCTTGTAAAGATATTTTTGAAAAGAAAACTAAGGATTACGGTACTGCTTGGCGTATTTTGAGAGCTTCTTCACTTACTGATCAAATTTTCATTAAAGCCAAAAGAATTCGATCTATCCAAGAAAAGGGAGAGCAAAAAATACAGGAAGATATCGCTGGAGAATTTGTGGCGATCATCAACTACTGCATCATGGCCATCATGCAAATCCGAATGAGTGCTGACGAGGGTATGGAAATCCCCTATGAAAAACTAGAACCGATGTATACGGCCATTACTGATGATACTCGTGAACTATTGGCCAACAAAAACCACGACTATGACGAGGCATGGAGAGACATGCGGATATCTTCTATGACTGACATTATTCTAATGAAAATATTGAGAACCAAGCAGATAGAAGACAACCAAGGCCAAACACTAATCTCTGAAGGTGTAGATGCCAACTATCAGGACATGATCAACTACGCTGTATTTTGCTTGATAAAAATGGGCTTTGGTCAAAGCTAAATTTGTTAAAAAATTGTTATTGAGAAACGAGAAATGAACACCTGACGTTTTCATCGTTAAATTTAGACATCCAAAAGACTAGCATATGAAATTAGTATTGACCGCAGTAAGATTTTTTGTAGGAGGGTTATTCATTTTCTCGGGCCTAATCAAAGTAAACGACCCTGTAGGTACGGCGATCAAAATGGAAGAATATTTCGAAATCTTCTCTCTAGATATCGCTGGCTTCTTCCATTATTTAGTCCCTTTCTCATTGGCTATTTCTATTTTCTTGGTAGTAATCGAGGTGGTACTAGGCGTAGCACTTTTGGTCAACTTCAAGCAAAACTGGACTTTAAAATCATTGCTTGTCATTATTGTGTTTTTCACAGCTCTCACGGGATTTTCGGCGATTACCAATAGCGTGACCGACTGTGGCTGTTTTGGCGATGCTATCAAACTGACACCATGGGAGTCATTCATCAAAGACCTTGTACTGCTGGCAATGATTCTGTTTTTATATTTGAGCCAGCACGATATCCAATCAAAATCGGCAGAAAAACGAAGTTTTTTTATAGTAAGCGCTACACTTATATTGTCTTTAGGCTTGGCACTTTATGCTGTAGCTCATTTACCATTTATAGATTTTAGAGCGTATAAAGTGGGGAACCATATACCCACAGAAATGAAACCTTCTGAAGACTTCGTCTATGAATATGTGATGGAAAAGGATGGAAAAGAATATCGATTTGAAAATTACCCTACAGACAAATCCTATCAATTTGTAGCCATGAATCATCTCAATCCAGAAGCAGCGCCTAAGATTACGGATTTTGGTGTGTGGAATGATGATGGGGATTTTACTGCTGAAGTTTTTACAGGCAACAAGCTGTTTGTGATCCTATACGATGTATCAAAAACCAACGAAACTAGTATCACCGACATCAATACGCTGATTCAGGCCTTGGGCGATCAAATAGAAGTGTATGCACTCACCGCTTCGGATGGCACCACCTTCGAAACCTTTCAAAAGAAGGTGAACCTAGCCATTCCATATTATTACACTGATGCCACGGTACTCAAAACCATCACCCGTTCCAACCCTGGGCTATGGCTACTCCAAGACGGCACAGTAAAAGGCAAGTGGCACTACAATGATGTGCCCAACTATGGAGAACTACTAGATTTGGTACAGTAGTCGATCTTCCTTTCATTTTTAAATAAAAAAGTCGATCTAAGAGGCAGGAATATTTCGTGATAATTTTTTTTCAAAAAAATTATCACGAAGCGCTAAAAAAATATGCGACAGTCCAAAAAAAATACTCCCCGACAATCACCCTCAACTGAAAAAATCACCTCCTTTTATTAAGGAATAAATCTTCAATTTTTCATTTTCAGAAAAAAGGTTTTAACAAAGCCTAAACTTTAATTAAATCAATAATTCCGCTCCGATTTCTTACACCGTTGTGTGCTACAGCCTTTTTTCAACTTCCTTAAAAGTATAAAAAAGGCAATAACCGTAATTGTTACGCATTGAATATCAGCACTTTATAACGTTAAAAGAGTTTGATTTTAGCATAATATTTTGCAACTTCATTTTTGGTCAACATATAATTGGACTACCAATTATTGATTTTAGCCGAATTGATTGACCAAAATAACTTAACTATATACAATACAAAACCAACTAATTATGCGATTAAACATTAATAAATCAATTCAAAAATACCTGACCTATGTCATGGTATTAGGTCTCTTTTCTCCTGCACTACTATGGAGCTGTGAAGAGGCAGAACTATTAGACGAAGAGCTACCTGCTATTGAGTCTCCCAAGAAGGCTACTCCAACAGCCAATAAAATCTATTATATCCAAAACAAGAAGAGTGGACTACACATGGACATCCATAACAAGAGCAACTCCAATGGAGCCAATCTCCAGCAATGGGGCAATGCCAGCGGCACACACAGACAGTTTGAAGTACTAAACACTAGCGGCGGATATGTAAGACTAAAAGGCGTGGATAGTGGTAAATCCCTAGAAGTATCTGGCGGCAGCAACGCCAACGGAGCCAACGTACAACAATGGGCTTACCAAGGCACCACTCATCAGCAATGGCAAATCATCAGCGTAGGTGACGGCTATTACAGAATAAAAAGTCGAGACAGTGGCAAGTCTATGGCAGTAGCTGGTGGTAGTACCTCCAACGGGGGCAACATTGAGCAGCGAAGCTGGGATGGTAGCGACAAATTCAAATGGTTCTTTACTGAAGTAGGGTCTTCCTCTGGCGGCGGAGGAGGAGGAGGAACTCCTGGTGGTGATACGCCTGGCGAAGTCCTTGGCCTTACCTCTAGCAATTGGAAGCTCAATGGATTCGATGCTACACCTAGTTCTTCGGCTACCTATTACGACGATGTATTGAGTTCGCTCAATGAATCTTTCAGCACATATGAAAATAGCAATTACTTCTATACAGATGGTTCTTGGGCCTATTTCAAATGCTACAGAGGATTGGGTGGATCTGCAAACTCAGGCAATCCAAGAGTAGAGCTACGCGAAATGAGCAATGGCAACTTGGCTAGCTGGGACGGCTCTAGTGGCACTCACTCTATGGAATTTACCGTACGAGTAGATCAGTTGCCTAAAGATGCTGACAATAATGGAGGCGTACTATGTTTTGCACAAATTCATGGTCCAGACGAGAATGACGATGGCGTAGAAGTAGATGATTTGATCAGAGTTCAGTTCATCGGATCTAGCGACCAAAGCTCAGGGGCTGTAAGTCTCAAAATCAGTGGGTACATTACCGAAGAGGTGCAAGGAGGCAGCAAAACCATCAGTGGGTATGCTCTCGATACTGAGTACACTTTCAAAATCCAATATTCAGGTGGAGTGGTCAGACTCTACAAGAATGGATCTCAAGTATTCTCACAATCGATGGACACGAGTACAGATGGCAACTACTTCAAAGTGGGCAACTATCTGCAATCTGTGCAAGGCGCAAGTTTCACTGGTTCTCACGGTATCGTCAGAATCAAAAACCTAAGCGTATCTCATTAATTTGAATATCTAACCTTCGGCTAAAATCAGAGCAGTTTCTAAAAGGAACCTCTCATTAAAATGATAAGAGAATTCTTCTTCGATTAAAAATCGTTTTTCAAAAAACAAACGATCATCGCTAGAGAATTCTCTTATCTATATTTAAATCCCTGACCTACTTTTAGCTTTCAGATAGGCTTATACTTAAAAAAAGGCCGCACTCCTCAGTGCGACCCAAAACCTAACCTAAATTTTCAATACCTTGATTATTCTGCTCCTTTCTGAAATTGGTCAAATCGAGAATTGTCCTCCACGCGAGGAAATACATTGTTTGCTGTAGCTACATCGGCCGTTTCCTCATTCGGATCGATCACGATATTGGTTACCTTCTTTTCTTTTGCAAAAACTTTAGTTACCACGTTTTCATTTTTCTTCCAGATTTCAGCTGGCAAAAATTCCGTCTCTACTGTACCGTCTTCGTAGGTCCACTCGATGATAATCGGCATCACCAATCCACCCTTGTTTTCGAAAGTCAACTCATAGAAATTACGATTGGCATTGGCACTCTTGATCGCCGCATCATCGACTTGATTAAGAAATTCACTCGCTCTCGCCGATTCCGCGGCCTCATTCACTCCCTTGTAAGTAAACACCTCCGCCTCATCTGCAAAGTCCATCAAGTTTTTATTTTCCTCTTCTGCAGAAATTTTGGACTTCTTCGCCTTTTTGCTCTTATTCTCTACTTCATTTTCAGGAATATCCATTCGGTACCACTTCACTTTAGACAGTGAAATATCTACATGGTCCGTGGTATAAAACCACCCTTTCCAAAACCAATCCAAATCTACCGCAGAGGCATCTTCCATCGTACGGAAAAAGTCAGCAGGGCTAGGGTGCTTAAATGCCCATCGCTCTGCATAGGTTTTGAAAGCATAATCGAAAAGCTCAGGCCCCATCACTGTTTCTCTCAATACACTCAGAGCTGCTGCTGGCTTCCCGTAGGCATTATTCCCAAATTGTAAAATTTGCTCTGAGTTTGTCATGATAGGTCTCATGCCTTCTTTATCGCCTTTCATATAATCTACGATCAGTTTGGCTTCTCCTCTTTTCAATGGCTTTTCTAGATAGTATTCTTTTTCTGTCAACGATTGTGTAAAAGTATTCAACCCCTCATCCATCCAAGTCCACTGGCGTTCGTCTGAATTGATAATCATCGGAAAGAAGTTGTGCCCTACTTCGTGAATAATCACTCCGATCATGCCCCATTTTTTGGCATCTGTAAAAGTCCCGTCCTCGTTGGGTCTGCCATAATTGAAGCAAATCATCGGGTACTCCATACCTATCGATGCGGTATGCACTGAAATAGCCACTGGGTAAGGATACTCTATGGTGTGCTTAGAATAAGTACGTAGCGTGTTAGCTACGGCTTTAGTAGATTCATCTTCCCATAGCGGATTACCTTCTTTAGGATAATAAGACATCGCCATTGGGGTTTTAGTTTCTAGCTGCACGGCTTGCGCATCCCAGATGAATTTTCTTGATGCCGCAAAGGCAAAATCCCTCACATCGTCAGCATGATACTCCCAAGTTTTCGTCCCTTTGGCCTTTGTTGCTTCTGCTTTTCGAGCTTCCGCTTCAGTCACGATCATGACTGGCTTATCAAATGTCTTTTTGGCTTCAGCCAAACGTGCTTTTTGTGTCTTGGTCAATACCTGATCAGCATTTTGCAATTCGCCCGTAGAAGCCACCACAAAATCAGACGGCACAGTCAAGCGCACTTTGTAGTCTCCAAACTCTAATGCAAACTCACCTCTACCTAAAAACTGCTTGTTTTGCCAGCCTTCTACATCATCATATACGGCCATGCGAGGAAACCACTGTGCAATGGTATATAGATAATTGCCATCCTTAGGAAAAAACTCATAACCTGATCGGCCACCAAGTTCCATCCTGTCTTGCACGTTATAAGACCAAGCAATGTTAAATACAAACTGCTCTCCATTAGCCAATGACTTAGGCAAATCTATTCTCATCATGGTTTTATTGATCATATGCTTCAAAGGCTTGCCCGCAGCATCAGACACTTCTGATATTTTAAAACCACCATCAAAATCATAGTCTCTAGAAATATTCAGTACTTGTTTGCCCGTCATGGCTTCTTTCATTTCGCTGCCTTCCACCAATGGCGTATCCGACGTCTTGCTTCTCATGTTTTGATCTAGCTGTACCCATAGATAGGTCAGGTTATCTGGAGAATTGTTATAGTACGTGACGGTCTCACGGCCAGTCAACGACTGATTGTCATCGTTGAGCTCAGCAGCTATCGTATAGTCTGCACGCTGCTGCCAATAATCTACGCCTGGCGCACCCGAAGCATTTCTATAGCTATTGGCAGTGGGTAGTGTAGTGCCCAATTGCTCAAACTTTTGATTCCATTCACCTTGAGCAAATGCAAACATTGGGCTCATGATGAGCACCCATATCAAATTTCTTTTCATTCTAATTGGATTAATCATTACCAAAATTTTGTGTCTATCATCAATGTAATGGCCACGCCCGCTACTGCGGAAGAAATAGCCAAAATCCAGTCTCGCCTAGACACATTTATGTATTTATTCATCAAATAGCCTAGCCCCATAAATCCCACTACGATAATCACCTGACCTACTTCCAAGCCAATATTGAAAGCAAACAATTGTGTCACAATCGAAGTCTCTTTTCCTAAAAGAGCCTTGAGGTAGTTGGAAAAACCCATCCCATGGATCAGTCCAAAAAACAAAGCAAAATAGTAATTGAGCCGGCTTCTGTCCGTGGAGATGTATTGATCCCTCTTCCAAATATTGCAGACGGCAGTGATGAAAATGGTGACTGGAATCAAAAATTCCACCACGCTAGAATTGACCCTAAAAACATCGAGAGCGACCATGGCCAGCGTGACCGAATGACCGATCGTAAACGCCGTCACAAGCACAAGCACCTTCTTCCAATCAGTAGCCAAATACACCGCACTCAGTGCAATCACAAATAAGATATGATCGTAGCCGTTCACATCCAAAATATGCTCCCTACCTAAAGAAAAATATAACTGAAAATCTGACATAAGGATTGAAAACTACCGCTCAAACAAAAAACCAACGCCACCGTAAAGAATAACTTATTTTTGTTTTCTTATACTGTCTAACTACCGTAAACTTAATATGGACAACAAGTAAATCATGACCTATTTATTTCTATTGCTGATAAATTATATAAGCGGTATGCCACTCCATGCTTTTTATGTGTCGGTAGCCAATATCGAATACGATGCCAAGAGTAAGCAGGTGGAAATTTCTCATCGAATATTTTTGGATGACCTAGAAAATGGACTGACCGAATGGACTGGCGAACAGGTAGATGTACTGAATCCTACCACCCCAGAGCAGCTCGATGAAATCATCGGGAAATACCTGAACGCCAAGACGTCATATCAGGTGGATGGCAAGTCCGTGACCGCCCAATACCTAGGGTCCGAAAAAGATGACGGTGTGATGTATTGCTACCAAGTGATCTCCAGTGTAAAAAAACTAAAATCGCTGACCGTGACCAACACCATACTCATGGAAATCTTTGACGACCAAACCAACATCATACATATGAAAAAAGTAGGTGACACTAAAAGTCTCAAACTCAATAACAAGGAAAGGTCTGGGACAATTGTGTTTGACTAACGGCATGACCTTTCAACTTGCTTTCCCTTCACCAAGTCTCCCTTAAAATCTCCTCCACTCTTCCCATCTCTGGCCATTATGCTTGAGTAAGCATATGTCGGATATCTCAAATTTTCGCAGATACAGTTGATCTTGAAAGTAAGCTTTTGCCTCTGGGAAAATCGCCTTTTTCAAATCCCTAAACCCAATCGTCATATGCGGGTGAAAACCTCGGTCTTTGTAGTCCGCATTATAAAGCTTCAATGCTCTCCTCATAAAATCTGACAGCTCCTTTTGCAGTCGAACCAATGGCTCTGACTTGACCACATCCACAAAGACCACCCTCGGCTCGAAAAAATCGAACCCCTCTAGTGTGATCCTAACAGGATAGTCGTCATACCGAAACTCCGTCAGTTTATTAACCAACTCTTCTTCTCTATCTGCTCGCCACTTGAATGGCATGTGCAACGTGATGTGTGGCGGTGAACGAAGCGCTCCTTTAGAACTGAACTTGGCAGCCACTTCTCGTTTGAAAGCCATCACTTCCTCCTTAATCTCGCCATCTGGAATCAATGCCAAAAAATAAAGTGAATATTCGGGTTTAGCCATCAGTCAAAGATACATTGAGCCCTTCTGAGCAGTTTTTACAAATGTCGATCGACGCACGAGAGGTCAATATGCTTTTTCGGAAATTTTCGTAAGGAGCACTGTACCAGATGTCACTAAAAGATTGTTCATTCCAGTTGCCCATCACATACTTAGCGTCTTTGTCGAAACAGCAAGGAACGACTCTACCATCCCAAGTAACCACACAGCTCTGCCACATTTTCCAGCACTGATTATGCATCGGGTTTTTCAGTTTGTACTTCCCGTTTTCTCGCTGTACATACCTCGAGTATTTTTCGTTTTTTGGCATCAGGTCAGAGCCATTTACAAAGTCATAAATCTGCGCTGTCTTGAATTGGATCTCGTCTACACCAACCTCCTTGGCTAATCGTCGAGCATCCTCAATCTGGTGCTCATTGGGTGCTACTACCAGAAACTGGAAAATCAGATGAGGTGTCTTTGATTTGCGTTTTTTCTTCCAATGCACCATGTTTCGAGTGCCTTCTAATACCTTTTCTAACTGCCCTCCCACACGATACTGCTGATATGTGTCCTGACTCGTGCCATCTATAGAAATAATCAGCCGATCCAGCCCCGACCGGACAGTAGCTTCTGCTTTTTCAAGATCTAAATAATGAGCATTGGTACTGGTAGCCGTATAAATATCGTGTTTTACAGCATAGGTAACCATGTCTAAAAATCCAGGGTGCAAATACGGTTCGCCTTGAAAATAGAAAGTGAGGTACGCCAAGTGAGACTGTACTTCCTCTATTTTTTCTTTGAAAAAATTTACATCTAACATACCAGTAGGGCGGGTAAATGATCGTAAGCCACTCGGGCACTCTGGGCAGCGCAAATTACAAGAAGTAGTAGGCTCAAAGGCCATACTCAGCGGCAAAGCTGGGTTGACAAAGTGCCCCAAATGCTTCGACCGATAGTAACTCGACAGTACCTTCGTGGCATTCCATGCCTTGGCAGGCGAGAGTTTGGTCAGTATGTTGAAGCTGTCGTGAAAATGCACCTGCTGTTTATTTTGATCTTAAGGTATTTTAGTCAATTTTGAATCAAAGTAAGTCCAGCCGTGCCTGACTCCAAAATTAAACTGTCCAAATTATGCTATTAAAATTCAGGATTGCCATCTTGCTTGCCTTCGCAGTGCTCTTAGGGCTCTCTCATACCCATGCCACTGGTGTGAAATTGTCCGACGAAGCAGAGGTAATTGTACTGATTTTGGACCCTACACAGGCAGAACTGTATTCAGCATTCGGGCACAGTGCCTTTCGCATCAGCGACCCCACCAATGGCATAGACATGATTTTCAACTACGGCATTTTTGATTTTGATCAACCCAACTTTTATTTGAATTTCACCAAAGGAAAACTCTATTACAAACTAGGCACGGGCTCATATGAGGGCTACAAGCGGTACTACTACCGAGAAGATCGCACCTGGCGCGAGCATGTGCTCAACATCACCCAAGGTGACAAGCAAAGCATTTTTGAGTTCTTGGTCGACAATGCCAAGCCAGAAAACGCCAACTACTATTACAACTATTGCTACGACAATTGTGCCACGCGTATGCGCGACGTATTGGCCACTGTACTGGGTGATCGTGTCACCTATGACTACAGTTTTGCCAGCGATTCACTCAGCTACCGTGGCCTGATGGACAAATACCTAGACCATCAGCCTTGGGGGGATTTGGGTATCGACATTTGTCTGGGTGCTGAAATAGACCAAACAGCCGACGGCTTTCACTACCAATATATGCCGCTTTATCTGGAAGAGGCCCTGCAAACCGCCACCATACAAAACGACAGTACCATCGTACCACTCATAGCGGCTTCTACCACCATCAGTACCAGTTCTGAACAGCCCGTCGATTCGGCCTTTAAGCCCATTCACTTATTTGTAATTTTGTTTTTTGTAACCGGACTGATCACCCATAGGGGTTTGAAATACCATGCCAATTACCGCTTCATTGATGTGCTACTCTTTGGTGTAACTGGGCTTCTGGGTTGCTTTTTGCTTTTCCTTTGGTTTGGCACAGACCACTTATCCAAGTACAATTACAACCTACTCTGGGCCATGCCACTCAATCTGATAGGCCTTTTCTTTTTATTGAAAAAATCTAAGCCTCACTGGCTTCATATTTATTTTTTAAGCTTGGGTGGTTTACAAGCTTTGCTGATCCTCGTGGGAGTATGGCTACCTCAGCAGATTCATTTGGCGCTCATTCCTTTGGTGCTCGCTTTGGCGTTGAGGTCGTTCTATTTAGCGTATTTCTTACAAGAAAGAAAAGAAATTTTATAATTTCGTTTTTGGTGGGAATCGACCGAACGACACCCTAAATCGAAGTAGGTAAAGACTTTTTTTAAAACACATACAATGATCATATGGTCTGGCCGCGGAATACTCGTACCGCTCATTACCCTTTTGTTAATTGTCATTTCGACTATCGTTTCTGCTTCTTTCAATTCCACTCAATTAGCTATATATATGCTACCGATCGCCTTCTTACTAGCAGGCTGGGCCAATTGGCATTTGGGTAAAAAATGGAATGATCGACCAGGCAGAATCGTGGTGGACGAAGCTACTGGCGAACGCATCGAGCTCAAAGCCCGCCACACTTTCTTCTGGATCAAAATGCAGCACTGGGGGACCTTCCTACTAGCTATCGGGGCTTTGAATTTGTTGGTTTCACTCCTTGCTTTAATTTTTTAACAATCAACTCTTCTATTACTAGCCACAACTTTGGATAGACAATCCCGCTCCACTAATGGACAAGGCTCCAAAGACCCATTCCTATAAAGATGAGGCCAGGCACTCTGTAGATCAGAAAAGTATTGCCTTGCACGGTGGTGAATTTGGCACCCAACCGCACCACGATGACGAGCAAAGAAAAAGTACCTACGGATACACCTGCTACATAAACCCAGAAGTTTTGGTGGGTAAGAGCTACCCAACCCATGCTTTGTAAATAATCTGTGACCATGAGCCAAAAGGGGATTGACAACGGATTGGTCAGGCTCAGTAACATGCCTTTTCGGAAGGCATTTCTTTTTTCTCCCACTTGCCCCTGCTTTGCGATGATCGGCTTTTTTAGCAAATTGATCACCCCAAGGAGGATCAGTACTGTGCCTGTAACAATATGAAAATACGCAGCAATCAGTGCGTTTTCTATCAATAATAGTTGAAACCTGACAGCAATAGCTGCATACAAATATTCGGTACCTGCGGCCGCAGCTGCAAATGTATAAGCGGCCTTTTGACGCCCAGCTACCGCATACTGCATAGTAGAAATATTGATACTACCAGGAGGGATAGAACCAATAAAACTGAATACAAAAGCCACGACAAACAAGGTCATCCAACTCATTATTTTTTCTCTAGCTTACTATATTTTCTGATCTTAATGATTTCTTTCATCCCTTCCGCAAAGCTATAATAAGCTACCCCCTTTTGATAATTTAACTGACTAATCTCTGCCAATACATTGAGGTGATGAATAATGTCTTTGTAGGCTCTGATCAAAGAAAAACCTGGCTGGTAAATATGAGCTGGTTCTGCGCCAGCACCATTTAGCTCTACTATTTTGAAATGTTTGCCTTGATACAAATCCTCCATCGATCGACAACGCAAATCATAACGTCCAAAATAAAATCCTTCGATCTGATGACTCACCTCGTCAAAAACCTTGTTGAGTTGTTCATTGATAAGGTAATTGCCATTCAAAAATGTCGTGCCCAAGCAGTGATTGCCGATGGTATTGAGCTCCACATGTTCCTCATGTGCAGGCCTGTAAGCAAGCAAATCTGGGTTTTTCTGTCGCAGTGTAGCTCGATGCATTTTAGTGCGTACATCGTCGGTCATAAGTGCTTCCACCGTCCGCTCGCCGTCTCCTATCACACTCAGCATTTCTTTAATCACAACAGAACTCACCGTACCGTGTGTGCAATTGGGATACCTATAATAAAACACACCCAACTCTACCGTGTAAGGCACGTACTCTTGCACCAAAAAATCAACTTCTATACAATCTAGATAATCTACCAATTGCGCCTCATCTTGGATTAGTGCTACCATCCAACCTCGCTGACCTATATCTGGTTTGAGTATAAATGGATAATTTATCCCCTCTAGTTGCATACGCTCTCCAAAGCTTGTTAGATCCACAGCAGGGTCTAATTTGTAGGTTTTGGGTAGGTATTGATCGGGAATCAAATCAAAAATTTTGTCTTTGGATTCGCCCAACATTCCTCCAAACTCAATGGTAGGATTAGAAGCTGTGAAAAAAAATAAAGATCTGGTTTTTAGCGTAAGCCAAGCCCAATAAAAGGCAATCGGAAAGTAGAAAACTGAGAATGGCCAAAACTCCCAACGGGTGATTTTTGCCCAAGTGACGCTTCTGTTCAACTTCCTAGTAATGGACTTAGTCGCCTGTAGGTTCTTTGTTTTACCTTTGGGAGCTACGGTAATCTTTCTCATCAAGACTTAAGCACTCACTTGCCGAGATTGACGATATTTGATGGTAGAGCATGCCACTCCAAAACCTTTAGGTAAAACCAAGTCAGGCTTGAATTCTTTCAGACCAATTTTGATAAGTGCCAAGTGATGTACCGTATGCTCAATGCAGTAGATCAACTCACGACTCAGATTGGTGGCTACTTCTATCGAAGTCTGGTCATAGCTTTGTTTTAATACCAAAACAGGATTGTCTGTCAGGCCTTCCAACTGCTCGCTCAATTGGCTCAGGCAACCAAGGGCTTCGAGTGTATTGTTTTCCAAAAAAACATCTCGCTCCCGCTCATCGTAATTCACCACACCCAACGGAATGCCTTGAAACAAACAAGTGAAAAATGCTAAAGAATGTCGCACATGCTGACCAATAGAGCTGCAACTGAGTACCTCTGCTATTTTGCTATATTCTTCATTGGTTAGGTTTTCGAGAAGGAAGGTCAGTTGGTCAAAAATTCGATGAACTGCTGGTTTAATTTCCATTAAGTCTAGGCTTCTTTTTTTGGTTTGTTAAGATAATAAATACAGTCCTAACTCAAACTAAATAGGAATAGTTCAATCTATCAGCCGTTTCACCACATCCCAGACCAAATCAGATTCAAAACCTTTGTACATGGCATAAGAGGCTACTTTGTTTCTTTTTTTGAAAAGATCTGGTTCGTGTATAGCGTCTGATTTTTTCTGTACGAGTGCTTCTAAGGTTTGTATATAATCGTCATCTTCGATTTCGGCCATTCCTTTTTTGATGCAGTAAGTGGAGAGCTTATGTGGCGCCAGACCAATCATGATTTTCTTTCTCCCCCACTTTTTTACTCGAAACTTGCCTCCTACATAAGCTTTCGCAAACCGTTCTTCGTTCACAAAGTTGTCTGTGATCAGATCCGTGAGGACATCCTCCACCTCATCGGGATAGAGTCCCAATTCATACAGCTTATTGCGGACTTCTTTTTGCGAACGCTCCTGATAAGCACAAAAATTTGCCGCTTTAAGCTTGGCTTCTTTAGGCGTGTGACGTTTTGTTTTTTTTTGTTCTTCCAAAGGAAATGATTTCAATCAGGATAAAAATAATAGAAACGCCAGAGTTGAAACAAAAAGCCATTGCAAAAAATCACTCTGCGTCGCTACCACAGAGCGTCAGAAGTAATTTTTTGCGATGGCTTTCAGCTTAGCATTTATCGAGACCTACTCCTTGATAAATCCTTTTCTTTTCAAGATCGTCTCTACGAATTTCACCTCATTGTTTGAATTAAAAATCCGAAAAGGCAAGTGCACATGTTGTGCCTTATTTATCGTAAAGAGAAAATAATCCTTACCTACTTTAGCTCTTTTGATACTGTCCCATTTCATAGGCATGCCTTGCTTAGCATTGAGTTTGATCAAAATCTGCTGACTATTGATCTCATAGCTCAATTTTTCAAACATAAATTTGCCTTGTTCCAACTGCGAGATTCCTGCAAATTGGATCAACCAAAACAAAACATATAAGGTCAAAGCGATCGTCGCTCCAGTAACCCACCAATGACTTGGTATCCATACATACCCTGCGCATATCGCCAAATATATCAAAATGACCCACCATTGGTCTTTGATCAAATTACCAAATGCCAACTTTACATAGGTTCCTGTGGTCATTTGATACTTCTTAGTCTTTACATTCATTCCTATACTACTTTATTGCTTTCAAACTAATATCTAAACTGGTATAAGAGTGGGTGAGCGCTCCTACAGATAGGTAATCTACACCAGTCTCCGCCATCTCTTTAATGTTTTTTTCTGTGATGCCTCCCGAAGCCTCAGTCTTGCATCTACCTCCTATCAACTGTATAGCTTCGCGCATGGCAGATGGCAACATATTGTCGAGCATGATTACATCTACACCACCTACTTCTACGGCATCTCGCACCTCGTCAAGGTTTCGAGTTTCGACTTCTATTCTTAGGTCTTTTTGGTTGTCAGCCAAATACTTTTTGGTTCGTTCTACAGCGGCTTTTACTCCCCCAGCGTAGTCTACATGGTTGTCTTTGAGCATCACCATATCGTACAAGCCGAATCTGTGATTCTCACCCCCTCCGATACTTACCGCCCATTTTTCACAAATCCTGAAATTAGGCCCTGTCTTTCTAGTATCTAGCAGCTGGGCATGCGTGTGCTTGATCATTTGCGTAAGCTCACGTGTATAAGTAGCGATGCCACTCATACGCTGCATGCAGTTGAGCACCAATCGCTCGGTCGACAAAATCGAACGTGCCTTTCCTTTCACTATCAGCCCTACTTCACCTTCGGACACCACATCTCCATCTTGCTTGAGTAGCGTCACCTCTAGCTCTGGATCAAACCGCTTGAAAATCCACTCTGCCAGTTGTAGCCCTGCTACCACACCGTCACTTTTGATCAACAGTCTTGCTTCCTGCTGCAAGCCCTCTGGTATAGCCGCCAAGGTGCTATGATCCCCATCCCCGATGTCTTCGTGGAGGGCGGAATCAATAAAAGCTAATATGGCCTGTTTGGTCAGATACTTGATTTTCATCTATCGATTGATTTTTCGGCTCGTTGTAAGCGGCAAAAATATACAACTGAGCTTTATTGGCTCAATGGTTTAATGAATTATTGCACGCATCTACCAATAACTCATTAACTTCATTCTACTTTATTCTAATTCAAACATGAAACAGATTTCAGGTCAGTACATAGACATCCCCAATCGAGACATTTATCCAGCTGTGATCCATTTCGCCAATGGCCACATTACACGCATAGAAAAAACGACTCAAGCTCCCGAGAGATACCTCTTACCTGGTTTTGTGGATGCCCATGTGCATGTAGAAAGTTCGATGCTGGTACCTTCCGAATTCGCACGATTGGCCGTAGTGCATGGCACTGTCGGCACCATCTCCGATCCACATGAGATCGGCAATGTGCTCGGAGTACCTGGTGTAGAATATATGATTGACAACGGCAAGCAGGTCAATTTCAAATTTCATTTTGGAGCACCGTCATGTGTACCTGCGACTCCTTTTGAGACCGCTGGCGCGGAAATCACTGTAGACGACGTGGAGTACCTACTCAAAAAGCCAGAAATCAACTACCTGGCAGAGATGATGAACTGGCCTGGTGTACTCTTCAACGACGAGACCGTATACGCCAAAATCGCCAAAGCCAAAGCCCTAGACAAACCCGTAGATGGCCATGCGCCAGGCGTAAAAGGTGAACAAGCCAAAACCTACGCCGCTGCTGGCATCAGCACAGACCACGAATGCTTTACTATCGAAGAAGCGCAAGACAAACTAGCCTGTGGCATGAAAATCCTGATCAGAGAAGGAAGCGCAGCCAAAAATTTTGAAGCTTTGATTCCCTTACTTGATGGGCATCACGAAAAAATCATGTTTTGCTCTGACGACAAGCACCCCGACAATCTTGTAGAAGGACATATCAACCTGCTGGTAAAAAGAGCTTTGGACAAAGGCAATGATTTGTACAAAACCCTACAGGCGGCCTGTATCAACCCGGTCAAACATTATCATATGAATGTGGGACTATTGCAAGCCAATGACCCTGCAGATTTTATCGTAGTAAACGATCTCAACGATTTTCAAATATTACAAACCTGGATCAACGGAGAACTAGTGGCTGAAAATGGGCAGACGCTGATTTCTAAAGTGGAAAATAAAATCATCAACAACTTTGACTGCCAACCCAAAACTGCTGAGCAATTCAAGATAGACATAGCAAGCGGCCAAGTGCAGGTAATGGAAGCACTGGATGGTCAGCTGATCACAAACCTATTATCGTACGACAGCTCTCTTATTCAAAACCAAACCAATACCAATGAAGACATACTCAAAGTGACCGTAGTCAATCGCTACAAAGAAGCTGCTCCAGCTGTAGGGTTTATCAAAAATATTGGGTTGAAAGAAGGTGCGATAGCCTCGTCGGTAGGGCACGATTCGCATAATATTATTGCGGTAGGCGTGGACGATGAATCGATCGCGAAGGCAGTGAATTTGATCATTGCCGCCAAAGGAGGCGTATCTGCTGTAGGGAAAGGAGAAGAAAAATTGCTAGAACTCCCAGTAGCAGGAATCATGTCCGAAAAAGACGGCTATGAGGTGGCCAGTGTCTATAGCGAAATCGATGCTTTTGCCAAATCACTAGGCTCTCCTCTCGACTCACCGTTTATGACGCTCTCATTCATGGCCTTACTCGTAATACCCAAAGCCAAAATGAGCGACCTTGGTTTTTTTGATGGCGAGGCATTCCAATTTATCGATGTTTTTACCGACTAAGTCTATCTTCGCCCCATGGACCTCATTTATACCCTCAATATCATTGGCACATTTGTATTTGCCATTTCGGGTGCGCTTACTGCATCAGAAAAAAAAATGGATGCCTTCGGATCAGCCGTGATTGCCTTCATCACTGCACTGGGTGGTGGCACCTTGCGTGACCTACTTATTGGCAGTCAGCCCGTGGGCTGGATGCTGGATCCTAATTACCTCTATACGGTAATGGCAGCCTTGACCTTTTGCTATTTGTTTAAAAAATGGATTGTCAAACTGACTCGTACCATGTTTTTGTTTGACACCATTGGAATTGGGCTTTTTGCCGTACTGGGAGTCCAAAAGACGTTATCTTTTGGACTATCTCCTGCCATTGCTATTATGATGGGAGCCGTCTCAGCGGTATTTGGTGGCGTACTCCGCGATGTACTGTCCAATCGCGTGCCTCTGATCTTTCGACGTGAAATATACGCTACGGCTTGCCTCGCTGGTGGCGGGCTGTACTATGCACTCACTTTCACTCAGCTCAGTGATAGCTTGACTATCTGGATCGCCGTAGTAGTAGTTATGGCCATTAGAGTACTCGCGGTAAAGAAAGGCTGGGGATTACCTGGCATTAAGTAAAACGCACCCCTAGCCCCTTCGTGGAGGGGAATAAGAAAAGTCTCCTCTTGAGAGGAGACTTTTCTTATTATTATTGCTTCCTTCTTAGCTCTTCGAAGCTACCCAATCATTGACCATCGTCTCTAGGAGATGCAAAGGCACTGCTCCGCTGGTCAAGACCACATCATGAAACTCTCTAATGTCGAACTGATCTCCCAACTTAGCTTTGGCACCTTCTCTTAGTTCTAAGATTTTCAACATACCTATTTTGTAAGCCGTAGCCTGAGAAGGCATCACAATATGGCGCTCTACCATACGCTCACAGTCTCGTGGACTGGCCGATGTATTGGCTTGATAATAAGCGATTCCCTCTTCTCTTGTCCATTTTTTGCTATGAATGCCCGTATCCACTACCAGTCGGCAAGCTCTCCAAAGCTCCGCTGCCAACCTTCCATAGTTAGAATAAGGATTTTCGTACAAGCCCATTTCCTTAGGAATAAACTCGCAATACAGTCCCCATCCTTCGCTATAAGCGGTATAATGTCCGAATTTTCTAAATTTAGGTAAACCGTCTAGTTCTTGTGCGATCGACAGCTGCATGTGGTGCCCTGGTATACCTTCATGATAAGCCAATGCCTCGATATCATACTTGGCCATGTCTCTAGTATTGGCCAAGTTAGCATAATAAGTGCCTGGACGGCTGCCATCTGGTGCTGGTGACTGATAAAAAGCACTGCCGGCAGATTTCTCTCGGAATGCCTCTACTCGTTTCACTACCAATTCTGCCTTTGGCTTAGTTATGAAAAGTTCGTCGAGACGGCCTTTCATGTAGTTGATAGTCGCCGTTGCGCTGTCTAGATAATCTTGCTTCCCTTCTTCTGTATTAGGATAATAAAATTGATCGTCTGTTTTTAAAAACTCAAAAAAGTCCTTCAAGTCCCCTTCAAAACCAACAACAGCCATGATGTCTTTCATTTCACCATGAATACGACCTACTTCTTTCAGTCCTATTTCGTGGATTTCATTAGAAGTCAATTCAGTAGTGGTGGTATTTTTTAATGCATAGTTGAAAAAAGCCTCACCGTCAGGAAACTTCCATGCGCCGTCGTCTGTGGTGGCTCTTTTTTCTTGCTCGGTCAAAAATGAAATCAACGATTCATACGCAGGTTTTACACCACCCAGTAGAGCTTCATTTGCACGAGCAATTAAACCTTCCTTTTCTTCCTCAGGTAAGTCTTCTACTTTTTCTACCTTGGCTGTAAAATCTGCGAGTAAGGTGCTCGGCTCACCCGCTTCGAATGGTGCTCCCGTCAATAGATTTTTTGAATCCGATATCACCCGAGGAAAAACAAATTTGGGAGGAACGATCCCTTTTTCTTCTCTGATTTTTAGGTTGACGATCAACTGATCAAAAATGACATTGAATTTGGATAACCTTGAGATATAGGCTTCCGCATCTTCCTTGTTGGTGATCTGATGCATGTTGATCAAAAATGCAGGTTTGCTTGAGTGCATTCCAAACATCTGATTGACTGGGTAATTGTGAAAGCGATATTTGAATCCATCGATGTCGTCTTGCGCACCAGCTACGAACAAGTTGTAACTCACTTTTGTGTTATGATCAAGTGCTTCAACATTAATAGAGTCCATGAGCCACTGCAGCTCTTGCTTGGTGATCTCCAACTCTTTCTTTGCTATTTCATCAGAGTAATCATCCCATTCGCCTTGTTGGGTTTTGATCCCCAAATACGTTTGAAATTCAGGACTTCGATCCAAGCCTTCATTAAATGACCGTTCAAAAAAATCGTTGGCTTTTTTTGACTCCGCAGCTACTTCCTCTAGGGTATAGCTCTTTTTTTCCTTGCTTGGCGTACAAGCCATCACAAACGCCAAGGTTATAAAAAGTACGTTTTTAAGGTGATTCATTTTATTCGTTTTTAGTTTAATGAAAAAGCAATTTAAATGAATTGGCATACAAGAGAATTACCGTTAATCAAATAGATGAACCATCAACTTGATGGATTAATAAAAGCTCGCTTTAGATATCTCATGGATTCCTTGTAATTTCGGGGGATCAATGACCATCATTCTAAAAATGAAAAAAATTGCTTTTATCACTGGCGCCACTTCAGGCATAGGCGAGGCCATCGCAAGAATATTGGCTCCAGACCATTCCTTGATTATTTGCGGAAGGCGTAAAGAAAAATTGGCTAAACTGGCCAGTGAGCTCCGCGCAAAATCCAAAGTACACACGCTCTCTTTTGACGTATCAGATGCCACAGCTGTACAAAGTGCCATCGACGGTTTACCCACAGAATGGCAAGACATAGAAGTACTTGTGAATAATGCTGGCAATGCCCACGGTAGGTCGCCCATTCACGAAGGAGAACTGGCCGATTGGGATGCCATGATCGATGGCAATCTGAAGGGTCTACTCTATGTAACTCGAGTCATCTCCCCTCGAATGGTAGCCAAAAAATCTGGTGACATCATCAACATTGGCTCTATAGCAGGCAAAGAAGTATACCCTGAGGGCAATGTGTACTGTGCATCTAAATTTGGTGTAGATGCCGCCACCAAAGGCATGCGACTAGATCTGAACCCATACGGCATCCGTGTGATCGGCATCCACCCAGGGCTGGTGGAAACTGAATTTTCGATGGTGCGATTCAAAGGAGACAAACAAAAAAGCAAAAGCGTCTACGAAGGCATCACGCCGCTGTATGGCAAGGACATAGCAGAAATGGTCAAGTTCGTGATAGACAGACCTCCTCATGTGACAATTGCCGACATCACCATATTTCCAACGGCGCAAGCCAGCAGTACGCTTGTCCACCGCCAACCTTAACCCTATGATGAATTGGAAAAAACTAATGTCATCGGCTCGTTTCGGAGACTCAAAAGAAGACAAAAAAGCCAATCCACTAAGGAGTGATTTCGAGATCGACTATGACAGAATCATCTTCAGTGCCCCTTTTAGAAATCTTCAAGACAAAACTCAGGTCTTCCCTTTGCCTGATCAGGATTTTGTACATACTCGACTGACACATAGTCTTGAGGTATCGAGTGTAGGCAAGTCGCTGGGCAAAAACGTAGGTGCTGCGGTCATAGAAAAATACCCCGAGCTTTCTCACCTCACTCCCTATGACTTTGGCGCGGTGGTGGGTGCTGCTGCACTGGCACACGATGTGGGCAATCCCCCATTCGGTCACTCTGGGGAGCAAGCTATTTCTGACTACTTTTTGCACAACGAAAAAGCGCAGAAAATAAAAACCAAAGTCTCTTCCGAAGAATGGCATGATCTGATCCGATTCGAGGGCAATGCACAAGGCTTTAGACTATTGACTAAAAACCAAAAACAAGGGATTCGTCTTACTTTTGCCACGCTAGCTGCTTTCTCCAAATACCCTTGTTCGTCGAGTCTGACAACCCGAGACAACGATCGGAAAAGTCAAAAAAAACATGGCTATTTCAGGGCGGAAGAATCTGCTTTCGTAGAAGTAGCCTCGCAACTAGGGCTAACCAAACTTTCTACATCCGAAGAAGCCTACGCTCGTCATCCCTTGGCCTTTTTGGTAGAAGCAGCGGACGATATCTGCTACAGCATTATAGACTTAGAAGATGGATTTGGATTGGGCCTGGTCACTTTTGAAGAAACGAGGGATTTTTTGGCAGAGATCCTAGGCGACAACTACTACCCTGAAAAACTGGACAACATAGCCAGTGACAAAGAAAAAATTGGCGTACTTCGGGCGGTAGCGATCAATACACTGATCTACCAAACCTCTCAGGCCTATATGAAACACGAAGGGGAGATCCTAAATGGCGAATTCGACAAAGCACTTACTGATTTGATCCCTACTACACCGACACTCAAAAAATTGAGCGACTTTTCTATCAAACGAATTTATCAAAGCAGACAAGTATTAGAGAAAGAAGCAGCCGGTTACGAAATCATCGATGGGTTATTAGAAGCATTTATCGAAGCGGTATTTTGCAAATTTTATAACAAAAACAAGTACTCTGGCCGACACAAAAGTGTATACCGCTTGCTCCCCTCAGAGGTACAATTTAAATTAGATTGGGCGTCGAGTCCTTATGAGTCTGTATTAGAAATCACCGATTATATATCGGGGATGACGGACAGTTCGGCGGTCAAACAATTCAGAATAATGAAAGGTATAAGTTTGGCGTAACGCCAATGACTATGATTATTTTTCACCTATAATAAGGACCAATGAATAAAGACTGGCAATTGCTTACTTTTCCTGAGTTGTCTGAGCTTGCACAAACACGAGCACAGTTTCATCAAGCCATCCAAAATGTGGCTGCCGTAGGCAGATCTTTTCTACCACACTGTGCCGACGACGAAAACGCCAACCTAGAGTGGGACTTTGACCTCCAAAGGCTCGTAGGCAGATGGATAGAGGCAGACATCAAATTCAGGTCTTCTATCAGCTTGCAAAAATTTGAGGTCTATCTAGTCGATCAGCAATTTCAAACCATCTCATCGATTGCGATGCAAGACAAACGCCAAACCGACATCATGGTCTGGCTCGAACATGAACTGAGCCGCTTGGGCGCAGACTTTTCTAAAATAAATCTGGCCTATCCATATACCATTCCAGAATATCCTACAGCCAAAAAAGAACCTTTTCATCTGAATAGCCAAGCAGCAGCTACCGAACTAGGCAAGCTCTATCACAACACAGCCTATTTACTCAAACAGATCGTTTCTAAAGAGGAAAATGGGTCTGAGATCAAATGCTGGCCGCATCATTTTGACATAGCAGCCCGAGTGACTCTGCTAGACACAGGCGACCCAGAAACGTCGCGTAGCATCAATATGGGTATGTCTCCAGGTGATAAACACTACAACGAACCGTATTTTTACTGCTCTCCATGGCCCTATCCTACCAAAAAGCTGATCGACCTCAACGACCTGAATGCACACTGGCACCAAGATGAATGGGTAGGTGCCGTACTGCCTGTTAGCCAATTAGTAGATCACAATCTCATTCAAGATCAACGCAGGATTGTTATGAAGTTTTACGACACCGCCTTGGCGTTTCTTAAAGAGGTATTGTAAGCCAAGAGCTAAACATCCTGAACTTCACCCCTCATGACTCATAAAACCTTGACACAAAATGTCAAGTACCTTTATTGAAATACATCACCCCATGAACATCCAAAAAATTATTTCCTTAGTCACTATCACTATACTTTTTTCACAAACCAACTGTGCCACACGGAGTACTATGAGTGCCAGCGAAGATCTTTTTTTGACTGGATCAGTAATCTCTTGTAGTCATTTGGTCATTTACCAATTGAGCGAGGACAATAAGTCTTATATCCAAGTCTATATCGACACAAAAAAAGTGACATTAGAATCGACCAACCATTGGGATTTGTCTCAAGAGACAGACGGTGTCATCGTAAGGCTTAGAAAATTCGATCAAGATATTTCAACGACGCTTTGCAATGACGTAATCAGAAGAATCAAAACCAACCAAGAGGAATTTGTAGCCACAGCAGGTGTGTTACAGTTGACACTAACGGACGGTCAATGGCAGGAATATCAAGCAGGAGGACGTTATAAAGCGGACATCACCGCTCAAGGTCTAGACTTTAACCAAACCAACACCTATCAGGTATTAATCAACCAAGCGTCGGTTGGTTGGCTGCCAGGTTGACTTAAAACATAACATATGAAATTACTTTCGCTAATCACGGGGCTACTACTAACCATCTTGACCACCAAAGCACAAGACCTGATCCCCTGTGGTGCCACGCCTACCCAAAAGCAAATGCAGCAAATCGATCAACGAACACGCATGAGTCAACGGTCCTTATCTACAGAGATACAAATGGTAGCCATATCAGCACATATCATTCGAAATACTACAGGCACAGAAGGCCTTTCTCAAGTGGATCTGATGGAGGCTTTGGATAATGTCAATGTCTTCTATGCCAAGGCTAATATGCAGTTTTATATCATTGGAAACATCCATTATATAGACGACGATCGCTATTATGATTTTCAACAATCCGACGAATATTATTTAGGGATCGCCAATGATATTGAAAATACGATCAATATTTATTTTACAAATTCTGTTTCTAGCGGTGACAATACCTACTGCGGCTATGCACACTTTTCTGGTGGACCTGATCGTATTTTAATGGCTAATATATGCGCCATCAATGGCAGTACACTACCACATGAGCTCGGGCACTTTTTCGACTTATATCACACACACGGCATCTCCAATGATGGCAGCTCTGATGAATTGGTAGATGGATCCAACTGTACAACGGCAGGTGACAGAATTTGCGACACGCCCGCTGACCCCAACCTAAGTGACGCGGTGGACAACAGCTGCAACTATACTGGCACTGCGCTAGATGCCAACGCTCAAGCCTATTCGCCTGATACAAGAAACATCATGTCCTATTCGCTAAAACAATGCAGAACTCAGTTTAGTGACGATCAATACACCACCATAGCCAATACTTATGCCACAGCTAGACAATATTTACTCTCCGAACCGCTAGATGCTAATTTCAAAGTAAGTAGCTCTTTGGTCTGCGAAGGAAGTAGTACGTCATTCACAGACAAATCCATTGCAGCGAGTAGCTGGTCGTGGCAGTTTCCAGGAGGGACGCCCCAGACATCAGATGTACCCAACCCTAAAGTCACCTATGCCACTGCAGGCCATTACAATGTGACGCTCACCATCACCGACGAAGATGACAACACAGACACCAAAACCATCACCGAGCTGATAGAAGTCGTAAGCCGTAGTGAGAAAGAGCCAGCCTTATCCCTGACCACAGGCTTTGAGCTCAGCGATGAGACTGTTTTTTCTATACAAAACAATGATGGTGGCTATACTTTTCAGGTGACTAGTGTAGCATCCAGCACTGGCAGCCACTCCATACTGATGGATTTTGCTAACTACAATAAAACCGGGGAGGAAGATTATCTTATCTTAGACGACCTATCCATAACCAAAGACAAAACCTACCGATTGTCGTTCGACCGAGCATACGCCTATTATGATGTGGATTACAAAGATAGCTTGGCTATTGTAACAGCCGAGTCCTGTTCGGACGAATGGGAAGTACTCTATGCTTGGACTCACAAAGAGCTCGCTACGACCTTGCCCAAGTCTTCGAGCTTCGTACCCAAAAGCTCAGAGTGGGAAAATGATCAAATACTATTCACTTTCGATGCCTCTTGGGATCATGCTAAAGTAGCATTCAAATCTATCAATGGCTATGGCAACAACCTCTATCTGGATGAGATCCAATTAGAAGTAGTAGACACAGATCTGGAAATTCAAGATATCATCACCTATTGCTCATCTACCTCTACAAACGGATCGGTAGAAGTATTAGCCTCAGCAACAGGTGCGCTAACCTACAGCGCAGATGGTCAGAATTATCAAACGTCTAACTTAATACAAAATTTGCCGGAAGGTGAGTATTCCTTGTACATCAAAGAAGCAGAAGATTTGGTAAGTGTCAATACCTTTGAGATTCAAACATCAAACAATAGTTTACAAATCACAACAGACCCCAATGGGAATTTCGTCGTTAGCACTGAGCTATCCGATCTCCAATGGTATAAAGATGGCCTAGCTATCGATGATGCCACTACAGATGCCTTGGCTTATCAAGGTGGCGGTGTGTATCACGTGACAGGCACCTCACAAGCTGGATGCTCTGTCAAATCAGACCAGTTGGTCATTACGCACGTGGCCGAGGAGCTACCTCGCTTCTCCATCTACCCAAATCCCGCCACTACTGATCTCTTCATCAATACCTTGTCGCTTGGGTCAGTCGTTTATGCGATATTCAACTTGTCAGGTGAAATATTAAGAGAAGGTCTTGTTCAGGCATCCGACACAAACGGCATCAACATATCCAACCTCAATGCAGGCATCTACGTGCTACAGATCTATAGTGGTCAAAACATCGCGCAATATAAATTTCAAAAAATATAGATCGCATTCTAAAGCGTAGAAGGATAAATAATCTCAAAAGCTTATCATTGCAGGGAAGTACAGCATCCTCATGAGCCATCCCAAATATTCCATTATCATACCTGTTTTTAATCGCCCAGACGAAATGCGCGAAATGCTAGACAGTCTGCAACTTCAGACCACCAAGCCTTTCGAAATCATACTGGTAGAAGATGGTTCAGATCAGAAATCAGATTTTTTGATCAATGAGTATGACTTACCTATTTACTATTTCTACAAGTCCAACACAGGCCCTGGAGACAGCCGAAATTTTGGCATGGCTAAAGCCAACGGAGACTACTTCCTGTTCTTTGATTCTGACTGTGTATTGCCCTCTGACTATTTTGAACAGCTCGACAAGGCCATATCAAAAGCACAACCTGATGCATTTGGTGGCCCTGATGCCGCACATGAATCCTTTTCCAATGTGCAAAAATCGATTAACTATGCCATGACCTCCTTTTTTACTACGGGAGGAATCAGAGGAGGCAAAAAACAACTAGACAAATTCCAGCCACGCAGTTTCAACATGGGCTTAAAAAAAGAAGTGTATGAAGTTATCGGTGGCTTTTCTGACATTCACCCAGGAGAAGATCCAGACTTAAGTTTTAGAATTATGCGTGCAGGTTACAAGGTTTCTCTCATTCGAGAAGCTATTGTATTTCATAAACGCAGGATAGATTTTAGCAAATTCATCAAACAAGTCTACAAATTTGGTGTGGTACGAGTGATTCTCAACCAGTGGTATCCAGACACTCAAAAACTAGTCTATTTTTTGCCTAGTGCCTTCTTTTGTGGGGTGATACTATTGTTGGCTGCTACGATATGGTTAGGTAATATCGTCCTGCTACCACTGGCGGTATATGCTATACTTATCTTTCCTGGACGCACTTCGATCCAATTCCCTAGTGGTGGCTAGCTTAGCCATACCAGCTGCTTTCATACAGTTGCTAGGCTATGGTTTTGGTTTTCTCAAATCTCAATTCAAATTGAACCTACTTGGTCAAAAAGAACGACTGGCTTTCCCTTCTTTCTTTTTTGACAAAAAATAAACCCCGACAAATGCCGGGGTTCGTTTATTAACACTATTTCCTGCCGTCTACAGGATAAGCTATGAGAAAAAGGTTGCTTATTTTAGTCATGGTTTCAAACCACCATGAGAGGTTCTGATTTAGCTATGTTCAACTCCCCAATAATCTTGAGTGCTAACACTTTGTCATCTCTGGTAAACTCCATGAGTATAGTGAGGTCGTCTCCCTCTTTGTTACTTTCTTTCAACGATTTGAAATCTAGCGAACTTCCGTACTCATACTTTTTGGTTACAGAATTATACCAAATAAGATGCATAGCCAATATATTAACGTTACAAATAAACCTATTTCCTTGTGTCCGAGTCTGCCAGTTTACTTTACACAACTGCCATTTTCGTAAAGCACGTATTAAAAACGAACCGTCCTTAATAGTAGTACAAAACACAACGACATCTATTCATTTTTCGATCTACGAAGCAATTCCTACGATAGATTGCGTATTTGCAATGTTTAATTGCTGTATAATCTTGCAAGCAAGATGTTCAGCATTCTTGTCAAATTCCATGAGCACCGTATATGCTCTGGGGTTATAGGCTCTTTCTATTTCATTATTAAAGTCAGCCACGTTTCCATATTTATACTCTCTGAGGTCAGGGTTATACCATATAAAATGCATACGTTTTGAGTTTAGTAATACCCCAAAGTAACAATACCTCAGATTTGCGTATCTGCCAAAAAGATTAACTATTCTGACAATAATGATTGCCATCGTCTGTCAGATTAATGAAGGGACATGCATTCACTTTAGAAACCTGTCACAGGGCTTTACTAAACTGACACAAGATTTGAAAATAAGGAATTAAGGAAAGGGGGGAGGTTATTCTTTATTGAAATTCATTGTATCTACTACGTACTCGCCTTTTACTTCTTTTAATAAAACAACTACCCTGAAGGCTCCTGATTTGGCGTTGTACATCCCGATATTATACTTAAGACCTTCTGGTGAAGCTCCTTTGTGTATGTAGTCAAAATTTTCAACTTGGTTTTGCTGAAAAAACTCTTTCAAAACTGACTCGGCTTGTATTCTACTGTAATTAGCTCCTGTATCGTCGATCTTAAGCTCCGTTACATCATTGAAATACTTGATTAGTTCTTTGGCACTTCCAGCATTCAAGGCAAGCTTAACATTTTCAGTTGTTGTTTGTCCGTAAGATGCAAAGCCCAAAAGCAATGCAACAACAACAAGAAGAGACTTTTTCATAGTGTTAATTTTGTCTGTGAGAAGCGAATATTATGCCAATTGCTCTAAAATTAGGGCATTTATACTCACATACAAATTTTGGAGAACGGATTTAGTAAACACAAGACTTAAGCACACCTCAACAAAATCGAAAAAGATGCGTTAAAAAGTCTAAAACTCAACATTATGAAACTTCTTCTCTGGCTCATTTTACTTGTCATATGCTGGCCTTTGGCGCTATTCCTTTTATTCATATATCCTATTATTTGGCTCATCCTCCTCCCCTTTCGATTGATTGGTATTGCCGTAGAAGGTGGCTTTGCTTTCATACGAGCGCTCTTTATGCTTCCAGCAAGGGTGTTGTCGTAAATCGTATTCAAAACGTCATGAATTAGGTCACTCGCCTACTCATTTTTTCAAGGTCAAATAACTCACTCAAATGAAAAAAATCGAACGGTTTTTTTGTTATTGCGCTGGCGCATCCCAATCTATGCTCAATAGATGCCCTACCGATACTAGTAAATTTGTCGGCATCGGTGCTAGCGTATTTTTCACGGGTTTGCTAGCAGCTATTTCTTCGGCCTACGCACTCTATTTTGTATTTGACCACCTTTTACTTTCCATCTCATTTGGACTTATATGGGGGTTAATGATTTTTAACCTGGATCGATTTATTGTACTCAGCATACGAAAATCAACTGGGCGCACCTATCTCCAAGCCATTCCTCGTTTATTGCTTGCTAGCCTTATCGCTTTGGTCATTTCCAAACCATTAGAATTGAAAATATTCGAAAAGGAAATTTCAACAGAGTTGACATTGATCAAACAAGAATTGATCGCTAAGCATGAACAGGTAGTGAATGCTCGGTTCTCCACATCACTGGACTCATTGAATCAAATACTACAAGCTCTAGATCTATCCATCACAACTAAAACGGCTGAAAGGAATCAATTGCTAGACCTTGCTCGACAAGAAGCCGATGGCACTGGTGGGTCTGGAAAAGTAAACCCTGGCCCAATCTATCAAATCAAAAAGGCCAATGCAGATTTGGCTCAAAAAGAACTGGACGAATTAAAATCATCGAATAAAGTAACTAGGGGAAATATCTTAGCTCAGGTTCATTCACTTGAAAAAAACAGACAAGAAGCTCTGAGTCACTTAGAAATAGGCGAGATCAACGGCATTTCATTTCAGCTGACTGCACTGAATCGACTTGGAGAAAAATATGATACGATTTACTATGCCAATATTTTCATTATTATGCTTTTCCTTATGCTAGAAACAGCTCCTATCTTGGCAAAGATACTTTCTCCCAGAGGCCCTTATGACGATCTCCTCACAATCCATGAAAAGCATTTTGAAAATTACAGAAAAGAAAAAATTTATAAAGGAAACCAACGGCTAGCAAAACACTTGAGTCCTCAGGCTACTTAACAGCAACCAACTTATCCCCTTCCAAAACAGGCACAAGGTCATAGATACTTTGACCGACACAAAACTCAATGTCTTTGATCACATCGAGTTTGTTTAATCTTTTTGCATGAGCCGAATTTTTTACCGCCTCAAACAAATTGTCTTTTACTGACTGATAGTACTTGAGAGAAAGGTGTGCTGTATCACATGCCAAATCATGAGATTCGCACAGCAGTTCTACTAATGCCCCTGCAAAAAGAGTGTCTTCCATATTGGTTTTACCCTTCCAGCCAGCACAGTGCACGATCACGTCTTTGCCCTGACGAACGATATAATCTGCCACTGCTTGTATATTGATAAAAGCGCCTACCAGCACTTGATCAGCCGAAGTAGATTTAGTGATTGCCAAGGTGCCATTGGTCGTTGTAATCACTATCGGTTGCCCTTTGATCTCTTCATTCATATAACTAAAAGGAGAATTGTCCAACGGGAAACCCTCTACTTGCGCGCCGCCTCGCTCGGCAGCACACAAATATCCTTGATCCAAATAAGACTTTGCCTCGTCTAGTGTAGCTACTGGTATGATTTCTTTGGCACCATGCGCCATGGCCGTAACCATCACGGAGGTAGCTCTCAATATATCTACTACTACTACTATTTTTCCTTCAAGATCATACAAATGGATCAATTCAGGAGACAAACAAACGTCTATGTTCCTTTTCAATATTATTTTTTATAAAGTGGCAATTTGGTCACAACGGCCTTTAGTGACTTATTTCGAACTTGGATATAAATTTCTGAATCTGCTTGATGATGACCTACTTTCACGTAGCCCAAGCCAATACCCACCCCCATAGATGGAGACATAGTGCCAGAAGTAACTTCTCCGATCGCGTTTCCATCAGCATCGACGATTTCATAATGCCCTCTAGGAATACCCTTGTCGACCATAACAAATCCTACGAGTCTGCGAGAAACTCCTTCCTCCTTTTGCTTCGCGAGATTTTCTGAATTAGTGAATTTTTTGGAAAATTTGGTTACCCAGCCTAGGCCAGCTTCAAGCGGAGAGGTCGTATCAGTAATGTCATTGCCATATAGGCAATACCCCATTTCTAATCTCAAAGTATCTCTAGCCCCTAACCCTATTGGTAGGATACCAAATTCGGCTCCTGCTTCGAATACTTTTTTCCAGACAGCTTCTGCATCTTTGTTTTTGATGTATAATTCGAACCCTCCTGCTCCCGTATAACCTGTTGCGGAGATGATTACATCGTCTATACCAGCCAATTTATCCTCGACAAACGTATAAAATTTGATCTCTGAGAGATTAACTTCGGTTAGTTTTTGTAAAGCAGCTATTGCATTCGGGCCTTGTACGGCAAACAAAGAATACTCATCCGAAAGATTGGTCATCTTCACGCCTTCGGTATTGAATTTAGTTATCCAATCCCAATCCTTTTCAATATTAGAAGCATTCACTACCAAAAAATACTTTTCAGCAGCCATACGATAGATAATCAAATCATCGACAATTCCACCCTCTTCGTTTGGCAAACAAGAATACTGAGCTTGACCATCCACCAATTTTGAAGCGTCATTGCTACTTATTCGTTGGATCAAGTCCAGTGCCTGAGGACCTTCGAGGAGAAATTCGCCCATGTGAGAGACATCAAACACTCCTACACTTTCACGTACTTGGTTATGTTCTTCTTTGTCTGAGCTGTATCGTACTGGCATATTGTATCCAGCGAAGGGCACCATCTTTCCCCCTAGGGATTCGTGCAGGTCATTAAGGGTTATTTTTTTGGCATTCATGGGTTGTTCAATTTTAGTCTATCCTGTTTTGGTCAGGGACGCAAATGTAGCCAATAGCCTCATAGAGGCAAAAATATCTCTGAACCTATTCGGATTCAAATTTCGTCAACAGGAAAAACCATCAAATTGATATTGAATGGAGTCAGATTATTATTTCCCTACCTTTTCGATAACCAGATTGTGATTGGTATAGATACAAATATCGGCAGCGATACTTAAACTTTCTCGTACCATTTCTTCAGCAGTTAGCTTATCTCCTGCATGCTTTTTCAATGCTAATGCAGCTGATTGAGCATACATGCTACCCGACCCTATCACAGCAATGTCATTATCTGGCTCAAGTACATCTCCAGTGCCTGAAACCACTAAAATTTCATCCTTGTCCGCTACGATAAGCATGGCTTCGAGTTTTCGCAGGTAACGATCCGTTCGCCAATCTTTGGCCAATTCTATCGCTGCCCGCTTCATATTGCCCCCAAAGGAGTTTAGTTTCTCATCCATACGTTCCAAGAGTGTAAAAGCATCGGCGGTTGAACCTGCAAAACCTGTTACAATTTTACCCTCTTGGAGTTTTCTAATTTTTTTCACGTTGCTTTTTGCAACCGTATTGCCTAGTGTGGCTTGGCCATCGGCACCAATGGCTACTTGTCCATTGTGTTTGATCGCGCAGACTGTAGTAGATCTGATCTTCGGGAATTTCGACATATCTTATTTGCTTAAAGGAAATTCAAACGTATAAAAAAAGGAGAGGTTAACCTCTCCTTTTCAATATTGTTTAGATGAGGATTCTAACTGGGTCCTCTATGAAGCCTTTCAGCGTCTGCAAGAAAGCAGAACCTGCTGCTCCGTCCACCGTTCTGTGGTCGCAGGTCAGTGTCACTTTCATTACGTTGCCTGGTACAATTTCTCCATTTTTCACGACAGGTACTTGTTTGATAGCACCCACCGCTAGAATACAAGATTCTGGCGCATTGATGATCGAAGTAAACTGCTCAATCCCAAACATACCCAAGTTTGATACAGTGAACGTATTGCCTTGCATTTCATCCAATCCAAGTTTTTTAGATTTGGCTTTCACACCAAATTCTTTCACCTCAGCAGAAATTTGTGCTAGTGACTTGTTATCAGCAAACTTCACTACAGGCACAACTAGTCCATCTTCGATAGCCATGGCTACTCCTACACTGATATGATGATTCTTTCTAATCGAATTGGTATCGCTCATCCAATAAGTATTCACATCTGGGTGCTTTCTCAATGCAGCTGCTACTGCTTTGATTACAATATCATTGAAAGAAATCTTAACTGGTGCCAGTTCGTTGATGCTTGCTCTTGCTTCGATCGTCTTGTCCATGTCTATTTCCATGGTCAAATAGAAGTGAGGAGCTCCAAACTGGCTATTAGTCAACCCTTTCGTTATCGCTTTTCTCATCTGAGAAGCTGGCACATCTTCGTAGCTTTCTACGCCCACAGGGCCTGAAGCGACTACGCCACCTGCGACTGGTGTGGCTGCTGGCACGAATGCTTCTACATCTCTCTTTATAATTCTTCCTCCATCGCCTGATCCTGGGATTTGCGCAATGTCATATCCTTTCTCTTTGGCTAGGCTTTTCGCCAATGGGCTCGCGATGACACGACCATTTGAATTGGTAGCTGGAGCGGATTGTGCTACTGGAGCAGCAGCGGCAGGAGCAGGAGCTGCTTCTTGCTTTTCTTCTGCTACTGGAGCGGCTGCATTAGCTGCTTCAGCTTTAAGTAAGGTTTCGAAATCGGCGCCTTTTTCACCTATAATGGCAATCACACCATCTACAGGTACACCATTTCCAGCTTCTACTGCTTTATATAGTAGGACACCATCGTCGTAAGACTCTAGCTCCATCGTGGCTTTGTCTGTTTCTACTTCTGCAAGGATATCTCCTGACTTCACGTCGTCGCCTACATTTTTGATCCATGCGGCGATTACGCCTTCTTCCATAGTATCACTCATCTTAGGCATTTTGATGACCTGAGCGTTGATTCCAGAGGTGTCTATTTTTTCTGCGCTTGCTGGAGCAGGAGCGGGAGCCGCTGCTGGTGCTTCTTCTTTGGCAGCTGGTGCAGGTGCACCGCTAGACAAGCTTGCTAGCAAGTCGTCAATTTTCTCTCCCTTCTCTCCAATGATAGCAATAACTCCATCAACTGGAACTGCAGATTTTTCTTCTACACCAATGTGAAGTAATACTCCGTCGTCATAAGACTCAAGTTCCATGGTGGCTTTGTCGGTTTCTACCTCCGCCAGAATGTCACCTGATTTTACTTCATCCCCTACTTTTTTTAGCCAAGACGCGATTACACCCTCTTCCATGGTGTCGCTCATCTTAGGCATCTTTATTACTTCCGCCATTGTTTTTGATTAATTGAAAATCGAAAGGCTAAATTAGCCCGAAATAGAGGTTTAATCAAATTAATCTATCCCGAAAGTTTGATTGTCGATTAGTATTAGGTTCAAAAAATATAGTTTTCGGAAAGAATGGGTTCAAAAATTTTAAAATTTTAAATTTGAACAAAAAAAACACGTAGTTATTTTCAATGCCGATAATATCTAATTCAAACTACCAGAGACCGAAACTGCTTTTTAATCGGCATCTCGAAACGATCATTCCTGGAATCACTAGAAAAGTAAAAAACCTGCCCGATTACGAGCGAGTTAGAATAGATACGCCTGATGGTGATTTTCTAGATTTGGATTGGTACAAAACCAACTCGAACAAACTTCTCATTTTATCGCACGGGCTAGAGGGAGATAGCCATAGACCTTATATAGAAGGCATGGTAAAGCGGTTTCACAGAGAAGGATGGCATGTGATCGCCTGGAATTACCGCGGATGTAGTGGAGAAATG
This sequence comes from Reichenbachiella carrageenanivorans, assembly GCF_025639805.1. Classification (NCBI taxonomy): domain Bacteria; kingdom Pseudomonadati; phylum Bacteroidota; class Cytophagia; order Cytophagales; family Reichenbachiellaceae; genus Reichenbachiella; species Reichenbachiella carrageenanivorans. The sequence continues at coordinate 1,818,992 of NZ_CP106735.1, read as the reverse complement.
AATAATACGCCTCGTTTTTATCATAGTGGGGCTACTCAAGATCTTTCTACTTTAGTAGATCATGCGTTAACCTTAGACATACCTAATATTACACTTGGTGGATTTAGCTTGGGAGGCAACCTGACTTTAAAATATTTGGGCGAGAGCAAACGAGACCCTAGGATCAAATCCGCTTTTGCATTTTCTGTACCTATCGACCTCAAAGGGTGTTGCCATGAAATAGATAAGCCTCACAATTTTTTATATTGCAAAAGATTTTTGAAATCATTGAAAATAAAAGGCAGAGCAAAAAATGACAAAATCCCAGGGTCGGTCAATGTGGATCGACTGATGCAAGTAGAAAACATGTACCAGTTTGACAATGTGGTAACGGCTCCATTACACGGATTCGACTCGGCTGATGATTATTATGCCAAATGCAGTGCCGTCAATTTTATCGAGGGCATAGAAATACCTACACTTTTAGTAAATGCACTAAACGATCCTTTTCTATCAGAATCTTGTTTTGATCAAACAAAATTCCAAACTTCGAAAAATGTTTATTTTGAGATGCCTAAATTTGGCGGCCATGTGGGTTTCTCTTCCAGCGGAAGAGAGGGTACTTATTGGTCGGAAGATCGGGCATTTGATTTCATCAACCAGCACTAGAGAAAAAATATATGATAGATAGGTACACGATATACTCGGATTTTAACGCCATCAATGCCAGATTCGGACTGAAAGGCGAGGAGTTTACGGTACCCAACTACAACGCCGCCCCTACCCAACAACTACCAATAGTGACCGATGCGGCAAAAAACAAAATTTCATTCCTATTCTGGGGCACTAATAAGGAGTGGTCTAACAACAAAAGTATTTCTCCTAAACTATTGACCTGCGATAGAGATCAGCTCCTTTCGAAGACTACTTTGAGGTCTGCCCTAGAAAAACATCGATGTTTGATTCCTGCGAATGGTTTTTACCTCTGGAAACAATACGGCAAGAAACGAAAAACACCACACTATTTTCACAACCCTTCTGAACCGCTCATTAGCTTACCAGGCATCTGGGAAGAAAACGAAGACATGGAAGGTCATGTGCACTATACGTTCAGAATTATCGAAGTGCCCAACTACAACAACACGCCAGAGTTTGGCACACACATGCCTGGCGTACTCCCAATTGACCTAGAAAAAAAATGGCTCGACAGCTATTCTACAACCGAAGAATTGATGCAAATTTTGCATAATACCGATGGGACAGAAAAGATCACTTACCACTCTGTATCTCCTTTAATCACCAATGTTTCAAACAATGGTGAACACTTGATTAAACCCCAATCTTCTGTAGACCAGCTGGGCAACTACACCTTGTTTGAATAACAGTTAGCAGGATAATCGCTAGCAAATTCTGGTCTGACTATTGAAATTGACTTTGATACTGGCGATATTGTATAACTACGCAGTAGCGTTTTTTTTGTAAGCATATACCAAAAATGATAAAAATGAAAAGTGCAAAAATCATAGGCATGGGGCACTATGTACCAGACCGCATAGTCACCAACCAACAACTAGAACCCCTCATGGATACCAACGACGCTTGGATTCAGGAGCGCACAGGCATAAAAGAAAGGCGACACATCGTGCCAGGTGGTGAAGACACCACCTCTACTATGGCAGCCAAAGCCTCCCGTATGGCGATCGAAAAAGCTGGTGTAGTAGTAGACGATATCGACTTTATTGTTTTTGCCACACTCAGTCCAGACTATTACTTCCCAGGCCCAGGGGTAATGCTACAAAAGCAACTTGGCTTCAAAAAAGAAATCGGAGCAATCGACATCAGAAATCAATGTTCGGGCTTTGTCTATGGCATCTCTGTAGCAGATCAATTCATCAAAACGGGCATGTATCAAACCGTACTTGTAGTAGGCAGTGAAGTACACAGTGGAGGCCTTGATATGACCACCCGAGGACGCGGTGTATCGGTCATCTTTGGAGATGGGGCTGGAGCAGCTATCTTGCAAGCCACAGACGAGGCGGGCAAGGGCATTTTATCTACCCACCTCCACTCCGAAGGGCAACATGCCGAAGAACTAGCATTGATAGGCCCCGCTACTACCGACTGGATACCCAACTATATCGAAAGAAATGACCCAGAAGACATCCGTTACTATCCATATATGAATGGCAACTTTGTTTTCAAACACGCTGTGGTACGATTTCAGCAAGTCATACAAGAAGCGCTAGAAAAAAACAGCTTTCAGGCAGATGATATTGACATGCTAATCCCCCACCAAGCCAACTTACGTATTAGTCAGTATATCCAAAAACAACTAAACCTCAGCGACGACTGCGTATTCAACAATATTCAGAAATACGGAAACACCACAGCAGCTTCTATACCTCTCGCGCTAAGCGAAGCCCTGCAAGAAGGAAAAATAAGGGATGGTGATTTGGTTTGTCTGGCGGCTTTTGGTAGTGGGTTTACTTGGGCTTCTGCACTTATCCGTTGGTAAAATTTCTTACAACAATTGCCAAAGCCATCCCGTTAATTGTTTGCTTTGTGTCAAACGACTAGTCATACTATGCATTTGAAAAAATGTACGCTCTACATATTGGTGATCTTATTAACTCCGATGCTTTCTCAAGCACAGGATTTTTATAAAGAAGTAGTCGCTGACACTTCCTTTCGATCCAAAGGGAAAGTCTACCAAGGCAAGCGAGAAGGCCAATGGCAGTTTCATCGCAGATGGGATGGAATGCTTGTGACTGGCTACTACGATCATGGCAAACCTGATAGTGTTTGGTATAAATTTCAAAACAATACCATAGCTGAAGCCATTCTCCTCGAAGATGGTCAAAAGCAAGGTCCTTACAACACTTATGATCCGTATGGCGAAATCATCACCTCTTCCCATTTCAAAGACGACGTATTAGACGGGTCTTATTTTGAATATTATGACAATAGGCAAATTGCACTGTCGGGCTATTATGAACTAGGCAAAAAAGACAGTGTATGGACAGAATATTCGCCAATAGGCAGTAAAAATTTTGAAAAACACTACCAAAAGGACTTACCCGTTGGCACGTGGACTTACTTTCATGCCAATGGAAGAATAGCCAGAATAGAACCTTATCAATCAGGATTGCTCAATGGCACGGTAGAAGAATATCACTACAACAAAAACAAAACACTAGCAGCTCAGTATGTAAACGGCCTCCTTGATGGTAAATATGAAGAATACTTCAAAGACGGTACACTCAGCGTAGAAGGTCATTATAAAGCAGGTTTAAAAACTGGCACTTGGGTGAGTATGTCGCCAGATGGCGTCATGTTTTCCATAGGCGACTATCAAGCAGATCACAAGCAAGGGCTTTGGAAATTTTTCTATGAATCGGGTGCTCTCTTATCCGAAGGTAAATACAAAAACAACCAAAAGGACGCCCAATGGATCGACTACTACGAGTCTGGCAAACTAAACTCTATAGGCGTCTATCAAGCCGATATGAAAAATGGGTTGTGGGGTCATTTTTATGAAAACGAACAACTCATCCAAGACGAAAACTGGAAACACGGCTTACTTATAGATGTGAGTGATTACTTTTCTATACAAGGTGAAATATTGCCTAAAGGCACCCTATCTAAAGGCACTGGCACACGCAACATTTATTTCCTCGATGGAGAATTACAGCTCAAAGAAAATTATGAAAACGGTCTCCCTCAAGGCACATGGACCTCCTACCACGACAATGGAAAAATAGCCGCAGAAGAGCACTACGAAAAAGGCGAACCCACCGGTACTTGGAAATACTACACCCGCAAAGGCAAACTCAAAAGTTCAAGGAGGTTTTAATCTTAATATGCATCACAGTAGCAATAGACTGCGCCCGTTGTTTGGCCATTTCAGCCATAGCGCCTGCAAACAAGCCATCTACGGTCTCACAAAACACAGTTACCCACCGATCAAAATGCGCCTTAGTCATTGGAGATTTTTGACTCATCGCTAAATGCGGCGCGATCGGATTGCCTTTGTATTTAACCTGATGAAAAAGTGTAGTCTCCCAAAAATCAGCAATTTTAGGCAAGTGATGAATCAAATCCAGCTTCACCACTTCGGTAAAGAAATACCCTATTTCTTCATCCTTTATTATTTTTTGATAAAAATCATAAAGCAATCGATCAATATCAGCTCTGGTTTGAATATCGCTCATTATCAATCAAAGTTATGGTTCTATTTAAGACAACACTGATCTGACTAGATATTTATTCAGGCCAGCACCTGCTTGTTGCGATCAGCGCCTAGCTCCCATAAAGAAAACCCAATCGTAACCATCAAAGACAGCACCAAATAAATCATCATCAAAACAGATCCTGCAGACCAGTAAGCATTCAGCCCAAACCAATCACCAGACTGCAAAATCCAATAGATGCCACCAAAGCATTTGATTGCTTCCACCAAAATGGCGAGGCGACTGCCATCCATCAAAGTCGTATAAGCATAGATATGAACAAAAAGAAAAGCACCGTAAATAAACAATCTTGGGAAACCAATAGATTCAAAATGGACCAACATAAACAGTAAAAACACGTGTGTAAGCACCAATTGCGCCCACGACCAAACATGTAGCACCCTAGATGCCTCAGTCTCGTATTTCACCTGCATGGTAGCATCATCTATGACCCCTTCTATTGGATATTTTTCGATCACATCTGCAGGCCTCCATCCTGTTGGCTTTAGCCAAATAGTAAATTTAGCTTTCCAATCTTTCGTATGCCAAGCATCTTGCATCAGTATCCATAAATGCTGGAAATTAGTCAGTATAGGGTTCCATGTCGCTGTTGGCTTTTTAGTACCATAAATGCACGGCACTTCCTCCATCTCCTCCTGAAAAGTGCCAAACATCCGATCCCACCATGGGAAAATTTGTCCCATATTTTTATCCAAATACTCTTTATTGATCGCATGATGTACTCGATGCTGGGAAGGCGTTACGATGATATATTCTAAAATCCCCAACTTTGGAATATGACGCGTATGATACCAAAACTGCAAAAAAAGATGTAATGGACCTATAGTCGCAATCACCTTAGGTGGCATACCCAGCATAGCCGCAGGGATCAGTAAAAAAGCATGGAGACTAAAGAAAGTGGAAATGGATTGCCGCAAGGCACAGGCCAAATTAAACTCCTCACTACTGTGATGAATCACATGTTCATTCCAAAAATAATTGAAATGGTGTGCCATATAATGCTTGACATATCCCGCAAAATCTACAGCAATAAAACTTATCAGATATACCCAAACTGTAGCTTTGATATGCATCAGCGCCATATGCTCATACATCCACGTATATCCCACAATTACCAAGGTGAGCCCGAGGATATCTTTGACTGTATTAGTAATACCTGAACTCAGGCTGGATATGGTATCAAAACTTCGAAAAGTTTGGTTTTTCACAAACCAGCCATAGAGATATTCGGCTACCAGCAATACCATAAAAAAAGGGATTGCAATGAGCAAAACTTGGGCATATGTCGACATGATTGCTGCTGTTTAATTTTCAATTATACAGGATGCCACCCAATTTCGAAAGGAATAGATCAATTAGTTATGCACGCATACTAAATCACACGATTCTCCGAGTACTCCTTCATAGCAATATTCATCGTTTCAAATCCACGCATCGTTTTTTCTCTAATCTTTCTCATAATTGGGCCTTGCAAAAGACCAGAGAAGTTTTCACCATGTATCAGTTGGGTCTGGAATTCAGTAACTGGATGGAGTTTGAAATAATGGTTGCCTGCAAAAAGACCTTTCAGCAAGATTTTGCCCATCCATTCAAATTGGCGACCTTCTTCACACACGACTACTTTAGGTTTAAAAAAGTTTTTCTTTCCATCCATGTTAATAATCACATCTAACTTATTCCCCAACACAGGTTCCCCTTCTATAGTGATAAATGGATTCCAATCTCGGTACGCTTCAAAATTCATCAACACGCGCCACACCACTTCCACAGGTGCTTCTATCAATATTTGAGTTTCAATGTTTTTCATAAAATTCAGATCAACTTTCTACAAAAGTAAAACGTTCCGATCAGGCTTAGTGGTAAGTAGTAGAAAAATTGGATTTTCCCACACGGCAAACAAAGCCCTATTTATAGTTGAAAATATAAAGTCCTTTACTTTAAGCCCAACGATTAGAGCCGAAAAGCCAAACTTTCAAACCCTATAAAGAATGTACCAATGCCCCTTATCTTCTACTTAGATCTGCTTGATTACTCCACAGCCCATTAATCAAGCAAATATTTGTTTTGACGGATTATTCATCTAAATTTGCATTCGAAATATAGATTTCAGGAATGAGGGGACTTGAGTCCCCTATTTTTATGGTAGAAATTGTGACTGAGAGCATCGTAAATAAAATACAAACACTTGTTGAAAGTATCCTTGCAGAACAGGACGACCTGTTTTTAGTGGATATCATCAAAAAAGGAAACGCCCAAGTTGGGAAAGTCATTGTATTGCTCGATGGCGATCATGGGATTTCGATCGAACAATGTTCTAAGGTAAGCCGCGAAGTTTCTCGTTTTATTGATGAAGAAATTGATCTGGACGAACCGCTGACATTAGAAGTCTCTTCAGCAGGGTTAGATCACCCACTCAAACTGAACAGACAGTATGTCAAAAACATTGGCAAAAATGTAAAAGTGACTTTGAATGACAACTCCCTAGTGGAAGGTCAACTCACCAAAGTAGATGACAAGTCCATCGAATTAGAAGTTTTGATAGACAAAAAGAAAAAAACTACTGAGTCCAAAGTCCTTAATTTTGAGGAAATAAATAAAACTATTGTTCTAGTTTCATTCAAATAATAAAATGGATAGTTCTGTATTAATAGAGTCGTTTTCGGATTTTGCAAAAAGCAAAAATGTAGATCGTCCTACGATGATAAGAATACTCGAAGATGTATTCAAAACTATGATCCGAAAGAAGTTTGAATATGATGACAATTTTGACATCATTATCAATGCTGACAAAGGTGACCTTGAAATTTGGAGGTTTAGAGAAATTGTGGATGACAACTCAGAAGACATCTGGGATCATGACAAGGTCAGTCTGACCGAGGCTAGAAAAATAGAGCCCGATTTCGAAATTGGCGAAGAAGTAGCTGAAGAAGTGAAACTGCTTGATTTTGGTAGAAGAATGGTAATGACTGCACGTCAGACCTTAATTCAAAAAATCAAAGACCTAGAAAAAGACATTCTATTTCAAAAATATAAAGATCTCGTAGGTGAAATCATCACAGGCGAAGTATATCAAACTTTGAGTAGAGAAGTTCTGCTGATCGATGGAGACGGAAACGAATTGACGATTCCTAAATCAGAACAAATCAGCAAAGACAGGTATAGAAAAGGTGATTCGGTAAGAGCCATTGTAGATCGCGTAGAGATCGTAAACGGCAACCCTAGAATTATCTTATCTAGAATCTCTCCTACTTTCCTCGAAAGACTTTTCGAAAGTGAAGTACCAGAGGTTTATGATGGATTAATCACCATCAAAAAAGTGGTTCGTGAGCCAGGAGAAAGAGCTAAAGTAGCAGTAGAGTCTTACGACGACAGAATTGATCCTGTAGGTGCCTGTGTGGGCATGAAAGGGTCAAGAATTCACAGCATTGTGCGTGAATTACAAAATGAAAACATTGATGTGATCAACTTCACTGACAACTTGGATCTCTATATCACTAGAGCACTAAGTCCAGCGAAAATTACAAGCATCAAAATCGAAGAAGAGAATAAGCGAGTGTCTGTTTACCTCAAGCCCGACCAAGTATCTTTGGCTATCGGAAAAGGTGGACAAAACATCAAACTAGCCAGTAGACTAGTAGACATGGAGATAGACGTCTTCAGAGAACTAGACGGACTAGAGGAAGAAGATGTAGCCTTGGCGGAATTCACCGACGAAATCGAAGATTGGGTAATCGACGAATTGAGAAAAATCGGTTTGGATACAGCTAAGAGTGTATTGTCACTTTCTACTGAAGAATTGCTTAGAAGAACTGATTTGGAAGAAGAGACCATCAATAATGTATTGGGTGTCTTAAAACAAGAATTTGAACAATAACTGATTATTAAAATCAGAAGAATACTTTTTAATTGACTATGGCTGAAGGTAAAATGATAAGACTCAATCAGGCAGCAAGAAAACTAAATGTCGGTATCGATACCGTCGCAGAATTCTTGTCTAGCAAGGGGCATGAGATAGAGCGGAGCCCCAACACCAAGCTTACTCCGGATCAATATGCGATACTGGCAAAAGAATATGCCGATTCTGCACATGAGAAGGAAGAGGCCAGCGGTCTCACTATTGGCACCAAATCTGGCGACAATGTGGTGATCACTGCCGAAGCTACTCCGGCAAAAGAAGAGCCCGTCAAAGAAGAAGAGATTCTTATTACAGACAATACTGCTCCCGTAGAAGACGCTCCTGCTGCGGAAGAGAAGCCTGAAGAAACTGCAAAAACAGAAGAGTCATCTGTAGACAGCCCAAAACTTCAAGGTTTCAAAGTAGTCGGTAAGATTGATCTTGATGGCGCCAAGAAAAAAGAAGAACCTAAGAAAGAGGAAGCTCCTAAGGTAGAAGAAAAAGCGCCAGCTCCTGAGGTGAAGAAAGAAGAACCTAAAAAAGAAGAACCTAAAAAAGAAGAACCTAAAAAAGAAGAACCTAAAAAAGAAGAGCCAAAGAAAGAAGAGCCTAAAAAGGAAGAAGCCCTTAAAAAAACAGAGGCCAAAACTGAAGCTAAACCAAAGGCAGTAGAAAAAACACCTACACCTGCTCCTAAACAGGAGCCAGCTAAACCAGACGAAACTCCAGCACCTGTCGTAAAAGAAGAAAACAAAACCATCGAAGCCAAAGCGGATTCTCTACGAGGACTCAAAGTATTAGGTAAAATCGAATTGCCTAAAGCTCCAAGTAGAGGAGACAAAGGTAAGCCTGTAGCTTCATCTGACACGTCTGGCGATAAAAAGCGCCCTAGAAAACGTATCAGCACGTCTAAGAAGGAAGTCGGTGGACCTAGAAATGCAAGACCAGCACAAGGAGGCAGATTCGACAAAGGCAAAAAGAAAGTCGTCAAAGAAGAATTGACCGACAAAGAAATTCAAGATAAGATCAAAGCCACACTTGCCAAACTGAGCGGTGGAAATACCAACTCTGGTGTAAGCAGATCTAAATACAGAAAAGAAAAACGATCCGCCGTAGCAGATGCCGAAGAAGAAAGGCTAATGCAAGAACAGGAAGAATCTAAGATACTAAAAGTAACTGAGTTCGTTTCCGCTAATGACTTGGCTAGTTTGATGGACGTGTCTGTCAACGACATCATTTCAACCTGTATGTCTTTGGGCATGTTTGTGTCTATCAACCAGAGACTCGATGCTGAATCGATCACCATCATTGCTGATGAGTTTGGATACAACGTAGACTTCACCACACAAGACGATGAAGTAGATGTAGCCGAAGAAGAAGATTCAGAAGAATCATTGATCGACCGTGCTCCGATTGTCACCATTATGGGACACGTAGATCACGGCAAGACCTCTTTGCTCGATTACATTAGAGATTCTAAAGTAACTGCAGGTGAGGCAGGTGGTATCACCCAGCACATTGGCGCCTATGACGTAACCACCGAGTCGGGCAAGAAAATTGCTTTTCTTGATACACCTGGTCACGAAGCCTTTACCGCCATGAGAGCGAGGGGTGCCAAGATTACAGATATTGTAATCATCGTAGTAGCAGCAGACGATGACGTGATGCCACAAACTAAAGAGGCAATCAATCACGCCCAGGTAGCTGGTGTTCCGATCATTATTGCAATCAACAAAGTAGATAAGCCTAATGCTAACCCTGATAAAATTAAGGAAGCATTGTCGGCCAACAATATACTAGTAGAGGACTGGGGGGGTAAATACCAGTGTCAAGAAATCTCTGCTAAAACAGGACAAGGTATCGATGACCTTCTTGAAAAAGTATTGCTCGAAGCCGAAGTCTTGGAACTAAAAGCGAATCCTAACAAGAAAGCAGTCGGTTCGATCATTGAAGCATCTTTGGACAAAGGGCGTGGATATGTTACCACCATGATGGTACAGTCGGGCACATTGAATGTGGGCGACGTGGTATTGGCTGGATCTTACTTCGGTAAGGTAAAGGCCATGTTTGATCACACAGGCAAAAAACTAACCAAAGTTGGTCCTTCTACCCCACTACAAATGCTAGGACTAGATGGTGCGCCACAAGCAGGAGACAAGTTCAATGTCATGGAATCTGATCGCGACGCCCGTGAAATTGCGACTAAACGCGAGCAAATACAACGAGAACAAAACATCCGAACTAAGAAGCACATTACTTTGGATGAGATTGGTCGTCGTTTGGCAATCGGTTCGTTTAAAGAATTGAACGTGATCGTGAAAGGTGACGTGGATGGATCTGTAGAAGCCTTGTCTGATTCATTATTGAAACTATCTACCACAGAAGTACAAGTAAACATCATTCACAAAGGTGTGGGGCAGATTTCAGAATCTGATGTGTTGCTTGCTTCTGCCTCAGATGCGATCATCATTGGTTTCCAAGTTCGCCCATCTGGAGGAGCTAAGAAAATTGCCGAAACTGACGAAGTAGAAATCCGACTATACTCGATCATCTACGATGCAATCAACGAAGTGAAAGACGCTATGGAAGGCCTATTGGCTCCTACTGTAGAAGAAGTCATCACGGGTAACATAGAAGTGAGAGAAGTATTCAAAATATCTAAGGTAGGTACTGTAGCAGGCTGTTATGTGACTGACGGATATGTGAAACGTTCGAACAACATTCGATTGATTAGAGACGGTATCGTGACTTACGAAGGTGAAATCGGACAATTGAAGCGATTCAAAGACGATGTGTCTGAAGTGAAACACAGCTACGAATGTGGTATCTCGATCAAAAGCTTCAACGATATCAAGGTGGGTGATGTGATCGAAGGATTCGAGCAAAGAGAAATCAAACGTTCGCTGTAATCTGGCGCTTTGGAAGCGACAAAACATATCACTTCCTTCCTATATTATGCTTCATTTGTGTGTCTCCTTATCGGATTGGCATACAGACCATGGGTAGTACTCTGGTGGCATGACATACAAAATCGCTGGTTGGTGATCAAATACTATGGGACGGCAACGGCCTCCTTATTTTTATTAAAAATACTTTTAAATGGTTGAGACAAAATAATAGACTCAACTATATTTGCATAAATATTTGAACCGTGGCATCCGTCGCGAGTACAAATTAATTTGGCTTTGTAGCTCAACTGAATAGAGCACCTGATTACGGCTCAGGAGGTTTCAGGTTTGAATCCTGACAAGGTCACAAACTAGGGTTGAATTCTAACGGATTCAGCCCTTTTTTGTCCCTACACCACATTAATCGTCCATTCTACCATTTTTAGGCCATGTACCTCTACGCACATTAAAGCAACTATAAGCAAAAAAGTTGTACCCAAGTTGTACCGTGTGTTGTACCCGTTTGGTCATAATAATTTTGAGTTGTGTAGTCAAATAGCAATTATTGACTAGAGTACTTAAAATATAAAATTATGATAGAATACAGCCTGGTATATAACCGGAAAAAGATAATTGGTAAAGATGGAAAGGCCCTAATTCAGATTCGAGCCTATAAAGGAGGTAAATACAAGTATCTGAGCTCCGAAATAAAAATAGAACCCAAGCAATGGAATAAGGAGAAAAGGAAGATCAATAACAATCATGCACAGTACATATCACTCAACCGAATTCTTGAGAAAAGGATAGGTGAATTTGAAGATTATGAGATATCCTTAACCGAGCGTGATAGAGAATGTACGCTTGATATGCTCGAACAATTCCACTTGAATGGCAAGTCTAAAATGACGTTCATTGAGTTTGTTGATTATGAACTGAATCACAGTACATTAAGAAGTGGGACTATCAGACAACAACGAGTTTTTTATAACAAGATTAAAGAGTTCAACCCAAACCTAGTATTCAGTCAGATCGATTATGACTTATGTTGCAAGTTTGAGAGATTTTTGATTGATCAAGGCATCACCAATAGAAATACAATCGCCAAAGAATTTAAGAATTTCAAGAAATTTGTCAATCTCGCAATAGCAAAGGAACATATTGATATGCGAAAGAACCCCTTTTTGAAATTCAAGGTAAAGTCAGTTCCATCAAAAAAGATATTTCTTCAAGAGGATGAAATTCGACGTATTGAAAATCTTGATTTGAAAAGCGATCCCGAGTTAGACAAGGCTAGAGACATATACATGTTCGGCGTATATACGGGTTTAAGGTTCTCTGATATTGCAAGTCTAAGAAAAAAAGACATTGTCAAACTTGAAGATGGAAGTTGGAACCTTGAAATAAGAATGCAAAAAACAGAAAACTTACTTAACCTTCCTCTCCACAAGCTCTTTAAAGGCATGCCAAAGAAGCTTTTACAAAAGTATGATCGACTAACTCCGAATTCCGAATATTTCTTTAATTCCTACTCTAATGAACATGAAAACCGATTGTTGAAATTGATTGCTAAGTTGGCCAAAATTGATAAACGTCTGGCATTTCATTCAAGTAGACATTCTTTTGGAACCACTTTGCTAAACCGAGGTGTCAGTCTTGAAGTTGTTCAGGGTTTAATGGGGCATAAAAAATTACAACAGACACAAGAATATGCTAAACTGCTCAACTTATCAGTCCATAGAGAACTCGATAAGATTTGGTAAATTGCTTTTCTCAGAAAAGCATATTTAAAATGATAACAAACGATCCTCCCAAAATTCAATACAAATTTAAAGGTGGAAAGAATCACCCCAAAGAGGTCAGAGAATCAAAGCAGGAAATTATTGACATGGCGAAACAAAGAATTGTATTCGAAGAATACTATAAAAGTCTAAAGCCTGAAAATGAGTCCCACGTCAAACATTGCAATTGGTCAATTGAACAGCTCAACAATAAGATTAAAGATGAGCAACAAATTGAAAATTCTATTATTGATAATTCAAGAGTGCCCTTCTATATATACATCACTTACAAAGAAGGAAAATCAAAAACTATGAGCTCTTGGTGCAAAAGGAGCAATCTTAAATTATTAGAGAACCCAAAACACATTGAAGAGTCCCCCGATGGGCAGGAAGAAATGCGAGCAATTTCCGATATGATTAGAATTGAAACGCAAGATTATAAAAATGATTTGCCAGATTTTAAATTGTCTCGGATTCTGAGGTTTTATAGATATACACCTTCCCAGGCTATCGCCTATAACGCTATGCTTTTCCTACAAAGATGGTGGTCACCAAAGCTTGCCACTCTAAGTCATTTTGATAAGACCTACGAACCATTCAAAAAATTAAATGATCTAGTCGATTTGGGTGATCTATTTCCGAGTAGCAGAATGATTTTCGAAGATAAAGAACCAAAAAAAACACCTACTCGCAAGTACAAGTACCTTTTCAAACAAGTTGAAAATGGGCAAATAGAATTTGACGAATTCGCAAAACAAGCATCTGTTGAAGGTGAAAATTTTAAGAGCGCCAAGATTAGGTACAAGAAAAGAACAAATTTTCTAGCTGATCCACTCAACTATTTCAATTTAGCACATTTGTTGTTTAACGATATGGATATAGAAAATGATAACTCAGATGCCATATTCATAATGGAGTCACTAAATACCTTCTATGCATTTATGAGATTGGTCGAGCATTATGCTCGTTCATTAGAATTGTCTCTATACCAAAACACATTGTGGTATTTCCACACTACCGAAAATTTTATCACTAAACTTATGATCCATATTGATGATTCAATTAAAAAGAATCCTGACTTACGTGATGAACATGATTTATTGACATTTTTGAGACCACCTGGAGACATTCAGCATTCCCAATTTCAGCGCTACATTGAAAACAAGTCAAAAGTGAGTCAAATAAGTGACTCATAGCCAAGACACCTTTTAAAAATGGACTAATTGAGTTGTCATACAAAACAGCCTTCAATTGCTCAAAAACGCGAAATATAGCGAAAAATAATAGACACTTTTTGTATATGGATTTTGAGTCAATTCAAACTCATCTTTGAATTATAAATTATTTAAAACGAAAAATTCAAGATTATGAGCAAGTTTAACGAGGCAATCGCCAAAGATGTAAAAAGTGTTATCAAAGTAGAATTGGTAGAATTTAAAAGTGAATTGACAGAGATTTTACAACAAGAATTGAAAGAGACAAAAGAGCTGTTAGAAAGGCTACCACAACTAGACAAATCAAATAATGCATCTAAGGAGTTGGATAAGGAATTTGTGTACCTCCCAGAAGCTGCTGAAATATTGAGATGTAGTGTTGATACAGTCAAGCGCCATGAGAAGAGAGGTTTTTTTACAAGGTTAAATAGAGTTCCAAATTCTCCTATTTACTACTTAAAAAAAGACATTTTCTCATTCATAACTACAAACGACAACTAGTAACAACTGTCTGTGTCAATAATCAATTTGGGCGCCCATTGATTGTTGCTAATCCATATTTACGAATTCACCTGTGTAGTTGTCTACTAGATTACACGCGGTCACAAAATCTAATAGTCGACTACTAGATTATGTACCATATCACGTTTTGAAGAAATATATCATTTTACAAACCGTGGTTTAAAAAATGATTTTTTTGGTAGGCTACCCACCAGTTTTGGTTTGTTTTATCGAAAGATACATTCAAGACATGGAACATGTAGCATATTACAGAGTCTCAACTCACAACCAGAGTAGGTCTGGTCTTGGAATCGAAGCCCAAAAATCTATGGTTCGATCCTTTATTTCTACAAATGATACTATTCTAAAGGAATTCATTGAAGTGGAGTCTGGTAAAAACAACAATAGACCCAAACTTCAAGAAGCAATAGCCTATTGCAAATCAAACCAAGCCATTCTATTAATTGCTAAACTTGATCGGTTGTCACGCAATGCTGCTTTTATATTTCAACTACGAGATTCGGAGGTTGAATTTAGAGCTGTAGATATGCCTGATGCTAATGCCTTAACAGTAGGTATTATGGCAGTACTGGCTCAGCATGAACGAGAATTGATTTCTGAGAGAACTAGAAGAGCTTTACAAATCAAAAAACAAAGAGGTGACAAAATGGGTACGCCTGAGAACCTAACTAAGGCTGCTATATACAAAGGCATGGAAGTTCGAAAGAGAAATGCATTGAACAATCAAGCCAATGTTCAAGCAATGGAAATGATTTATGCCTATCGTCAAAATGATATGACCTTTCAAGAAATCTCTGACAAACTCAATCTGATAGGTATGAAAACTCGATTCGGTAAAAAATATATAGCATCCACAGTTAGAAGACTATACAAGGTCAAATTAAAAACTTTGAACGAATCCGTTTAAAAATCGAAGTTATCTGCCAACGAATAATAGCCCTCCGATGTGATAATTATATGATCTAACAAATTGATATCTAATAACAATCCCGCTGCCTTCATTTTCTTCGTTAGTTGAATATCTTGCCTACTTGCCGTAAGGCTTCCTGATGGATGATTATGACACATAATTATTCCAGAGGCGGCAGCCCTTAAAGCCGAAGTAAATAGTAATTTAGGGTCAACTACTGTACCTGCTACTCCTCCCCTAGACATATCATATATACCTAAGCACTTATTGGCTCTATTCAATAGAAGGATTTTAAATTCCTCTAACAACTCTAGATTGTCTTTGTTCCAATATTGCTTGAATACATTATAAGCATCGGATGAACAGCAGACTTTCACTCGATCAGAAGCTTTCACTTTTGACCTATAGATCAATTCGATTTCTGCGACCTTTAACATGAGTCAAATCAAACCACTATCTTAGAATATTGCAATTATTTACAATTAAATATGATATTTGAATTAGAATTGTACAATTCATACCCAAGCACAAATCCATTTATATAATAATACGTTTTATCAATTAATGGTTAAATTTGATTTGTTATAAAATGGACAAAATGGAATTTATGAAATAGATATATTCTAAAGACATATAAAGAATTGCGTTGCTAACGTTTCTTACTAGCTAAAATCGCCAAATTTTAAATGAGAAAAGAAACCGTTGGGAAACGCGCCCGCCTAGGGCGTGTTACTGACTGTTGTTTTATTTTCTCTTGGTGTTTGGCGATACCTTGCTAGTGATAAATTCAGCTGAGGTTCACGCCCTTCTTTTTTTAACAATCAATTTTCCTGCTCTTTGTTCCTCAGGGCTCATAATCAACAATAAAATGAGCTTAAAATTCAAACATTACATTTCGGTTCTATTATTAATTATAGTAACCCATCAATTATTTGGTCAACGTACTATTGAGACTTATTATGATTATGGTAAGACTAAACTTCATGAGGTTTACACTACTACCGACGAGCCTCCTTATCGTAAACATGGCACATACAAAGAATTTGATGCTGTTAGGAATCTAATTCGAGAGAAAAATTTTAAAGATGGAAAAAGTCATGGCATGACTAAAATCTACTACTTCATGCCTGACGAATCTCAAAGAGCATGCTACGGTCAACTCATTGGTGAATCTAATTGGAAAGATGGGAAAAAGCATGGATGGGATAAATCTTGGGATTGTAGCAATGGAACCCGCACCCTTCGAGAAGAGGTCAATTATGAAAATGGCACTGGAGTTTATGCAATCAATTATCACCGAAATGGAGTCAAGAAATCAGTTAACCATATAACAGGCACCAATAAAGATTGGGATGAAAATGGCAATCTGATAGCTGAATACGAAGTGGTCAATGGAAAAGAGGAAGGAATTAAAACCTTATACCATGCCAATGGAACAATTAAATTAACGGGCCAAATGATTAACGGTGAAGAATCTGGGGTCTGGAAAGGTTATGCCGAAAATGGTCAAATGATATTGGAATTTGATGCTGTAGTCGGAGATCCTGTATTTTCACGAATAGCTAACTTTTATGACGATGGTTCAAAAAAGTCATTACAATACAAAACTGATAGTGGTTCTTATATCAAAGAACAGTTTGCGGTTAATGGAAATACTACTTCTTATGAAGAGCTGATCTACAATAGAAGGGTTAAGGAATTGGTTCCGGAAGGCTTGCAAGTCAGCTATACCGAAGATGGTCAAAAGCTATATAGTCAAACTATAAACAATGGTGTTGCAAATGGTTTGAGTGAAATATTCAATGAAAACGGTGAAGTGATAGGAGGTGGTAACTATGTAAATGGTTGTCGGGTAGGATCATTTGTTTTGTTCTATGATGAAGAATGGAAATCAGTCATCGATTATCGAGACATTACCTATAAACGAGAAATAACGTTTGACAATTCCTGTAAGCCGACGGGTATGGTGATTGATTATTATTCAGATGGAACTAAACAGTTTGAAGGGTATTTAACCTCTATTGATCCAGACAAACAAGATGGACATTGCACATTCTATTACGAGAGTGGAAACAAGAAAACAGAAGCAACATATCAACATGGTCAGATTAATAGATACATAAAGTATTATGAGACAGGACATTTGCAAATGGATGCATCGTACAGACAAGGACAATTACATGGTGAGGTCAAATACTATGATGAGAATGGAACTATGAGGCAAAGCGAAAAGTACAACGGTGGGTTACAAGTCGGTGAATGGCGCTACTATTCTGAGACAGGAAAGTTAATTGAGATTGAAGAGTATCGTTTTGGTCAGTTGATCAGAACTCAAAAAGTCAACTAAGACCAACGGTCCTCATATTTTTCATCATTCCATTGACATGCATTGAGTGGATGGTTACAATTGTCTGGTAATCAAATGTTTTAAACTAAATTTTGAATATCATGAATGACAAAAAAGAAATCAAATCAAATGCTACTCAAGCCTCTGGTGGAATGGTAGATTTATTATTGAACATTTTAGAAAATTCTAAATCGAGCAAGGAGGATAAAACCTTGTCTCGAAATGAATTGAAAAGGATGATCAACGCAACAGCAGCCTAGAGCCAGTAGCCTCTTTTTTGAGATTTAATTATCCAACTTTGGAGCCTTCAATTTTTGAGGGCTCCTTTTTTGTGTCTTCTAATTGAGTAATTGTCAGATTTGGCGAATTACCAAAGACCCTTTCAAATACACCTTCTGCAATTGCGATGAACTTATCTGCCTCTGATGCTTTAACCAACCAAGAGTCATGTATGGTAAGTAAATCCGTAATATCATAATTAGCTGCTTCTTCAACTACTTGGTCAAGTACTAAATTACTTTCCATTCTTTGTAAGATCAATGTTAAATTGCTGTGTCTCTTGTTACTAGTAGAACTGTTGATTTTTTCTGTCTTTATTTGATTCAAAATATCGAGCAGACCTGGGTATGCTTCCTCAAAGCAATCAAACTCACTACCTTTATCTCCATATGGAGAACTGAACAAAATCGAAAAGATTAGATTTTTAGCGTCTGATCTTTCTATCTCAAACTCCTCACCGAATCGACAATAGATATCAACATCACTAAATAATACATCCTTTCGGAATAATTTGAAGCCCTCACACTTTTCAAGTTTCTGGATAGTAGATTCGAACTTTACAGCATCCTGTGGCCGAAGAACCTTAAACATCCAATCTATTGATAGATTTGCAAGGAAATATATTTGGCTTGTTCTAATATCAATTTCAACAAGCGTTTCATTAGAATCAGAATACTTTATTAATGGCCTCAGTTTCTTATTCAAATTTGTAAGTACAGAGTGAATTCTCTTGCCAAAGTTATCCATGCCAGGCCCAGTGAAATTATCATAAAAATCACCTTTTGGTAAAAAGGATAAGTCTAATTTTTTGAGAGACTCAAGTAAAACATTTTTACTTGTTTCACATAATTTGATATTATCTTCTTTGCTCCTCCTTAGGAAATTGACAAAGTTGCTTTTTGCATTTATAGATTTAGCATCGGTCAACTCGTATTTTATCCATCCTTTCTTAAAAGTATGATTCAAAAGTCTACTAGGTATTTTGTACTCTTTGGTTTTTCCACTGATATGAATTTTACTAGTTGAAATCGCCTGATGATAGGATTCATTTATTTCTAGAAGCCCTTCATTCTTCAAAATTGATAAGATGGTTCTATATTCTGTTCTTCCGAATATTTTTGCTAGCTTCTCGCTGTGCACCGAAATAAATTTGGTGAGACGGTACTCATCATAATCATATTTTTCCCGTCTGGCTATTGCTAAATAATTATACATCAAATAACTATAAAATAGTAATACCCTATCCACGTGCTTAGGTAATAATTTCTGTAATTCTTGAATCCTGCTCTTTGTAAAATATGGTGGAAGGATAATCCTATTGTCTGCTGTCATTTTTAATAATTTTTAAATTCAATTATTATATCAGCAGATCGTGTTTTGTTTAAAACAAATCCTGTCAGATCCAATAATAAATAGGAACTGATCCTTTGTAAAACTTGACTAGATATTGATGGATGGGAGGGACAGGCAGATAATTATATAGTTATAATAGAATTTTTGATTAGACTATTGATGTAGGGTAATGAATTCATTAATTCCATGGAATGGTTACCAATTGAATAAAATATAGGGTAGAGATTGAATTATTCACTATTGAATATGGATCACATTAGAATGTTAGGCTAACCTAATTTCAATTCACAATTAGCCAGTAGCATAAGTTCATCCATTGGCCGTCAGCCAATGGCTTAAACGATGCTTAGATGAATAAATTAATTGAACTGATGGAATTGTTGTCAATTGAAAACAATGATTCAGAGGTCATCTAAAAGCTTCATTTTTCATTCCATTTTGGAAGGCAAAATCAATATGAAATTTTGAGTAATACCTATGCGTGTGCAGGCATAGAGCATAACGTAAAAGCAACCCAAATGCATTCTATATGGCAACCCAACAAGCTTAACCATCTTCGATTTATTCGAATATTAAAAACTTTCAATATGAAAAAAGACGAAGTGTTTAAAGAATCAAAAGAAGAACCTTTTGCATTCAAAAATGAAGTTGCCACAGTCTTTGATGACATGGCATCCAGAAGTATTCCTGGCTATGAAAGTATACAGGAAGATGTTGCTCGAATTGTCCAACAATTCGCAAAACCCAATACTAATATTTATGACTTGGGGTGTTCAACTGCAACAACTCTTTTGAATATTGAAAAGCTGGTTGATGACAAAACCAACTTGATCGGAATTGATGAATCTGCAGATATGCTAGAACAGGCCATGAAAAAGATCGTCAAACATAGTTCAAGAGTCAAAGTACTTAGCAATGATCTAGTGCATAATCAAACTGTTTCTAATGCATCTGTTGTACTCATGCTTTGGGTATTGATGTTTGTCAGGCCAATTCACCGTAAACACGTTATTCAGAAAATTTATGATGGTTTAGTTCCTGGAGGGATTCTCATCTTGACTGAAAAAATATTGGGTGAAACGGCACAAACCAATAAGCTCTTCATGGATAACTATTATTGCTATAAAAAGAAGCAGGGCTATTCTGAAGATGAAATACTCAATAAGCGACTTGCACTCGAAAATGTACTAGTACCCTTCAAAAATTCTGAAAACCTCGAACTGCTTGATATGTTTGACCATGTCGAACCCTTTTACAAAGACAAACAGTTTGTTGGCTACTTAGCAATCAAAAGTGATCTTCCATCAAAGACCATTATTCACCTTGACAAGGTTTCCCCAGTTATTGAAAAAGGGTACGAAGATACCGTTTGTCAAACTGAAAAAACAGAAACAATTCCGGAAGCTGAATCCTTTCATAAATTCTCATATGAATGGCACTTGTCTGATGTAAATAAGCAAGTAGAAGGGCACAAGAGTACTCTCCCTAAAGTAATGAGTACATTTTCATGTGGGGGTGGCAGCTCAATGGGCTATAAACTTGCCTCGTGTGATATTGTGGCCAATTTAGAATTCGACAAAAAAAAGAATGATACTTATAATTTGAACATGAACCCAAAGTACTCATACACTGAAATGATTCAGGACTTTGTTAAATGGGACGATTATCCAAAAGAATTACATGAACTCGATATTTTAGATGGGAGCCCACCATGTAAAACATTCTCCACAAATGGTAAGCGAGAGAAAAATTGGGGGAAAGAAATTGAGTATACAGCAAATACACCAAAACAATTAGTGTCAGAGTTGTTCTTCGATTTCATTAATCTAGCCAAAAGATTAAGGCCAAAAATTATCATCGCAGAAAACGTCAGAGGGTTGATCATCGGTAAGTCAAAATTGAATTATATGATACCCGTTTTAAAAGCATTTGATGCGGCAGGTTACTTTGTTAATTTTTATTTGTTGGATGCCAGCAACTTTGGGGTGCCTCAAAAAAGAAGACGAGTATTCTTTATTGCGGTAAGAAAAGACTTAGCACCTCGAATTGATAATAGTATTGATTCAAACGCAGTGATCGATTACAGTATGTTTGACAATGAAACAGATCACACTAAAGTTTATTTAGATCAATTGAAATCAGTTCTTCCAAAACTTGATTTACGATCGACTGAAAAACCTATTCCTTATCGGGAAATTGAAGAAGTCAATCCACAACAGGTAAAATGGATTACAAGTGAACAGGTGAAAGATTTATGGAACCAACTCGAACCAGGTAATAATTTTGCCAAGGTACATCCTAAACAACATTGGTATAATAAAAATAAAGTGAGTGCAAGCAAGGTCATTCCGACCGTCATTCCTAATGCACCGATGTATCATTATAATCAACCAAGGCATTTAACTCTTGCTGAACTAGAAAGAGCAGGGTCATGGCCTCATGACTATAACTATGGTAAATCTGATCCTGAAGAAATGATTGGAAGAGCCGTGCCTCCTGTTCTAATGGCACATCTGGTGTCAATCGTCAAAGAACAATATTTGAAACCCATTAATAATCCATCTACTTCATCAAAAGATGATGCTGTAGTGAACACTGACAAGGAAGATTTAATGACTGTTTTCAAGAACTTAACAAATCAATCCGATTATAACCAATTCCCTAAACCTGAGTCAAAGCGTAGCAATAAAAGATATTACTATTCGCGCTATTACAATTTAGGTTGGGACATCAAACATACGGCCTTTGATAAAGGCAAACAGTACCTTTTAAAGGACTTCTTAAACAAATACAGATCAATTGTTGAGTCGAATCAAGAAGTTATTTACAAGGCTTTAGAAGAGCTCCATAAACTTTACAGAAATCATGCTAAATCAACAAATTGATATCACTGATCTTCGCAATAGGTTTATTTATCAATTGAAAGTTGATTGCCAGGGCGAACAAGAAATTGGTCTATTTATGAGTGGTGGTATTGATTCTTGCGCTGTTCTTTTTGGGTTGTTGAGACTTAAAAAAAGAGTGACTGTTTATTCCTTTTCTTTACCTGGCAAACTCTCAACTGATTTTAAAACCTCAGAGAAAATTTCGAGAAAGCTCAACTGCAACTTTGTGGGTATTGAACTATGGGCTGAAGTTAACCTAGATTTAATCAAGGAATTGATGACAAAATATGAATGTAAAAAGAAAACCTATATTGAATGTTTGTATCCGTTTCTTGCCTCAATGCCTTACGTAAAAGAAAAGGTCATTTTAACTGGTTATGAATCAGACGATCACTTTTTGTTAAATAAGGAGGCATTAATTCATTATAAAAAGACGCTTGAATTAAATCAAGAATATAGGAGGTCAATATTTAAGGACTACTCGACTGATCAATTTGAAAAACTGAAACAAATCGGGCTGGCTTTTGAAAAAAGAATCAAAAGCCCATATTGTAGTAAACCTATTTATGACTATTTCTATGACAAAACTTGGTATGAGATAAACAGGCCAAAAATTAAATTCCCATTAATCAAAATGTTCGATGAAATGGAATCGATAAATGAGCTATTCTATCATGCCAATCTCCAAATGGGTGATAGCCGGCTGAGAGAACACTTTGCTGTTCTGCTAAATTCATCAGTTAATAAAAATAAGAGAACAAGAATGATGGATGTCTACAGAGATATGTACAATCAATACCATTCCATATAATGGCATTGATTTTCCTTTGATAAATACTAAAACAAAAAAAACGTTTTAATGTTCTATCAAATTGACAATTTCAAAGAAGACTCCTACATCATTACAACCACGACGGGACAATACTTTATAGCTGCTCCATATTTTGAAGGCTTCCTTCATATAGCTAATGAAAACAAATTGACTTCAAGAGATTTTGATATCATCAATCATGGCCTCTATTATGGGGAAAATACCAATTACTCTCATCTCGCCTTTGGCTCTAGGTGGTGGTACGGTGAAGAATTTCTTAGTCAATGGAAATCAGCTATCCTAGATTACGAGCAAAAAATTAATTTCACGACTTTTGACCAAGTCAAAAACCAATCTGACTTCCTTACCTTTTCCACAAAAAGCTATTCAATAAATGTGGGTCATCCGATTAAAGCATTGACTATTCATAATGGTCTCCCTGTAAAGGACTTGGTTACGTTATACAATGATATTATTGTCATGGTAGATTCTATGTCATTAAATGACGATTGCGCTATCAAACCAAATGAATTGATCATAATTGATAATGCTGTTCTTGACAAGAACAATAGAATTTACTTTTCCAAAGGCAGGCGAAGAAAACCATTCAGTAATAAAGAATTGAAGTTGACAAAACCTCATTTTGACATGTTTCTGAAAATCATTTCACAAGGGGAATGTAAAATAGATCAGATAAGATTTGATATTAAATTGAAGGTAGGCCAAACCAAACCTCAAATAAAATCAAATGATTTAGATGAATTAGAAACAATAGAATACCCTGGAGGAAAATCTATAATCTTTCCTATTTTCTAACCGATGCCGTTGATGATATCTATAGGTTAGACGATCGATTGTCGCAGAAACTATGGTAATTAGACAATAATGGTCAATAGCTTGAAGAATTCCTGTTATGCTAATCTTCCCAAAGAACACTCATTACCAAATTCTGTGCATCCGCATAAATACATTTTTCATACAGCATCCTATTATAGTTCTCGCCAATTTTATACCATTCTTTTGCTTCAACTTCCTCTTTGTCTGATGTTCTTTTAATCTTTTTTGTAAAGTATTCTCCTGCAACAGTCCATGGAGATATGTTTTCATCATATCCCTTTAGATATTTAAAGCCAAAGTCACTGCTTGTCCTATGCCATTTTACCCGGCCATTTTGAGAACATATTATACAAATGGGATGATTGTTGTCGATGGCAGCATAACGAATCAAGGTAGCAGATAAGCTCGTATTAAACTTTTTACTTATCATGTCAACGAGGTTAAAACTAAAGATCTGCCCAGTGGATAATTCTTCAAATCTTGATTTTGGCATCAACAGACACGCAGCAAATAGATCAGCTTCCAATTCGATTGGGTTTTTAGATTGAAAATTGGTGTAGCTTGGGTGAGATGGTGTTTTACCATTTTTTAAGCTTATCCTATGCTCGTCTATGAAATAGTGACCAAGTTCGTGGGCAAATGTAAATCTCGCACGTGCTGAAGTTTCATGAACTAATCTTTTATTTAAGCTTATATAGATATGAAATTTACCAAACCTGTGTTCTAACATTCCATCAAAACATAGCCCATAATTATTATAGCTATAGGTAATACCATTTTCATCAGCAATTATTTCTGGTTGAATTACATTCTTTGGACAGTAATCCTCTGCAACACTTTCAGCAAGTTCTTCGATAAATTCCTTCCTAGATTTCTGGATTAGAGTTCTTCCTGTCATTCTCCATTTTCTTTTTTATATCGGTAGGAACTTCTCGACCTTCTCTTGCAGCTTGAGCCAGATTTTCTTCAGTACCTGAATAATTTTCTTGATGGTTATTATATTTATACTCGGCTCTTTTTGATCTTGAATCAATATTGAGCTCAAACTGTTCAGGCAACTGCTCAATTTTATTACTCTTCAGATAAATCTTAATCTCCTCGATTGTAGACGGAACAAGATTACCTGTTTCCACTAGAGATTTGGTCAGTCGTTTGTTAAATTTTTCCATGATTTATCTATTTAACTACTTTTAACTTTTCTGATTGATCAACGTACTCAATTATTTTCTTCAATGCCCGTTCTTTAATTTTTCTAAGGGCTTGTTTGGTTGTATCATAGTAGTTGCACATTTCAGTTAATGTCTGTGGAGGAGTCCAATTAGCCTTTTCGGAATTTATGTTTTCATGTCGGTAGAAATCCAGCAAAATGAATCTATTTCGATCACTCAGCGAGGCCAATGCATTCTCTAATGTTTTTCTCTCAATAGACTGATACTCAGATAATCCTTCTTCTGGAACATCATTTAATAAATCGTCCGTATAGCTTATTTCCAAAGAGGAATTTTTAGAACTCTTTAAATAGGTTAACCCTTCATAATTCACAAAGCGACTAATTATTTTTAGAATAACAAATTCTTTTTCATCATTAGGCACTGAGCTATCAATTGAAATCTCGCCGGCTTTATCATATATTTTCAAGAACACATTGTGAAAAAAACTTTTTAAATCCTCTTCGTCAAATCGATTTCTACTAATAAAAAAATCCCTGCACACTGAAAAAGTGTAATTCTTGAAACGCGAATAAAACTCATTAAAGGCCAAGTCAGCAGTAGTAGGATCTTCATCTCTACACGCCATATAGAAGAACAACTCTTCGTCATTAACATTTTGAAACGACACTTCTTTTTCTTTCTCCATCTATATAAGATAAAATGTATAAAGTGTGACAGGATCGAAGTGTCACACTTTGAGCATTATGTAAGTAAAGAAAGGAAAATTTTGTTTAATTAAAAGTAATGCCATGTTAATCACATCAGATTCACACACACAACTTGAAGACACCTTGGCCAAAATGGCAGAGGCTGCAGAATTAGATCAAACTCGCTGGAACAGATTGAAAAGTGCCTATGAAGCAATAAGCAAGTGGCTCAGTGAAGATTCAGATTTTTTTGAAGATGCGGAGATCGAAATATACCCTCAAGGGTCAGTATCCATTGGGACTACCACGAAACCAATAGGTAAGTCAGAGTTTGACTTGGATGTAATTATCCACATCCAATTGCTGTCCTCAAATTACGAACCTCAAACTATTTTTAATGAAGTGGTTCGTAGACTTAACGAAAATGAGACCTATCAAAAAATGAGTGAGTCTAAATCTCGATGTGTTAGACTGAATTATAAAGGAGACTTTCACCTTGACGTTGTTCCAGGGTGTATGGTTGTAGTTTATGATAAAAACCTGATTGATATACCTGATCAAAAGCAAAAAATATGGTTAAGGTCATGTCCAAGAGGGTATCAGGCATGGTTTCTAGATATCGCTAATAGGGTTCAGTTGACGTTTCTTGAAGAAGCCTTTTCAGCTAGCAAAACTGAAATCGAAGAATATGCTAAGAAGAAGCCACTTCAAAGGGCTGTACAATTGATAAAAATGAGAAGAAACATCTACTTCAATGAACAACTTGAAAATGCACCAACTAGCATAGTCCTTACAACATTGGCAGCGCATTTTTATGAAGGGCAATCATCCATTTCTGAAACGTTTGAAGGAATCTTAACGCAGATACGAAATCATATCGAAACACTTTATCCCAACAAACCATTTAAACTCCCTAACCCTGTAAACCCCGAAGAGAATCTCGCAGATATGTGGGAAGACAAACCTGAACTGTATAGACACTTTATTGCCTTTATTCAACAGCTTAGTATTGATTGGCGAGATTTAAAAGCATCTCATGACATAGTGGACGAAAGTAAACTCATGAAAGGCTTGTTCGGTGAAGAGCCATACATTAAGGCTATGGAGGCGAAGGCTAATGCGGTAAATCACAGGAGAGGTAACGGACTAGGAATACTCCCTTCGGGTATCATAGTCGGTAAAGAATCAGAAGAAAGTCTTCCAATAAAACCAAATACATTCTATGGAGATTAAAGATATTCCAATACACCTTCAGGAAGCAGCATTGAAGTCAAAAATTCCTGAGTGTGATCTTTTTTTAGATAAGAATTACCTGAGAGCCAGAGGGCAACTAAAACCCTCTCCCAGAAGCTGCTGGTACAGCTATGAAATCAAGTATAGATTTCGAGATAATATCAAAATACTCATTTTAAACCCTAAAATAAAAATGGAAGTAAATGGAAAGAAGGCAGAGCACCTATATAAGGATGGAAGCCTTTGCCTATTTTTTCCTAAGGCAAAAGAATTTAATTCAAAAAAACTAATAGTTGACTACATCATTCCTTGGGTTTCCTTGTGGCTGTTTTTCTATGAAATATGGTTAGTAACAGGAGAATGGAAAGGAGGAGGTATTCACCCACAATAATAAAACTTATGAACTCAAATAGAAATCATATAGCCGGAAGAGCAATCACTTTTATATTATTAATTTTTTGGTTTTTTTATCCAGAACTGACACAATGGGAACCTATTATTGGTGTTTGGATGGTACTACAGGGAGTTGTAATTTATTTTCAAAAGCGTCGAATAGAAAAGTTAGAATTCTCCCCAGCTATTTCTTTGGCTCATGGCTATGTCAATAACTTCTTAGAGCCAGCGATTAGTGAACTCCTCCAAAAAAACGGATCGGCCAATCTGGACTTCAAAGTATACATCCCAAGTGAACTAGAAGAATTATCAGATCAGCAGATAGAGCGAATGAAACTGCAAATACAATCCAAAGGATATCAACTGAACCAAATTAAGCTTAAAAGAAAAACAGGAAGACCACACGATATATTGACTGTTGAAAAGCAAGAAGGATCAGTTTCTTATTTTGATTTCCCAAGAACATTATTGTCCCTACAGTCTTATATAGATTATAAAGTGGCATCCTCACGTAATGAATCTACAGATTCTAAAAAGCAGGTACTAGGTAATAAACTAATAGAAGCCTTCAATAAAGAGGTACGGCGACTGATCGAGAAAAAGAACTTGACCGATGCAGTGAGCTTTGCAGAAAAGTCTTTGTCTTTTTAACTCTCTATTGAGTAGACCTTATGATTAACCAACACTATAACAAAACAAAAAAACATGATCAACGAGACCTTTATATCAAACACACTGGCCAGTTTCATTGCGGGTATAACATCTGGTGTAATCCTGATGTATTTAACAAAATTGTTTTCTCAAAATAAACATACAACAGGTACAAATTACTCCATGAAACAAGTAAAAAGTATTCAAATAGAATTAGATCAAAGCAAACGCACTTCCATTCACCACCACCACCCTAGTAAAAAGTCAAATCACACCGATGATGGCGGAAGTATGTTGATTCTTATTATAGCAGGTTGCCTGTTTCTTACTTATCTTTTTGTCCGGTACATGGATGAAATAATAATCACCTATCAATACCTCTTAGCAACCATTGTCACATTTTTAATTCTAACATTGATACATCAGTATAAACTCAAAGTAATCAACGGTAGTGATTGGATTTTATTTATGGTTTTTTCGGCATTAATTTCTATGTTCAACTTTTACCTTTTGCAATTGGTAAGAGACCCTTACATTCAGGAGTATTCTGTTTCTCAAAATATGCTTCTAGCCTCAGCAGATACTTTTTCTTCTTTCATCTTGGACGGTGGGTATAAAGCAACTTGGCTAATGTATCAGATGTTTGGAATGGTTCTCCTTCTCATTTCAGTTGTTGTGTTACTTCCTGTTTTAATCTATTACAACGTATCTATAAGATTAATTCAACATCGAAATAACTCAATGTTTTTATGGTTCAATAAGATTACTCGTAACTTTTCGAAACCAATTCATATTTTGTTTATAAGTGCTACACTTAACTTACTGTCATTTTTACTGATTAGTGGGTTAGCTCATCACTGGCTTACTGATTAAAAAAGCAGGTTGATTAGCAAATACATTCCTATAGTATTCAGCCCATTTTTATGAAATCTGATTCATTTATTCGGTAAGGTCTCAAAATAAAAGTTTGAAAAATAAGGTAGGCGTGCTTTATCTTGTTCAAGATCAATCAACTTAATGTTCGTTATTCTGTAGTAGATATTAATACTATCTCTAATCTCAATTCAATGAGTTCTTCAACTTTTTTTCGTAGATATAGAACATCTATAATCAGGTGATAGATCTTTTTAAAAACTGCAATATAGGAAAGTATAGTTTCTTCTAAAGAATAACTACTCTCAATTGAAATAGAACTATTTCAACGGTTAAGGTAACGCACCTAATAGTATCTAGTAGCATCTGTGTATTGGCCTTTGTCTAAATAAAGAGACTTATTACAAGCATAATTACAATTGCTCTTTTTACAAAAAGCAAAAAATAATTATGTCAAATTTTAGAAAATTAGAAGAAGTTGCTTCAGACGAATACGAACTATTTAATGCCGTATGGACGATAGCAGGAACTACAAAAAATGAACGAATAGCAAATGTAAATAGGCTATTGATCTCTCACATTTCAAGAGCATGTGCAAATCGAAAGACTAGTACTAAGTCTCTTGAATCAAACAGTATGATCCTTCATGAGGATTTACAAATCAACCTAATTGTCAAAGATTCAACGTGGGATTCAGATGTTTTCACTGGGGTTTTGGAATCAGGTGATTATAGTAGTTATACGAATGAACTATTTTCGGGAAAGGTCGTAGCTGTTGTCAAGGGTATTGATCTATCAAAGTTGTTAACGTCAGATGATGTAGATTATCAATTGACAGTGGGCACAATGCTACTTGAAGCAACGGAGGGAGATGTGGTCACCGATACTCAAATGATATTCAGAACGCCTGAAATCATTAACTTAAATAGTTCTGATCATCTTATCAAGAAATTAATTAATCACCAAGAGGAGTTGTCCAATAGGTTATGCTCGAAACATCATTCAATAAGCTTTTATACAATAAAAGAAAACGGTTGTTGGGTAAAGCATGTGAATAGGTACTATCGTTTATACACTTCTTACACCAATTTTTCTCAATTCCTTAGTGAAATACAAGAAGACCTAATGCACGTTTTTAGTCAGGAACAAGCAGGGATACGTGTTGAATTAAACATTGCTCAATACGTTGGAGGCAAGTACATAGATCAATGTATAAGGTCATTGTTTATTCCTAGGTCTGAATTATTCTTTTTGAAATTTGTTTCCACAAGACAACAAGGAGTAAAAGTTAGGAAGGACGATTTATTGAGTAAGCATGGAAAGCTAAATAAGATGATCGATAGGCACCCTGAAGATGAGTTTATAGTTTACTTGTTTGAGTCAGTCAATAGTACTCATTATGAATATGTAACAAGGATATCCTACAATAGGCTGGATTCAGAGTATTTTTCTCAATGTATCAAAGAACGATTTGAGGATGATTTTAGTAATATGACTTATGATTTGGAAGTCTTTATTCCCACCGATTCAATTGAAATGAACGCAATGTATCAAAGAATTGCTTCAGATCAGCGAGAAATGATTAATCAAAGGCAAAGCGAAGTTTATTCAAATTTCATGAAAGCTAGGTGATAATATGGCCCCATTTTGGGGCCATATTATTTTTCTATTGAAAAAGGAGTGATTGTTGAATGATTACAGAATCATGTTTGATACACGAATTACTGCCACTGCATCTCAATTTCTATGAATAGTGCAAATTAGGGGTTTGATAATCGATGGTTTTTAGTTCAAAGGGCGTCACGGTTGTTTATTCAAGGTTTACCTTGTTATATAATTTTCAGTTATGTAAAACTGATTCCTTTTTATTTTTAAGGGAAATTACCATTTAAACCAACCCCTATGGAAGAAGTCAAACTTACCCGTGAAGAGCTCTATCGTTTGGTCTGGTCTACACCCATGATCCGACTGGCCAAAAAATATCATCTCTCAGATAATGGCTTGAGGAAAATTTGTAAAAAATATAAGATTCCCATACCCTACCTGGGCTACTGGTCAAAACTCAAACATGGTAAAAAGTTAAAGCCACAACCACCACTGCCAGAAATAGAAGATAGCGATTCAATCACAATTTCCATTGTTGAAAACAAAGGCCAACAACGGGATTGGGAAAGAAAGGAATTGAACGCTCAAACCGAATTGATCCTAAAGGATAAACGTCTTGATTTTACCATCAAAAAGAAATTAACCAAACCTCATCCGTTGGTCAAACAAGCCAAAGAGTTTTACAATGAGAGAATATCATGGTCACACCTGAATAATGGTTGTACAATTGCAAGACACGATGTTCTAACCATAAAGGTCGCTCCTAAAAATCTTCCAAGAGCTTTGAGGGTATTTGATGCAATCATTGGCTTAATAATACAAAGAGGTCATGAAATCGTGGTTGAAGATGCAAAGAGTAAATTGATTGTCAATGGACAAAAGATGGATATAAGCATCGGTGAAGCTTGTAAAGTGAATAAAAATCGTGATACCAGAAGTATTTTGAATTGGGAACCCTACCTTATTCCAACTGGCATATTAAGTCTGAGTGTCGGCGAAAGGGGTTGGTCTGAGGGGAAGGCACCATTCGAAGAATACCTCCCTGAAATATTGGCTTGGTCGGAGTTGCAAGCCAATGTTCTCGAAATTCGTCAAAAAAAGAGGGAGGAAGAAAATAGAAAATGGGAAGAAGCAAGACGCCTCAAAGAAGAAATCGCAAATCGTAAAAAGGAGGAGAAAGAGAAATACAATCATCTTTTGATTTTGGCCAAAAGATGGCGTGATGCAGAAGATATTCGTGGCCTTGTTTATGAAATGGCAAAAAGCAATCCCAATCCAACCGATGAATTGATGTCTTGGCTTCAATGGTCTAAAGAAAAAGCTGAGTGGGTTGATCCATGCATTAATAGAAACGACAAAATACTGGGGCTATACCATGATCGAGAATAATTCCTTCCTAAGAATACTAAATGATACCGTCATATATGATTGTCAAATTGATATTATTCAAAATAAAATAGTTCTTTGCAGGATATAAGTGCCAATGAAATTATCCACATTTAAGAAAACCAGCATTAGAAAACTGTTAATGAACCCTTGTGTTTTGTTAATGTTAGTTTGTGGTAATTTTCATGCAATATGCCAGGAACAAAAATCTGGATTAAAAGTTAATGCTGGAATAACTACACATTCAAAAGAATCAATTTTAGAGTCTACAAATGTAAGCCATGGAAGTCAACGCCATGGAGTACCAAAGATTGAAAATGGAAAAATAGTACCAAAAAAATACGTGATCCAAAAGAGTCAAAAGCACGTTGAAAAATACGATTCAATCTACAGGATCACTCGCTCCGAGCTTTTGAGAATGAAGCAAAGCCCTGAACACTTCAGTTTGAAAAAAGCGGTGTTTGCTATAGAAAATGCCTTTTTAGAAAATCGCATGGATTATACCTCATTTGAAAATAGCATCATGGATTATATAGACTTTATTCTAACCGCGATTGACGAAGCGGGACTAGATCCAGACAAGGAAAGCTCCAGGCAATACATGCTTTTTAAATTTATGAGTGATACTCTAAAAGTTAAATCTCCCTATTCAGAGGGCATACTTACCCATTATCCTTTTCAATATGATTTTGAGGATTTCAGAGCGGAATATGACTTCACAAAACAATTTGTTACCAAGTTGATGAGCGACGGAAGTGGCCAATGTCATTCTCTTCCTCTTTTGTATCTCATATTAGCAGAAGAGCTAGACATCGAAGCCTACCTTGCATTAGCCCCGAATCATTCATATATCAAAATTAAGGATGAGCGTGGAGAGTTCTACAATCTTGAATTGACCCGAGGACAGTTTGTTTCTGACGGGTTCATGATGGGTTCTGGCTATATTACATCGACTGCACTGCAAAACAACATTTATATGGACACCTTGAGCAAAAGTCAATTAATCTTACAATTGTTCAATGATCTCAATGAAGGTTATCTTAAAAAATTTGGTTGGGACGACTACGCCATTTCACAAATTGAAACTATACTCAAAGAAGACCCAAACAATGTGATCGCTCTAATGAATAAATCCAATGGCATTCTACAGACCATGAGACATGAAGCAGAAAGTCGTGGCTATCCCGATATCAAAACTTTTACTGAAAACGACGAATATGGTAAGTACCTTGATCATTTATGGCAAAGGCAGCACCAGAAACTGGTTCAATTGGGTCATCAGGATATGCCAAAAGAGGCTTACAATGCATGGCTACAATCTGTTGAGGAAAAAGCTGAAGAGCAAAAGAAGGATATAAAAATGAACAATATTCAAAAATTCTGACCTTGAAAAAAACCTTATACTCCGCTATACTAGCATTATTTCTATGTATTCATGGTCTTGCTCAGAGTAATGATCATCAAATGATTTACAAAAATGCTTTCGCTCAACTGGATAGCATGGCCTTAAAAATGAAACCGTATAATTTCAAGGATGCTGTTTTCATTACAGAAAATGCTTTCCATTTTGATACGTTGAATAGCGTTTGGTTCGACAGCCAGATAGAACATTTAGCTACCTTAAGCCGATCCCTGACACTTAAATTAGGAGGAGATGATTATCCTGACAAATCCACGATGGAGCTAGCTGGTAAAATATTTTATGCCATGACGCAACGCACAACATGGATGAAAAGCCATACCGATACTGTCTATTTTGATCCCTATACCTATAATTTTGATGACATCTGGGGTGAGCAAGATTGGAGTCAAATGTTTGTTTCCAAATTATTGAAAACTCATAAAGGAAACTGCCACTCATTGCCCTATCTGTATAAGATCATCGCAGAAGAACTAAATGTCCCAGCCTATATGGCATTTGCTCCCAACCACATATTTATCAAACAATATTTTCAACAGAATGGCTGGTATAACACAGAGCTAACCAATGCATCATTTCCTTCCGATGCCTGGTTATTAGTGTCAGGTTATACACATGTTGATGCAGTTAAAAATTCCATTTACCTTGATACACTTGGCAATCAAGAAAGTCTGGCTCAGTGCTATGTAGATTTGGCCAAAGGTTTTGAGCGTCTATTTCCAACCCAAATAAGCTTCAGGGAAAAATGCATTGATAGGGCATTAGAAATTCATCCAAAGAACATAAACGCCTTACTTATGAAAGCTGAGATTTGTATGCAACAGTTTCAATATGAAATCAAACTACGCGGATATGAACCCGATGGATGGGCGCATGACGATGAAATGTCAAAGTTATTTGCAGCATTAAATCTACAATATGCTTATCTTCACCGCTTAGGTTATCGACAGATGCCAAAGGATATGTATCTTGACTGGCTTGGTAAGTTGGAAACCGAAAAAGAGAAGTACATCAACCAAAAAATATCGAACGAATTTAAAGCCATCCAAACACCATCGAAATGAAAAGAATACTTGGATTAGTTTTTTTGTTTTCCATCACAACACTTAGTTATTCGCAAAACCCTTTTGACGATATTGGCATACCGGACAGTGAAGTTCCCGTCCTCACATTGAGCAATGGAGAGTTCCAGGAGTTTCATGATCAGGAACGTTTTGTACAAATTGGTTCGGTGTTGTTCGATACCGAGACCATGTTAATCGCTCAGATGAACTATGTGGATACTGCATACAGTGAAGCCACTCTAGAACCAGAGGTCACAAGCCGTTGGCTCACTGATGATCCTATGCGGCAATATGCTAGTCCATATGTGGGGATGGGAAATGATCCAGTTAATCAGATTGACCCTGATGGAGCTTTATCCACACATACAGATAAAGATGGCAATGTGCAAGCTGTCTTTAATGATGGAGATCTAGGAGTTTATCAGCACCTAAATGGATTTGATGTTTCTAATTATTCGGAGACAAATATCTCAGCCGGTGGTATTCTTAGAGGTGAGACGTCGTTTTGGAATGAATTTATAAATCCCGAATCTGGTGTAATATCTGGACGAATCGAATTCGGAAGAAGTTGGGATGATCTTCTTAGCATTCTTCATGATCGTGCCCATGGAGATAATGTAGCTACAGTGGCATTAGCCTCTAGCCCTGGCGGAGAATATGATATAAAGCACCCAAAAAATGGATATACAACTGATGCCTTTAATGGACGCCTACTCAATGGGAAATATGCAAGCGCAAGATCGGCTGGTAACTATTTGGCAGGTTGGAATGGAAGATATGCAACTACAATTGGCGGAAAAGGTGGAGTTAGCAAATGGGCGTTTATGAATATTGCTGGGGGATTGCATAAAGGGCTGCCTGCTTGGAGAGCTGCAAAAAATGTAATTTTTAATGGCACAGAATATGGACCAGCTCCATATTATGGAGAAGTTCCATACGCTGGTCGCATGATCCTTTTAGGATGGGATCAATAACCTTTAAGGTATGAGGCATACACTAATTCTGGCAATATTGATATTTTCTATTCCCTCTTGCAATTCGGGATTAGATGGCACTGTAATCGAAGAAAAAGTAACTTCAAGTTCAGGGCATACTTTAAATATTCGAAGAGAAGTTTATGGATTAACAGGAAGCAATGATAAGATATACGTAGGTATTGGAGATCAAATTGATAGTAGCAGTTATTTTATGTTTTATGGGAGTGCAGGGTTTTATTACAAAATGGTCAACGACACAATAAAAATTTACACGACCAAGACATCACATATTCCTCAAAACCTCAATTTGAAGGGAATAGTTGTAGATCAGATTTCGCTCAATTATAAAGAAATGATGGAGTTAAAAAAGAACCAATCAATTCTTGGCTTAAAATCTCTTGAGGTTCCATTAAAAGAATAAAAAACTTTTCAAACCAATTAGTCACTTCAAAGCATCTAAAGGCAGATCGCTGCATTCACATTGTACCTTTGTTGTACCCAAAAGGCAATTATCCTTTACAATTAGCTGGTTATCAATTGAATAAATAAATGTGATTGAATCCTGACAAGGTCACGAAAAGCAGACTTTCTAGTCTGCTTTTTTTGTTTTACCTCCTCTGCCGCGCTTTTGCAAAGCGTGACCAATCTAAGTCTCTGCAACCCCCTCCGTGTCTCAGACACTGCTTTTCATTCAAAGTTTCAAGACCACAGTCTTAAAACAGCTGCCTCCCTCCTACTTATTAAGCAGCTCAAACTTTCCCTCAGCGCTAATGGCATACTTCCACTTCTGGTCATCGATGACTCCCACGATGCTGTCTTGATACACGATAAGGGACCCTCTATTCTCTTTGATAGCTTCATACATACCATAAAAATCAAAAGACACCCGGTCTATCAGCTGACCCGTATGCTTATCGTGGGAGGATAGGTACAAATCAGAGGTGAAGCATCCTTCACTACAACTAATATCAATATCCTCTTTTGTATAAGATAGAATATTAAATTCATCAAATTCAAAAAGCTTATTTCTCACATATCTAAACCCACTTGCCAAATATTCTAAATCCTCATCATCCCAATACTTTGCATCATAGACTGAACCTAATGGTTCGAAATTATTCTTGCGTCTAAGCTCATTGAGCGAATCCATAATAGCAAAGAGCCTTTGGTTTTCTGGATACATAGTAGAGTCGATGAAGTGATGGACAGCTCGTGCAGTAATGGTTCTATAAAGCCTTCCTTTGAAACTGAGCGTATCAAACGAATATGGGTACTTATCATGTCGTGTCCCTTTAAAAAGATCATCAACCCTTTCTTGCTGCTTTGGAGTTAATTGTTGTTGTTTTTGACATGAACAGAAAACTATCAGACATACCAAAAATATTATTCGTGTGCTTATCATATTAATCAACTTTATCATTTAATTCTGATGAAATATCACTTAAGGTTTCGCCTGACATAAACATATCAGAAGATTGCCCATACTGTATCAGCAATTCATTCATTTGTTTGACTGGCAATAGCAGCAGGTCAGGTGATACTTCTTGAGGAGCTGCGGTGATTATTTCTTCCTTCTCTCTTAGCGCTGTGGATTCTCCAAAGTTGTATGAACTAAACCTAGAGATATTGACAATACTGGCAAGTGAGTTGGCCTCCTCTGTCGTCTTCAACAAATCATACTTTTTGCCCGTCACTTTATCCCCTGCATTTCCTTCGATGGTATAGATATAAACACCCGTATCGCTAATCTCTACTTTTTCGATCATGGCCGTGTGGCTTTCATCAAAGTTGTCGTGTTTGCTTTCACTAAATGAATTATTATGCTTACGAGATACTATCATAATGTCCCCTGTCTGAGGCATGATGTGTGCCCCAAAAAAGTCATTAATGAGTTTTATCTTTTTGGGTGTATCTGTTTCCGCTGCCACTTGCAACCTCAGTGTCTTCCATAGGTTCGCTTGGCCCACTTTCTTTTGACCTACCTGCTTGCCCCCTTGCTTCTCATCCTTATCCCAAAACTCCTCATAGCCGTTAGAGATTTGTGAGCCACCCCAAACTCCTCGATATTGCTCTGATTTTTTTTTCATAGGGTAAGCCCCTAAGATGTCGCTATAGATATACCCCACAAATTTGGCACACCATGCAGCCGTAGATTTTTCTTCCTTGCCATTACTATGAGTCGTATACACATCTACAAATTTTCCGCTGTTGGTTTCTGTTTCCCATTTTTTACCTCGATATGCCATAGTCCCCAACAAAAATTCCGTCTTGGCAGCCTCAAAAGCGACTTGACCAAAAACCTTTACTTTTTCGTCTGCTGTGAAATACGGAGAGGCTTTGAATGCCTTGACGAGCGACGGGTAAATGTCTAATTGTTCCCTAACCAACTCTGTGAGTTCAAGAATTTCAGCCTGAGATGCTTCATCGCTAAGCCCCTCTATTTTTAATTCGACCAATAAAGCTTGCGGCGTGAGTGTCGTGCTTGTAAACCTTTCCAACCTTTCTATCTCCTTAGAATAATCACTATTGGTTACCAACCACGCCTCAAGGGCGGACTTCATATCCTCCAACAGGTCTTTATTGACGCTGGCGAGTTCAGCATCTTCAAGCCGTTGCATTAGGGCATAGACGATATTATCACGTTTTGTTCTGCCTGATTCACTGAGTATTAGAGAAACCAATGCTGGATTTAGTCGCGTATATTCTTTTAGTACATCCGCAAGGTCAAGTACGTCGGAAAAATCATTGATAAACTTTGATGCATTTTCAGCCGTTGCGGGCGCTTGCTGAATGCACTTGATTCTATCTGCTTCCTCTTCTGCTTTTTGTTTGGCTTCTTCGGCTGCTTTCTTTTTCTTTTCTGCTGCTCCCTTCTCTGCTTCTCGTTTGGCTTTAAAAGCTGGGTACTCTGCTATTTTCTTTTGGGCCTTGTCACAATCCATACCTTCGGCTCGCATCTCTTTGAGTGTTTCGCTATCTGACCCAGATATATTTCCATCCCATTTTTTCCAATGAAGCACCTCTTCTTGGAATTTTTTGATGGCAGCAATCGTCTTTACAATTTTCTCTTGCTCTACAGATGGCGTAGCCGTATCACTCACAGCCTTTGATTCTGTATTAAATTCTGATTCGCTCAGAAGTCCCAATCGAAGCAATGCTCTTTGAATGACCAATACATCTGATTTGAGATTTTTGGCGTCAGCACCTACCCCTGCTGTTATTTGGGTGTTAGCAGGTGTTACCTTTTTGGTCTCTTGCTCTACTAGCGTTTCTTGGGCAGGTGAAGCCGTAGTCTCTTCTTCATGAATCATGATACCCCATTTGATCCCTCCAAAACCTTTCTCAAGAGCTTCTACAAACGGCCTATAGCCCACTTTGAACCCTTGCTTGATCATACTCCTGTCGAAATCAATAAAGTATCGATTGACTTCTGGAAATTTAGATTTAGCCCTGAGGATGTAGTCTTTTTGCAGCTTAGAGTAGTAGATTCTAAGCTTCGCATCTACTTGACGTTGTATGATGGCTCTTTCTCTTACCAACGACTCTGCTTGGATTTCTTCTGGAGTTGGTTTGGGTTGGCGTTCTGCTTCGAGCCTTTTGGCTTCCGCCTTTTCAGCTTCTTGCTGTGTGCGTGCTTGCTTCTGCTTTAGTTCTTGCTCTACTAGTTCCCTTAATTCTCGTGCGC
Source organism: Reichenbachiella carrageenanivorans (assembly GCF_025639805.1). Lineage (NCBI taxonomy): Bacteria > Pseudomonadati > Bacteroidota > Cytophagia > Cytophagales > Reichenbachiellaceae > Reichenbachiella > Reichenbachiella carrageenanivorans. Next base: position 1,779,899 of record NZ_CP106735.1, on the reverse strand, counting down.
TTTCTTCTGGGTGTGCCAATTCGTATGCTCGAATTTCATTCATTCGCTCAGCCTCTCGCTTGAGAATTTCTTTCTCCTTCTCTCTATCTGGTGTATCTGTCTTGTCTTTGGGTATTTGATCCCTGGTTTTTTCTTCTTTGTCTGCGTAGCACATAGGTTGGTGGTCGAGATAAATAAATGATCCTCGGGACAAGCCACGAGGCATTAACTTTCTAATCGGTTAATTACTTCGACCCGAGGGTCGGGGGAATTAAACCCAATGGGCTATCGCCCTGCGATTAAAAAGCTACTAATTTAACTTGAATAATGTACGTATGGAAGACTACATTGGAATGTTCTTTAACGTCTCCAACAAAAACGGCCAATACTTCTGTACCGAGCTGATCTGTACGCATTCGTCTGGTGAATGTGCGCCACGGATGTTGGGGCCAAAGCTGATCATTTCCATTTCTGGATAATTAGTCCCAAGAATTCCACACTCCAACCCAGCATGACAAGCGCTTACGTCAGCCTTATGACCAAATTGCTTCTGATACAACTCATCCATCAACTTCACAATGGCCGCCTCTGGCTTGGGCTCCCAGCCAGGATAGTCTCCATCCATGGTGGATGTGGCACCTAGCCATTCAAAAATCGCCTGTATGTTCAGTGCCAGATCCACCTTTTCTGTATCTACAGAGCTTCTGGTCAGACATTGCATGCTGTATTTTCCGTTGGCCGCTGTTACACGCGCCACATTATTGGACGTCTGTACGAGGCCTTCCATGTCGGGACTCATGCGATAGATGCCGTTGGGCAAGGCATAGACTGCTCGCAAAAGTTTAAATTGAAAATCCTTGTTCATCACCTGCGTGGGTGCGTCCACTTCTTCGATGAGCACCTCCATTTCTGGATCTGTGGTGTCGTGCTCTTCGATCATCATTTCGGCCAAGCCAATAATTTCTTCTTCCAGCTCCTCAAGCTCCTCAGCCAACACGGACAGTACTACCACCGATTCACGAGGGATCGCATTTCTCAAACCTCCTCCCTCTATGCTAGCGATTCGTATATCAAACTGAGAATCCAACGCATAAAGCAGTCTATTCATGAGTTTATTGGCATTGCCCAACCCTTCATGGATCTGCATGCCCGAATGCCCACCAGACAACCCTTTCAATGTAACTTCCAAGCCCACGCGATCTCCTATCGCCGACTCTTCAGTATAACGTCCTTCGCCTGTTACATCTACACCCCCAGCACAACCGATCGTCAATTCGTGATCGTCTTCGGTGTCGAGGTTGAGCATGATGCTGGCGTCTAACAAACCACCTTTCAAGCCCATCGCTCCAGTCATCCCAGTCTCTTCGTCGATAGTAAACAAACCTTCTAGTGCAGGGTGTGCAATATCCGTAGCAGCCAAAAGCGCCATAATAGACGCCGCTCCTATGCCGTTGTCGGCACCCAGTGTCGTTCCTTTCGCTTTCACCCAGTCGCCTTCCACATACATCTCTATGCCTTGCGTATCAAAATCAAATACCGTGTCGGCATTCTTCTGATGCACCATGTCGATATGGCTCTGGATGCACACCGTTTTGCGATTTTCCATACCGGGCGTAGCTGGTTTTTTGATGATGATATTGCCTACCTCATCTACATAGGTATCCAAGTTTAGGCTTTCGCCAAAATTTTTGACAAAGACGATCACACGCTCTTCTTTCTTGGATGGCCTCGGCACTGCATTCAGGTCGGCAAAGCAGTTCCACAAGGCTTTAGGTTCGAGATTTCTTACTTCTTCACTCATTGGGTAATGATTTTAATGGTTCTACGACTATTGAAATTTAGTCTGATTCTTGTCTTTTATTGATAAACCCATACGGGCAATGTTTGCACCCATTCTTGCAACAATACCCTCTTTTCAAATGATAGGCTGCCGTAAAGACCATTAGCCCCTGTTCATTGAAATAATAGTCTGGCGAATGGCCTGATTCTGAAAGATGATCGGTGTTTTTGTCGCTCAAAGCAAAAGGGTTTCTGTTGTGTTATTCGAAATGCTTTTCGTAATTTTGAACGAAAATAATGAGTTCTGTACAAAGAACTCATTTTTGTTTGAACAACCCAAAATTTACAATCATGGTCAAAGAAATCACAAGCGAGCAGGCAATTGCCCTAGAAGATAAATACGGCGCACACAACTATCATCCATTACCTGTAGTACTTTCTCGTGGCGAAGGTGTATATGTATGGGATGTAGAAGGTAAAAAATATTACGATTTCCTTTCTGCCTACTCAGCAGTCAACCAAGGACACTGCCACCCCAAAATCGTAGAAGCACTAACCAAGCAAGCACAAACCTTGACTTTGACCTCACGGGCTTTTTACAATGACACCCTAGGCGAATATGAAAAGTATATGTCTGAGTTTTTTGGCTTCGACAAAATCTTGCCGATGAATACTGGTGCCGAAGCGGTAGAAACAGCCATCAAACTGACCCGTAAGTGGGCATACGAAGTAAAAGGCACGCCAGAAAACGAAGCCAAAATCATCGTGTGCGAAGACAACTTCCACGGGCGTACCACCACGATCATTTCGTTTTCTAACGACCCAGACGCACAGAAAAACTTTGGCCCATACACTGGCGGATTTGTCAAGATCCCTCACAACGACATCGATGCTTTGAAAGAAGCACTGAAAGATCCTAATGTAGCTGGATTCCTAGTAGAGCCGATCCAAGGCGAAGCGGGTGTATTCGTACCAGACGAAGGATATTTGACCGCAGCCAAAGCAGCATGTACTGCTGCCAATGCACTCTTCATCGCAGATGAAGTGCAAACAGGCATTGCCCGTACAGGTAAAATACTAGCCTGTGATCATGAAAATGTGAAGCCTGACATGGTCATCCTAGGCAAGGCACTTTCTGGTGGCGTATATCCAGTATCTGCTGTGATGGCCGACGATCGTATCATGAATGTGATCAAGCCTGGGCAGCATGGATCTACATTCGGTGGCAACCCAATCGCAGCCAAAGTAGCCATGGCTGCACTCGACGTAGTGGTAGAAGAAAAGCTAGCTGAGAATTCTGAAAAACTAGGAGAGATCTTCAGAGCTCGAATGAACAAATTCATCGAGACTACTGATATGGTCAGTTTGGTGAGGGGCAAAGGTCTGCTCAACGCCATCATCATCAACGACACGCCCGACAGCTCTACGGCCTGGGATATCTGCGTAGCGCTAAAAGATAACGGCTTGCTCGCCAAGCCGACGCATGGTAATATCATCCGATTTGCCCCTCCGTTGGTCATGACCGAAGAGCAACTCCACGAGTGCTGCGACATTATTGAAAAAACGATAAATACTTTCAAAAAGTAATTATACGCCTTCCGCAAAACAAAAAGCCCTTTCAAAGTCTAGACTTTGAAAGGGCTTTTTGTTTAAACCTGCGATTCATTTGATCTGTAAACAATCAAAGGCTTCGGGCATATTAGATCTTTCCTTTCAAAAAACCTGTAAGTACACCCAGTCCATTTTTGAACGAGTCATTGTTATTTGGGATGATGATATCCGAATCGTGTTTGAATGGCTTGATATACTTCTTATATGCTGGCATGATGTGGTTTTCGAATCGATAGAGTACATCATCCAAATCATATCCTCTCTCCTTCGCATCACGCAGTATTCTACGCTTGATCATCAAATACTCTCTAGCATCTACAAAAACCTTCAAATCTAGCTGATCTACCACTTCCTGATAATAGAAGACAAAAATGCCTTCAATCACTATTATAGGCGCAGGCTTGTGAACAAGCACCTTTGGCTCTTGATTGGCCTTATTGAAGGTGTATTCGTATAGTTCCACCGTTTCGCCCCGCTTCAGCCGAGCGATATCTCTCGCAAAAGCCTCATGATCTATCGAACTAGGAATATCAAAATTTTCCACCCCATGATCATCCACTAGCTGCTCTTGCATCGGGCGATAATAGTTGTCTTGCGACAACACGCACAACTCATCATCCTTAAATGGTTTTCTAAGTTCGTTAAGCAAAAGGGTTTTTCCTGAGGCACTGCCGCCAGTGATACCGACGATATACGGAGTGGTCATGTGGTGAAGTATTAATTTCTAAATTAAAAAGTTATGCAATTTTAGATAAAATATTAGTTCGGATCTTCTGATTCCGAAAAATCAATATTCCACATAATTCACTAAATTTATTGAAAAACAATTACCACCATGAGTACAGACCATCAAGGACAAGTTGAAAAAATTTTAAAGGAGCTCGGCAAACGAATAGACGACCTGATCTTAGAAGCCAAAGATGCGAAAGATGACATACGTGATGAAGTAGAAGACAAAATCAAAGAGCTAAAAAAGAAGAAAAGCAAGCTCGACGACGAATACCAGACCTTCAAAGAAAAAAATGAGGGCAAATGGGCAGAAATAAAAACGCACCTAAGTTCTGCAGCTGATGAGATCAAACTAGCAGCCGAAGCGGCATTCAGAAAAAAGAATGGATAAAAAAAGCCTGAATTTCATAGAAATTCAGGCTTTTGAAATCTCGCTAAACTACGCTTATTTTTTCCTCCAAATAAGAAGACGCCTAATCTGATACCGATATAGCTGTTCTTTAATTCAGCTTCACTTTTCCCAACGATATTATAATCAAGATTCATATTGAAATGTCCAACATCAAATCCAATTCTTGGATAGAAACCGAATGTAGACCCGAAATCTACAATCACCTATTCATCACCTTATCTTTTTAGCACCTACGCTAGCAATCACCTCAAACTTTCTAATTAGTAGAATCCAACCTTTTTAAGGCGGCTAGTCTCTATATTTGCAGCTGAATTTTTTAATCCTTATTCATGCCCCCAATCGCACTATCAGTAGAAAAACTCAGTAAGAGTTTCAACGAAAAACAACTTTTTGAGAATATCACCTTTGGGATCGAACAAGGCCAAAAAGTGGCACTCGTAGGTGTGAATGGCTGTGGCAAATCTACGCTACTCAATATCGTAGCCAAAAAACTAAATCCCGACGAAGGTGTGGTGTCCTTTTCTAGAGATTTGAAAGTTTCGATTTTAGATCAAGCACCAGATCTCAGTGGGTATCATACCGTATTGGATTCTATTTTCGAATCGTCGCACCCTGCGGCAAAAGTGCTCAATGAGTATTGGAAACTGATAGAAAAACCCGAACCAACCGAACAAGAACTCAAAAAAGTGGAAGGACTCATCGAGAAGATCGATACCCTAAACGCTTGGGATTATGAGTACAGACTCAAAGAAATACTAGGCAAACTGGGCATCACCGATCTCAATCAGCCCATCAAAGACATGTCTGGCGGACAACAAAAGCGTATCGCTTTGGCGAAAGCCCTGCTCGACGAGCCAGACTTTCTGGTACTCGATGAACCCACCAACCACCTCGACCTAGACATCATCGAGTGGATGGAAGAATACCTCTCCTCGCAGAATCTGGCCATTCTGATGGTGACTCACGACAGATACTTTCTCGACAAAGTATGCAATCAAATTCTAGAAATAGACCAAGGGCAGATATTCAAATACAATGGCAACTACAGTCAGTTTCTAGAGAAAAAATCTGAGCGAGAAGAGTGGCAGCAACAAGCCAAAGACAAAGCCAAAAACCTGCTTTCCAAAGAACTGGAATGGATGCGCCGACAGCCAAAAGCACGTGGCACCAAGGCCAAATACAGAATAGACGCCTTCTACGACACCAAAGAAAAAGCCAATGTAGACTTGCGCAAGTCTGAAATGGAAATCAAAATAAGCGGTAAACGGCAGGGCAAGAAAATATTGGAACTCGACAAGGTGTCCAAATCCTTTGGAGACAAACCCATATTTGCTGACTTCTCACACATCTTCACCCGAGGCGAAAAAGTAGGCGTAGTGGGCAAAAATGGCTGTGGCAAGTCCACCTTCCTCAACGTACTCACAGGTGTATTAGAAGCCGATTCTGGCAAAATTGACAAAGGTATCAACACGGCCTTTGGCTACTATACGCAGGACACTATCCAAGAAGACGGCGGCAAAACGGTGATTGATGCCATCAAAGAAATAGCGGAAGTAATCACCCTAGAAGATGGCAGCACAGTCACTGCATCCCAACTGCTCAATCAGTTCCTTTTTCCTCCTAAATCTCAATATTCGCATATTTCTAAACTGAGCGGTGGAGAAAAAAGGAGGCTGCAATTGCTCAAAGTATTGATGGCCAATCCTAATTTTCTAATTCTGGATGAACCTACCAATGATTTGGACATAGTAACGCTGAACATACTGGAAGACTATCTCCAGAATTTTGGCGGATGCTTACTCATCGTATCTCACGACAGGTACTTTATGGACAAATTGGTAGATCACCTATTTGTGCTAGACGAAGGAGTAAAGGTTCGTGATTTTCATGGCAACTATACCGACTATCGTCTAGAACCTGTAGAGAAAAAAACGCCCTCCAAAACCGCTACTCCAACCAAACAAGAAGCACCAGTAAAGGCCGAAGAAAAGCGAAAACTCACCTACAAAGAAAAACAAGAGTTTGAGTCTATAGAAAAAGAAATGCCCAAGCTCGAAGCCAGAAAAGAAGAATTGGCTGGCCTGCTCAACTCTGGCGAAACAGATCATATCCAACTGACCGAATGGTCTAACGAGGTAGAGCAAATCGTAGAAAAACTTGACGAGTTGGAAATACGCTGGTTAGAATTGTCAGAGATGGCCTAAACCGACCATCGACGATATAGGCCGACGAGCAAGTATTTTTTCTTTCGTCTGAAGAATTATCTAATTTCCATAAAGGAAAAAAGAACAAACCATGAAAGATTTAATACTCAACGCTGCTCTAGTTGTTATCGTACTTACAGGCTGCAACCCTCCTCCCAAAGAGACAGCCACTACTCCACCAGACCTAAAAACACAGGCAGAAACACTCGCTCACACTTACATCATCACAGATGGGCACATAGATCTACCCTACAAGTTGGCCAAAGAAGGCTACATGGCCAAAGGAGAAATCCCAAACTTGTCTGGTGAAATAGATGGCAACTTTGATTATGAAAAAGCGCACAAAGGCGGACTCGATGCGCCATTTATGTCCATATACATCCCTGCTTCGTTGCAAAAAACTGCTGGTGCTTCTAAGGCGCTAGCAGACTCACTCATCACCATGGTAGAGCAGATCGCCACTACATACCCTAAGCACTTTTCGCTAGCAGGAAGCCCAACAGAAGTACAGCAAAACTTTGAGAAAGGACTGATATCATTGCCCATGGGCATGGAAAATGGTTCTCCGCTAGGGGATGACTTATCCAATATTAAATACTTCTATGAGCGCGGCATTCGTTATATCACGCTCACACATTCCAAAAATAATTTGATCTGCGACTCGTCTTACGACCCCAACAGAAAATGGAATGGCCTCAGTCCATTCGGACAAGAAGTGGTCAGAGAAATGAATGCCCAAGGAATCATGGTAGATGTATCTCATGTCTCGGATAGCACTTTTTATCAAATCATGGCTATGACTGACGTACCATGTATTGCTTCCCACTCTTCGGTTAGAAAATTTACCCCAGGGTTTGAAAGAAATATGAGCGATGATATGATTAAAATGCTGGCTAAAAAAGGTGGAGTCATTCAAATCAATTTTGGTTCGACCTTCCTATCCCAAAAATCTCGACAACTTTACGATTCTGCCAAAGTAGCATTGAATACATTTAAAACGGAGTACCCACAAGCCAGTGACTCCGCGATAACAGCATTTAGCAACCAATGGTTGATAGACCACAATTTCTTTGCAGATGTAAAAGATGCTGCAGATCACATAGACCACGTGGTACAATTGGTAGGTATAGACTATGTAGGACTTGGGTCAGATTTCGACGGCGTGGGCAACTCGCTCCCCACCAGTCTCAAGACAGCCGCAGACTACCCCAAATTGATAGCCGAATTGCTTGAAAGAGGATATACCGAAACAGACATTGAGAAAATATGCTACAAGAACGTTTTCCGTGTTTGGAGTGCCACACTGTCCGCCGCAGGAAAATCATAAGGCTAAAGCGAACACCTTGACCACAAAGAGTGTCCGAAATCGAGACACTCTTTTTTTGTGTTTTTTACTTTTAAATCGTAACCAATTGATTTTCTGAGATATAGATAAATTGGCATAGCTATTGCCAAAACCCAGACAGGTCAAAAACTCAAACCTTTTACTCTAGAATTTAAACTCACTGTCATGAAACGATTGAAAACCAGATACTCTAAAATGCTCCTGATTATATTAGGTGTATTAGTGGCTATCTTAATTGGTTTACAATCCAGTGCAGTGGGTTTTGATTCTGAGTGGGAACCTGATACAGAATCGGCACAAGGCACTCCAACGAACCAACGGCCTGAAAAACTACATTTCAAACTTTTGAGTTTACTAAAGTAAGAAATGGAAATGTACAGTTCGTATTTTCAGATTATCTAAAAGCATCATAAATTACTATTCAAACACCAAGAATATGACTAAACGACTCACCAGATCCTCAGACCGAATGCTCGCCGGCGTATGTGGCGGTATAGCCAACTATTTTGATTTGGACCCTACCCTTGTCAGAATAGGATATGTGATTCTTTCTATTTTTTCTGCTGGATTTCCTGGGCTATTGGTCTACGGTATTCTTTGGCTGATCATGCCCGACTAGGCTAGCCGAGCCATTACTTTTATAGTAAGTAAATTCAACGCATTTTATTATCTCGTATAAATGCCTATATTCAGTAAATATTATTTTGCTGAATATTTATACAACCTAACCTATCATGCACGAATTTATAGTATTCCTTGCCATCATTTATTTGGGAGTTCTCCCCATCTTATTACTTATCAACTGGTTAATCTTCCGAAAGTCCATTATTTACAAAGCTGGCATCTGGGTCATTGCCACGTTGTTTATTGTGGTAACCGAAGCCTATGCCACTGGAGCATTTGGGTTAATCCACTTGGTCTATAGCATACCTATTGGGGTCATTGCTGTATTTCTTACTTTTAGAGCATTGCGCAACAGTATCGAACGACCCATTGCCAGAATAAATGGCGCATTTGAGCAACTGCGTCGCGGGAAAATAGATGTAGGAATCAAAAAACAGGATTTAGAAAGAAAAGACGAAGTTGGTGACTTTTTCAGGTCCCTCCATCTCTTTCTTGAAAAACTCAATGAAGCATCTAATTTTGCCGCAGCCATAGGAGATGGGGAATTGTCGGCTCGTTTCGATGCGCTTGGCGATGAGGATGTCTTAGGACATGCTTTGCTTCTACTCCGGTCAAAACTAAATAATGTCATCACAGAAACCCAGGAAGTTGTCCGCAGTGCAGGGGCTGAAGGCAATCTTTTGGCTAAAGTAAATGTAGAAGGAAAAAAAGGGGTATGGAAAGACCTTGGCACAGAAATCAACACTTTACTTGCTTCCATTGCCACTCCTATATTAGAAATCAACAAGGTAGTCAATGCTATGGCTCAGGGCAACTTGTCTCGCCGATTCACTATGAATACCAAAGGGCAAATGCTCCAAATGACCAATGACCTCAATCAAGCTTTAGATCATCTTAATCTACTCCTTGTCAAAATCAATCAGCATACAGTCGATATGAATATCGCTGCCGCAGAAATGCTCAATTCTGGCAAAGAAATGAACCTAAACACCTCAGAAATAGCCAATGCCATAGAGGAGATGAGCGATGGCGCACAAACACAAGTACGCCGAGTAGATGAGTCCTCGACACTGGTCGAAGTCATGAGACAAAATGCTACTGAAATGGAAGTGCAATCTCAAGCCATCAACCAAGCCGCTCTACAAGGAAAGGTGAAGAGTGAAGAAGGTGCTCAAATCACCAAATCTGTAGTAAATAGTGTGAAAGAGATTTCTGGATACTCTAAAACTACTACAGAATCTATGCGTATCCTTACAGAGCGGTCTCAAGAAATATCGAGAGTGCTGCGGGTCATTACAGACATTGCTTCTCAAACCAACCTATTGGCACTCAACGCAGCCATAGAAGCAGCACAAGCGGGGGATTCGGGTAGAGGCTTTGCGGTAGTTGCCGAAGAGATCCGAAAACTAGCCGAAGGCTCACGCCAATCTGCCAAAGAAATCGAAGATTTAATAATAGCAGTTCAACAAGACACCACAGATGCCGCTCAGGTGATCAACACCATGAGTCAGGTAGTGGAAACAAGCGTAGAAGCCTCCAGCAAAGCAACAGCCGTATTCAATGAAATAGAAGTATCATCTTCCAATACACTAGAATACTCAGAGACTATTTTGAAATCTGCCTCTTCGCAAGCAGAAAGCATTGTGAAGGTAGTAGGTATCACAGAAGAGGTAGTGGTAATCGCAGAACAAACAGCAGCTGGCACAGAAGAAGTAGCTAGCTCAGCAGTAGAACTCTCTGCTGGAATGAACAATTATATACTAAAATCTAACTGGCTCAGCAATATCTCAAATGACTTAAAAGCAGAGCTTGGAAAATTTACACTTATACACGAACCAACAGCGCAAGAAAGTAATGCCGTATTGTCAGAAGTTTAACTTTAAAAATCTAATCGCTTGCTCAAATTTTTGAGTAAGTATTGATCCAGCGCTCTGGTACCTCTCCTTTTGTCGCCTGTTGATAATCTGAGTAGTCGCACGGCACAATATGGTGTCGGTCATAGATACCTATGTGAGTAGCATTAGGCACTTCCATCCACCATTTGTCCGACAGCCTACTTTTATAGAATACGATCATCTCTGGCTCAACATCCATAGTCACTACATATTTCATATAGTCGTTCGTCTGGAAACCTTTTTCGTCTTTTCTGTTTTTGAATCCTTCAATAAAATACCAAATCATTGTAGCGACTACCATGGCCGTGGGGTACTCTACGGCATCTTTTTCTGGGCTGTATTCATAGATGCCTACCGAACTGAGTTTGTCGTTCATTCCGGCATACCACATAATCTGACAAGCCTCCTCTCCAGTAAGTCCAAAGATTTCACTCCTATGCCCTCCTGGACCATAAATACTCTGAATAGCCGATAAGTCAAAGCTCAGCATATCTGCCTCTCTGATCAGTGGCTCCATACGTTTGATGTCATCTCTGAGTGTACCCAGCCTCACTGGACTAAAGCCCAACTGCTGCAAGACTTTGGTAGCCGAGGCATTTACCAGATAAGACTGATGAGCCAGTTGACTATAGTTGAATAAAAAATTGGGTTCGTGAGTGAAAATTCTATGAATATGATTCTCGTTGGGATCAGATTCGGCTTTGTCGTCGAGATCAAACCGCGAATCCACATTAAGAATGCTCACCATCTTATCCTCTTCTTGATAGGCTAAATACTGCCCCAAGTCCAAATCATGCGAGCCGCCAATGAGGATAGGCAAAATATCTTTAGTCATGAGATAATGACAAACAGATTGAATCCGCTTGTAGGTCTCATCCAAATCAGGGCCATTTCTCAGGTTACCCAGGTCCACCACATTGCAAGTGCCTTCGCCTTTTTTCAGGTTGTATAGTTTCTCTCTGATCAACCGCACACCTGTTTCGCTCATCGTCTGACTACCCCTCGTTTCTAACAAGCCGACAATCGCCACATCCATGAGCTTGATGTCTGGCATCTTGCTTTCATTGAGGTAGACCGATTGGATGAAGGAATCGGTTGAAAACCGACGATTAGAAAGGCTTTGATCTACAGGATCGAAATAAAGTTTCAAGTCCATACTACAGGCTTTGTTAAGGTGATGACTTGGTCAAAACTACATAAAACCAAGATGAACTGAGAGATTTTATTTTACAAGAATCCAGATAATTTTTGAATTGTATAGACCATTTTGAACAAAAAAAATCCCTAGCTGCATAAGCTAGGGATTTCATACTTTTTATTAATCTAAACCTCTGATTATCCTCCGAAGTCGTCAAATGATACATTTTCATCTGGCACACCCCAGTCGTCACACATTTTGAGAACGGCCTGGTTCATCATTGGAGGTCCACAGAAATAGAATTCAATATCCTCAGGCGAATCATGGTTTTTCAACTGATTGTTGATCACCGCATCGTGAACGAACCCTAAGAAACCATCGCCTTCTTTGTCATCAATAGATTTTTTCTCTACCCAGTTGTCTTCAGGTAGTGGTTCAGATAGTACAATTTCGAATTGGAAGTTAGGAAACTCTTTTTCGATTTGTCTAAAATCTTCTTCGTAGAATAATTCTCTCTTAGATCTACCGCCGTACCAGTAGGTTACTTTTCTTCCTGTTTTCAAGGTGTGGAACAAGTGGAACAAATGAGATCTCATGGGTGCCATACCAGCACCACCACCTACGTAGATCATTTCTGCTTCAGTCTCTTTGATAAAGAACTCACCATATGGTCCTGAAATAGTCACCTTATCACCTGGCTTTCTAGAGAATACGTATGAAGAACAAATACCAGGATTTACGTCCATCCAAGCATTTTTGGCTCTATCCCATGGTGGTGTAGCGATTCTGATCGTCAACATCACAATGTTGCCCTCTGCAGGGTGGTTGGCCATAGAATACGCTCGGAATATTTCCTCGTCATTTTTCATTTTCAAATCCCAAAGACCGAATTTATCCCAATCTTCTTTGAATTTGTCTGGACCAGCTGGATCGCTTGGATCTGGCTTGATATCAATATCTTTGAAGTCTACTTCTACCTTAGGTACATCGATTTGGATATAACCCCCCGCTTCAAAATCAAGATTTTCGCCCTCAGGCAATCTCACAATAAAAGCCTTGATAAAAGTAGCTACGTTGTAGTTGGAGATTACTTCACACTCCCACTTCTTGATACCGAAGATTTCCTCAGGTATCTCGATATCCATGTCTTGTTTTACTTTCACCTGACAGGCTAGTCGCACGTGCTCTTTTTGCTCTGATCTGCTCAAGTGTCCTACTTCTGTAGGCAACACATCTCCGCCACCGTCGATGACTTTACACTTACACATGGCGCAAGTACCTCCACCTCCACAAGCAGATGGCAAGAATATTTTTTGTCCACTCAAAGTGGAAAGCAAAGTAGAACCTGCCGAAGCAACGATTGGGCTACCAGAATCACCATTAATAATAATGTTGACATCGCCTGACTGGACTAGTTTGGATTGTGCAAAAAGCAGGATAAATACCAATAGAAGGATTACGAGCGTAAAGGCTACTATTGATGTTAATATGATAAAGGACATCTTTCTTTAATTAAATTTTCCATCTCCAATTTTCGAGCACAAATATAAAAGAATAAATAGTAAAAAATCCTTCTGACTTATTCATTTAAATAGCGGTATTCTCCAATTATTTGATGTAAAAACAGGTGGTATCACCATTTCTTCTCTTTCATTCCGTAAAGTGTTCTTTAAATTGTGTCTGAGAGGAATATTTTGGCACATATATTTATTATTAGCTTTGAATTTTAAACGGGTCAATAACTCCCCGAAACACCCCATGAACAGACTACTCATCTTATTGATCCTTGTATTAGCCAGTGCCTGTCAATCAAGCAAAGGGTCTAAAGTGACCGTAGCTGTGGCAGCAAATATGCAATATGCCACACAAGCGCTTGTTGAGCAGTTCGAACGCAAATATGATATCGCAGTAGAAGTATCGAGCAGTTCGTCAGGCGTACTTACTACTCAAATCAGACAGGGTGCTCCATTCGACATTTTTATGTCTGCCAATATAAAATACCCCAACACCTTGTACGAAGAAGGGCTAGCCACCTCGCCACCAAGCACCTATGCTTCTGGCACTCTGATTTTGTGGACGATGAATCCAGAAATTGATTTGAAAAAAGGTATATCTGCGCTCCTAGGTGAGCCTACGCAAAAAATAGCCCTAGCTAATCCAGAAACGGCTCCTTATGGCATAGCTGCTCTAGAGGTGCTCCGCCATACCCAGATTTATGAGGTCATAGCTCCCAAACTGGTCATTGGCGAAAGCATAGCACAAGTGAACCAGTATGTGCTTTCCCAAACGGTAGATGCAGGCCTCACGAGCAAATCAGTACTTTTTTCTCCTTTTGTAAAAAACCAAGGCTATTATATAGAAATCCCAAAAAGTTATTACGGCTCCATCGACCAAGGCATTGTGATGCTCCAGCATGGAAAAGAAAAAAACCCTGAAAACGCTAAGCAGTTTTATCAGTTTATGTTTTCCGAAGAAGCACAGACTATATTGTCTAACTATGGATATAAAATCAACTAAATGATAAGCTGGAGTCCTCTTCTGATTACGCTAAAGTTAGCGCTGATTACCACCAGCATCTTGTTTCTGATTGCGGTACCCGTAGCCTATTGGCTGGCCTATGGCCGGTCGAAGCTTACCGTGCTGTTTGAAGCTATTGTTGCTCTTCCGCTAGTGCTTCCTCCATCCGTACTTGGCTTTTATCTATTGGTAGGTCTTAGTAGCCAGAGCATGTTAGGTGCCTTTTTGGCCACGCACTTCGACCTTAATATCCCCTTCACATTCACAGGGCTAGTTATTGGCTCCATTATATATAGTATGCCATTTATGGTTCAACCGATTCAGGCTGGCTTTCAGCAATTGCCCCCCGTCCTCAAGGAAGCCTCTTATGTATTGGGCAAATCCCGATGGCAGACCTTAATCAACATACTGCTACCCAACATAAAGAACTCATTGCTTACAGGTATCGTGCTCAGTTTTGCTCATACCATTGGTGAATTTGGCGTAGTGCTTATGATCGGTGGCAATCTTAACAAAACCCGAGTTGCCTCCATTGCCATATACGACAGTGTCAACCGTCTGGATTATAGTAGTGCACATTCCTATTCGTTGATTCTTCTGCTTTTCAGTTTTGTGATTCTGATCCTGGTTTATATTTTCAACAAAAAAGGGTTTACCTCTGTCAGATGATTGATTTTGATTTACATAAAACCTTTTCTTCAAAAGATCGCCCTATTCACATCCATGTGAAAGCAAAACTGGCTCAAGGCAAAATTTACGCCATCTATGGTAAATCTGGCGTAGGCAAAACCAGCCTACTCCGAATGCTCGCTGGCCTGATGAAGCCAGACGAGGGGACGATCAATATTGGGAAAGACATATGGCTAAATACATCCAAAAGCCTGGATGTGAAAACCAATAAAAGAAATGTAGGTTTTCTCTCACAGGAATACTCACTGTTTCCCAATATGAGTGTGCTGAAAAATATTAGATATGGATTAAGTCACCCATATGATGAAGAGCTATTTACGAGAATTATAGAGATCGCAGACCTGCACCAGCTCTTAGACCGAAGACCCGCCAGCCTATCGGGAGGTCAGCAACAGCGAGTAGCACTGGCTCGAGCCATTGTGAGAAAACCTAACCTCTTGCTACTCGACGAGCCCTTGTCTGCACTAGACAGTGATATGAGAGTCAAACTCCAAGAAGAGATATTGGCTATGCAACGCATAATTAAAACTACAGTCGTCTTCGTGAGCCATCACCTTCCTGAGGTTTTTAAAATGGCCGATGAAGTGCTAATTTTAGAAAATGGCTCAATCACGCAAAGAGGTACTGCTTCGCAAGTTTTCATGAACAACACCTCCACTCAACTAATCGGGGAAGTATTGTCAGATAAAAACGAAAAAAACAATCAGACCATGACCTTACTCATAGATGGTCAAGTAGTTGGGATAACGTTAAAAGATTAAGCCTTGTATTCAATTCTCCCCATATCGCTTTCCTCTTCTCCTACAAAATGGCTCATTAGTTTGATCATAGCGCTTGCGTTTTCAACGCTAACTCAAGCACAATCTAATAACGATATAGAAGGCGCTTCCTCCCAACAAATCTGGATTGATCTGTCGCCTCATTTCAAGTTAGGTGAGCAAACCAAGTACATAGGAGACTTTGGGTTTAGGAAAATTGTAGACGACGACAGCTGGGCAAGAATATTCCTAAGACCTGCTGTTAGACATCAACTCAACGAAATCCTGAGCATACAAGCTGACATAGGTGTCTCCTACGATTGGTCTAAAAATAATATTGATTATTTGATTGTCACACCTAGACAAGGGATTAAACTTGACTGGCCGTCTTTTGTTAGATTTAGTTTTAGCCATTTGATAAGAATAGAAGAAAGGTTCTCTTATCAAACATCTGACTGGTCACATACTTTAAACCTGAGGATAAGGTATAAACTTGACGGTACTTTCGATTTCAAACTTAGAAAAACAGGAAATTTTTGGTTCCTACCTTTCTATGCCGAAGTTTTCTTAGGAGGAGATGATGACACTCACAAGTTTCTAAAAAACAGAGTAAGAAGTGGTGTAGGGCTAGGATACGATCCTGCCAACACTTGGCAATACATCTTTTTGGCAAATTGGCAAAATTCCATTTCCTCCGATGAGTACCAACAAATTTCAGACATTATCTATCAACTGAAAATCAAAAAGACCATCGGAAACTAAGCAAACACCTGCTTCCAGGTTCCCTTTTTCCAATTGTACTTGAGCGTGCTGGGCAGCGAGTGCCAGAAGTACTTACTCGTCTCCACAGCAAAGCTAGGCTGCATGTAGCAGTTGATCGTGCAGCCTTCGCAGGCAGGCAGTCTCCCTTCTGTTGCGATTTGATGCTGAACTTCTGGTGAACGATAGACCGCCTCCAGATTTCCGTTTATTGGAAATGACTTTTCACCCAAATGGTAGCAAGGCAAGATCAGCTCATTTTCTGGACTGATCACCAAAGTAGTACTGGCGGCTTTGCATACAGGCTCACTGATGTGATTGCCCCCATCACGTCGCAGGGTCACAAAAGCCTGATTCAAAAAAACATTCTTCTTCCTTCCCCAAGCCTCCAATTCATCAAGGGTTTCATCAGACAGCTGATCCCCCACCTGATTGTATTCAAAAGCAGGATTCAGAATCAGCATCAAATCATTTGGCAAGCATATTTGTTCGTATACGGCTTGTATGTCTGTCTTATTATCTTCGAATACTGTAAACAAAATATCGGGTCGTTCTCCGAGCGATTTGGCCAACGTGATCGACTCCATTACAAAATCGAAACAAGCCACCCCTCGCATCGTATCGTGCTTTTCTTTGTCGGCCGTATCCAGACTGAAATGAAGCATGTCTACTTTGCCCCTTAGCCTTTCGGCAAATTTTGGATACAAAAGAGCATTAGAAGTAAGTGTAGTGATGAATTTCAACTCTTTAGCCAATGCGAAAAATTGATCTATTTGCTGATGCAGAAGCGGCTCGCCACCCGTAAAATCGACCACCTTCACACCTAATTGCCTGAGCGAAAGTAGGTTCTCCCGGACATTTTCTAGCGTTACGTATGGCGATGGCTTTTCCCAAATATCACAAAAACCACACTTGGCATTGCAGCGATAGGTCACGTAATAATTACAAAGGACGGGATGTTTGATCAGTCGCATCCCTACCGCTTATTTCTTAGATGAATTTTCGAATATTCCAGTAATGGTCAAAGAGGAAGAGCGTATTTTGTAGAAAAGGGTACACTGTCCACAAGTAGTTTCTCTCATACCTGAATAGCTCGATTCAATACCTCCAAAGTTGTAATTAGATAAAAATTTGACATTAGATCGAATCAAAAAAGCCAGTTTCATGCATTCCTTTTTATGACCATCCCTTTTGAAATATTTTTCCAAAATTTTCTGTCTTTCTACTCGCGCTGTATGGGTCCAAATTATTTGCTTAGCCATTCGTCTTCTTCTACTTGGATGACTTTTTCTGGAACTACGGTCTTACCTGCCATTTCTGATTCACTTTGCTCAAGCAGCTTGACTTGCTTCGCATTCAGTTTGATGGGTTGTGTTTCTTCTCTCACAATGCCCGAAGCGTCTACGTTTTTCAGCAATTGAGCCAATTCAAAATCATCGCGATCGGCTTCACTGATTTTCTTAGCATCGATCTCCAATGTATGCAGCAGCTCCAGCACATACTGTAGTTCCTTTTCCGTTTTGGGACTAATGAGAATAGAATCCATGAGTCAAAATTATTGATTTTTATTTGAAACAAAAGAGCCGATCACTATCCATTCGGATAATGATCGGAATTAATCAAATCTCCCTTCGCATCAAAAGATAAATTATCTGCTTTAGCCTATTTTTGCAGCATGACAAAAGAGGCGCTATTCGAACAAATCCAGCAGAAGAAATCTTTTCTCTGCGTGGGGTTAGATACTGACATCAAAAAAATACCTACTCACCTTTTGGATACCGAAGACCCCATCTTCGAATTCAACAAGCAAATCATAGACGCTACCAAAGCATTCGCTGTAGCCTACAAACCCAACATTGCCTTCTACGAAGCCATGGGAGCTGCCGGCTGGGCCTCGTTAGAAAAAACAATCAACTATATCCCTAAGGATATATTCACCATCGCCGATGCAAAAAGAGGTGACATCGGCAATACCTCTTTGCTCTACGCCAGAGCCTTTTTCGACAATATGAACTTCGATTCGGTCACAGTAGCTCCCTACATGGGCTCCGATTCCGTCAAACCATTCCTTGAGTTTAAAGACAAGTGGGTCATTCTTTTAGGTGTCACTTCCAATGAAGGCGGCAAAGATTTCCAATTCTTAGAATCAGACGGCAAGCCACTATACCAACACGTAATGGAGACTTCCTCAACCTGGGGTTCGGATCAAAACATGATGTATGTAGTGGGGGCTACACGCCCAGAATACTTGCAAGACATCAGAAAAACAATCCCAAATCACTTCCTACTCGTGCCAGGTGTAGGTGCCCAGGGTGGAGACCTAGAAGCCGTATGCAAAAACGGCATCAACAGCCAATGCGGCCTGCTTATCAATTCGACCCGTGGCATCATATACGCCTCTTCGGGCAAAGATTTCGCGGAAGCAGCTCATGAAGAAGCCAAAAAACTTCAACAACAAATGGCAACTTTTGTTGAAAACATAAAATAACAAGTGACAGATAATCGCAGAAAAGTTTGAAAATAGACCCTCTTGGTAGAAAGCAAAACAACTCACGGGGTTAACCGTGAAATTTTATAACTTTTTAAGAACATTAAACTTTAGAAACCCCTAATTGCCCCAAAATGAAATCCATAAACTACATACAATCCAACAAACAACGATTTCTCGACGAGCTATTCGACCTACTTAGAATTCCTTCTGTAAGTGCTGATTCCAAATTCGATAAGGACGTCAGAAATGCAGCCGAGTTTATCAAAGAAAAATTCGAAAATGCAGGTGTCGACAAAGCTCAACTGTTTGAAACCGCTGGTCACCCAATCGTATTTGCCGAAAAGATCATCGACCCAACATGGCCTACCGTCTTGGTCTACGGACACTACGACGTACAGCCAGCCGATCCATACGAACTATGGGATTCGCCACCTTTCGAACCCGTAATCAAAAACGAAAAAATCTATGCCCGTGGCGCATGCGACGACAAAGGCCAGATGTATATGCACGTAAAGGCCTTCGAATCTATGATGGCCAATAACGAACTTTCGTGCAACGTCAAATTTATGATCGAAGGCGAAGAAGAAGTAGGCTCCAAACACTTAGGTGACTTTGTAAAAGCAAATAAAGAATTGCTCAAAGCCGATGTGATTGTGATCTCAGACACAGGCATCCTCAGCAACGACTGCCCATCGATGACCGTAGGTTTGCGCGGACTCAGCTATCTAGAAGTAGAGGTAGTAGGCCCCAACAGAGACTTACACTCGGGCATGTATGGCGGCGCCGTAGGCAATCCTATCAATACACTTTGCGATATGATATCGAGCCTGATCGACGACAAAGGATGCATCACCATTCCAGGGTTTTACGACAAAGTGCTGGAACTCACCGCAGCAGAACGTGCAGCCATGGCCAAAGCTCCTTTCGACCTTGAAGCATACAAAAAAGAACTCGGCATAGATGCAGTAAAAGGAGAGGACGGGTACACCACCTTAGAAAGAATCGGCATACGCCCCACACTAGATGTGAATGGCATTTGGGGCGGCTACATCGGGCAAGGTGCCAAAACAGTACTGCCTTCAAAGGCTTACGCCAAAATCTCTACTCGATTAGTTCCCAATCAGGACAGCAGCGAAATTACTCAATTGGTGAAAAACCACATAGAAAGCATAGCTCCAGCACATGTGAAAGTAACGGTAACCCCCCACCACGGTGGCGAAGCAGCCGTAATCCCTACCGACTCGGATGGATTCAGAGCGGCAAGCAAAGCTTTTGTACAAGCTTGGGGCAAAGAACCAATACCAATGAGAGATGGGGGCAGTATACCCATCGTAGCACTGTTTCAAAAAGAACTTGGATTGGATTCAGTGATGCTTGGATTTGGGCTAGACGAAGATGCCATACACTCACCCAACGAAAGCTACGGCGTATTCAATTACATCAAAGGAATAGAGACCATTACATGGTTTTACAAATTCTTTTCGGAAAAATAAATTCGATTCAATACTTCAGGTTCAATGTTTAAAACTAAAATTTCAACTTTGAACCTGAAACTTTAATACCCATAGTCGTGTGCCAATAAGGCTCATTCATTTTCAAATTAAATCATTGCTCCGTGCGTCAATCCAAACTAGTCATCAACTGTCAGCCTTCATTATCTCCTTTTCTTAAAAAAGAAGTAGAGGAGCTGGGCTATAGAATCATAAAAGCTGAGAAAAGCGGCGTCACTGTAGAAGGTGGATGGAAAGAGGTAATGCATCTCAATTTGAATTTACGCACAGCGTCTAGGGTACTCTGGCTCATCAAATCCTTCGAAGCCAACCACCCAGACAAACTCTACGAAGAAGCCAAGAAAATACCATGGCATAAATTGCTTCCAAAAAACACCAAAATTTCGGTACAGTCGTACGTAAAAAATGACTACATCCGTGATGGGCGATTCGCCAACTTAAAGCTGAAAGACGCCATTGTAGACCGTATGCAAGAAGAAACGGGCTTGCGGCCAGACTCTGGAAACGAAAAGGATCACTCTGTGATTTATATGTTTTGGTATTTGAACAAAGTGCATGTCTACTTCGACACTTCTGGAGAGACCATCACCAAACACGGCTATCGCAAGTTACCTTACAAAGCGCCAATGCTCGAATCCTTGGCTTCTGCCTGTTTGATCTCCGCTGGCTGGAACGACACCAAAGGTACCTTCATCAATCCCATGTGTGGCAGTGGCACACTGGCTATCGAAGCTGCACTAATGGCGGCAGGCATTCCTCCTGGACTTCATCGCGAAAACTTCGGTTTTATGCACATCGATGGCTATGACCCAAGCTTGTGGCAAGAAACACGCAAAAAGGCAGTATACAAAGACGAAATCAAATCAGCCATTATCGCTACAGACTGGAACGGCGACGCCATAGCTGCTGCACAAGCCAACGCAAGGACTGCAGGCGTATCGCATATGATATCGTTCGACAAAGTACCTTTCGAAAAAACTTTTGTACCATCAGGGCCTGGTATCGTGATGCTCAACCCTGAGTATGGCGAAAGACTAGGGGAAGAAAACATGCTCAAATCTGTCTACAAAGATATCGGCGACTTCTTCAAACAATCCTGTGGTGGCAAGATGGGCTACATCTTCACTGGCAACTCCAGCCTTGCTAAGGCAATCGGGCTACGTACCAAAAGCCGAACAGAATTTTTAAATGCCCGAATCGAATGCCGATTGCTAGAGTATGAACTGTATGCAGGAAGCAGACGATCATGATTCGCTAATTTAAAACCCGTCATTCCCCAGTTATAATTTTCTCCTTCAATTACCCCAGAGATGCCGGGTAGTTTTCTTGCTTTCTAGCCGTCCTCTCGATAATTTGCATCAAAAGCGCTGGTTTGAAAAAAGTACTGATTATTATTCTTGTAGGCCTCCTTTTAGCTGGGGCAAGTGTGGGTGGCTTCTATTTTTGGAAGCAAAGTAGAATCACCATTTGGTCGTTTGTACCAGACAACTCCATCTTGGTTTTCGAGCCCAATGATTTTGCCTATCTCTGGCATCCAGACGATAAGCGAAAGATAGTGAAGAACCTCAAATCACTACCAGAGTTGGATACGATTCAACGTGTGATCAACCGACTAGACTCCGCCACTGGTCATCAGTTTTCGAAAGTAGTAGATCAAGGTCATTTGCTTATTTCGTTTCACCAAAACACCAACGAATCGCTGGCGGCGCTGTATCTGCTAGAAGTCAAAGAGCTCCAACAGCACAGCCTACTCAGCAACCTGCAGCTGTACCTAAAAGACAGCCTTGGTTTCGTACAAAGTGAGCGTTTGTATCAAGATTACCTGATCACAGAATTTAAAAAAAATCAAAAAACACTCACTTATATTTTTCATAAGAACTACCTGATCGCCAGCTTCTCCCCCTTCTTAGTGGAAGATGCTATTCGGATGATCAAGGACGGCAAGGTGAACACCTATCAAGAAACCGAGCACCATGTAGCCGAAGTGACCAACGCTCCCACTGGTGCAGGCAGGTGCTATATCAATACCAACTACCTGAACAAACTAGCTGGCATATTTGCTGACCCTGTAGAGATAGATACCACGCCTCTCAAGTGGCTCACACATTTGATGTACCTCGATCTGTCTTTCGACAATGACAAAATTCATCTTTCTGGATTTGCCATCAACGACACCTCTACGATCAACTACCTGTCGGCTTTCGACGGCATCAGTGGCGTCGGATTTGATATGAAAAACATCGTGCCCGCTAGTACTTCTTATGTGCTTCATACTTCAGTAGAAGATGTCAGCCTATGGCACAAAGGCTTAAAAAACTATTGGCGCAAGCACGAACCTACACAGCTCACCAAAATCGGAGAACTGGAAAATAGATTCGATTTCAATATTCGAGATTTTTATGCCTTTATGGGCAACGAAGTAGGGTACTTTGTTCTAGAGTCTAGCCGCTCATTCAATACTGATTTGATATTTTGTATCGAGCACAAAAGCCAAGAGCTAGCCGATCAGTTTTTCGAATCTCTCGCACAAAAATCAAATACCGACACGGCTTCTTTCAAAGAAAACTATGCCGATCACGTAATCAAACATATACAAATAGATGAAATCCCCGCTCGGCTTTTTGGGTCGATGTATGAAGGTTTCCCTACTGCCTATTATTTTATAGATGGGAGCTATGTCTATTTTGGCAATAGCCAACAGGTACTCGAAACCCTAATCGACGACATCGACAATGAAAACACTTGGAGACGGTCTGTACGCACCCATGCTTTTCTTTCGTCTACACACGAAGACGCCAACTTTAGCATGTTTGTAAAATCAAACGGAGCACTCAACCAAGTAGGCAAAATTCTCAACGATAACTGGGCCAAATACCTCGAAGAAAACAAAACTATCTTGGCACAAATCGAATATGGTGCCGTACAGTTTACCCATGTAGATGGGCAATACTATACCAGCTTGCTGCTTCAGCATCCTGGCGATCTGGTCAAGCAAGTCAAACCACAGTCTTTTGAGGTCAAAACCCAACAAGGTTTTGCCAACAACCTCATATCAAAACCCTATGCGGTACGCAACCACAACGATCGCACACTAGAAATGATCGTACAAGACGAAGCTTTCACCCTCCATTTGTTGGATGTAAACCTGAAACCTGTGCTCCAAATCCCTCTTGATGGCAAACTGAAGAGCAAAATCTATCAGGTAGACTACTACAAAAACGGCAAGCTACAATACCTCTTTGCACTGGACAAAACCATTCATATGATCGATAGAACTGGTACATCGATCCCCGGATACCCCGTAGAATTACAATCTGAAAATCAAATTTTAGAATTGTCGCTTATCGATTACGACAAGTCTAAAAACTATCGCATCATGGCTGCCGATAATAAAGGCAACTACTACCTATACGACAAAACAGGTCGGCTACTCGAAGGTTGGAATCCGAAGAAAATGGGTAGCAGCCCTGCCACTCTAGGACGCCACGTCCGAGTACAGTCCAACGACTACATGCTCTTGGTACAAAAAAATGGCATCTTCCAAAGTCTATCCAGACGAGGAGATACCAAAGAAGGATTTCCAATCGACCTGAAAGGATCTATATCACAAGATTACTTTATCAGCAAAGGCAGCAAACCTGCCAACACTGAAATCTCGGCACTAACGGACCTAGGAGAACTCGTGTCCTTCAATTTGGGAGGAGTGATCACCGACAGAGGCCAGTTGGTCAGGGAAGACGAAAACGTATCATTTGCACTCGTCAACTCTGGTACCGAAAAAGAATTTATTGTAATCAAGAAAAACAAAGAGACCCTAACGGTCTATAGCGAGGCACTAGTAGAGCAATTCAAACTAGAAGTAGACTCAGAAAACCTGACCTACCAATACTATTATTTTGGGGTGGACAATCAGCTCATTATCGTGATCGATCAAGCCGCCAACAAAGGCTATCTATACAATCAAGAAGGTCGACTCCTTCACTACGAACCGCTCGCAGTGGGGCATCAAATGGCGGTACTTTATCAAGAGAGTAAAGGCCAGTATGACCTATATTGCAGTAATGGCAACCAGCTCAACATCGTGACCCTGAAAAAATAAATCATGAACGACCTACTCTCTAAAAAGGCTAATTTTGGCACTTTACCTGTGTTTTTGACTGCTATCTCTACCATTCTAGGAGCTGTGATGTTCTTGAGATTTGGCTTTGCAGTGGGTAGTGTGGGTTTTTTAGGCACGGTGGCCATCGTACTCATCGGACACCTGATCACCATCCCTACAGCAATGGCCATAGCAGAAATCGCAACCAATCAAAAAGTAGAAGGCGGCGGCGAGTATTACATTATTTCTCGCTCATTTGGGATCAATATCGGAGCATCAATTGGGATTGCGCTATACCTATCGCAGGCTATTAGTGTGGCTTTTTATGTCATTGCCTTCGGTGAAGCTTTTGATCCTGTGATCGCATGGGCCAATGACGTCTACCATCTAGGCATAGCCGACAAGCGCTGGATCACTATCCCTGCGGTATTGCTACTGAGCATACTCATGCTCACCAAGGGTGCTGACCTGGGTATGAAAGCCCTCTATATCGTGGTAGCTACATTGTTTGTTTCTCTTACGTTTTTCTTCCTTGGCAGTACGGACTATAATGCCAGCCTAAATGAATTCGACATCATGGCACGGGCAACCGAAAGCCAAGACTTCTTTATCGTTTTCGCCATTATTTTTCCAGCCTTCACCGGTATGACAGCTGGTGTAGGTCTATCGGGAGATCTCAAAGATCCTAAAAAGTCAATTCCTTGGGGCACACTTTCTGCCACGTTGATCGGCATGGTGATTTATGTGTTTATTGGTTACAAATTGGCAGTGAATGCCAGCCCAGAAGATCTAGTGAATGACCAATTGATCATGTCTAAGATTGCATTATGGGGGCCTATTATCCCGATTGGATTGGCGGCAGCCACCATCTCCTCCGCACTAGGTTCTATCATGGTGGCACCTCGTACACTTCAAGCGTTGGCCGCAGATCATATTTTCCCCACTCAAGGCATCAACAATTTTTTATCCAAAGGAAAAGCAAATACCAATGAACCCGTAAATTCTACCGTTGTCACAGTTGGTTTGGCCTTGTTTTTTGTGAGTTTAGGTAGTATCGATACCGTAGCCAAAGTAATCTCTATGTTCTTTATGGTCACGTACGGAGCCATATGTACCATTTCTTTCTTTCAGCATTTTGCAGCCGATCCCTCGTACCGACCAGCCTTTAGGTCTAAATGGTATATCTCTCTACTAGGTGCTATCATGTGCTTATTTTTGATTTTTAAAATGGATGCGGCCTATGCCATCGCATCTATTGTCATCATGATTTTAATCTATTTTGGTTTGTCCAAATTCAATGAAGAAAAAGCAGGAATGGCCAATATTTTCCAAGGTGTTATCTTCCAATTGATTCGGCAGATACAGGTATTTATACAAAAAGCCGACAAAGACGATGACAACTGGAGACCTTCTGTAATCTGTATCTCTGGTTCATCATTCGAAAGACCTACAGCTTTTGAAATGATGAGCTGGATCTCGCATCGCTATGGATTTGGCACCTACCTCCATTTCATCAATGGCTACTATTCTAGCGAGACCAACCAAGAATCTAAAGAGGAGCTAGCCAGACTCATCCGTGTGGCCAATATCTCCGAAAGCAATGTCTATGTAGATACAATGGTGTCGCCATCATACACTACGGCGGTAGCTCAGGCCTTGCAGCTACCAAGCGTTTCGGGTAAAGATATCAACATGATGCTTTTCGAATTTTCGAAGCAGCATCCCGAAGAGCTGAAAGACATCATGGACAACTATGCCATGGTACGCGCTTCTGGATTTGACACCTGTATACTCGCCAGTAGCCATCGTGGACTAGAATCTAAAGCGGAGATTCACATCTGGATCATGCCGTCGGATTTCAACAATGCCAATCTGATGATCTTACTCGGTTTTGTGATATTGGGTCACCCCCAATGGAAAAAAGCGGAAATCAAAATATCAGCGATCGTGAACGACGCAGAGCTAGAGCAGCAAAAACAAGAACTACTCGACCTGATCAAAACGGGTCGACTTCCCATCTCTGCCAATAACGTCCGTATTATCGAACGCTCCGAGGGTATCGACAATCGCCAGATTATCAACGAGCACTCCAAAGATGCCGACCTGACCATTCTGGGTTTCCGATCTGAGGCAGTGAAACAACTTGGAACAGAAATTTTCCAAGGTTATGATGCCATCGGCGATGTCTTGTTTGTGAACAGTACGAAATCCAAGATAATAAAGTAACCCAGTTCTAAAAAAAGCCTTCTGCAAGGCTACTAGCCGAATCACCGAAGGCTTCTATTGCTTATGCTAAAACACTGAATTATTTTTTGTCTCGGCTATCAAGTCGTGCTGCTTGTACTTGAGTGCATAGACGGATTTGTAAAATTCTGGATTGGTAAAAAACTGATCCAGTTCACTCCGTACTGCATGGTCTAGCAGTGGCAAGAGAGGTTGCTCCACGTTAAACAATTTGCCAATTGATTTTTTAATCTTATCATCCCATTTTTGATACAGTAGATCAAAGTCTTCTGGGCGGATTTTTTTTCTACACTTGCTTTCTCCACAGACCAGCTCCATTTCTTTGTCTATGTTGAAAATACCATATTCATCCGTGATCTGATCTCCTTTGTGAATATCTCGAATGGCCATTTCAAAACCATAACCCGTGCTGATCGTGTTGCAGTTGCAGCAGTGATTGACATATTTAGCAAAATCCCAACTTACAATCCTATTTCCATTTTCATCCATATATGAATACTTCTCTATGGCCTCTTGCATTTCGCTGGAATGCACCAGATAGTCGGTAGGAGATATGACCAATTCTAAACTATCCTTCACGTAGACGATAGTACCTTCAGGAATAAAATCTGTAGCGAATACTCCGTATCCGACTTCCTGATTAATTAATTTAAGTTCTGTTTTAGGGTGTATCATATCAATGAAAAGTTGTTCACCAAAGGTGACTCATCAATACCTAAATAATTATTCTTGTTTAAAAAAAAATTAATGATTTCGCCCCTTTATGAAAGTCCTTTTTATGAACAGGTATAAATCCACCGAATTAAGTGGATTTTTTCGTCTGTATCAAAAATTAAAGAAGAAATTATTCGAACTAATAAAAGAAAAAGTTCAGCTCGTATACCCCGTCTTAATCCTACTCGTCATAAGACATAAACCAAAACTACTATACAGGGGGATACTCGTCTTATAATAAGCCAAGTCTAATTACAACCCTACTATTACACCAATACAAATTCCGTTTTCTTGGCTTCGCAAGTTGGGCAGATGTATGCATCCGGCAGACTATCGAAAGGGGTGCCTGGCGCCACGTTTGCAGCTTCGTCTCCGTACTGAGCATCGTAGATACTTAGACACTGCTTGCACTGATAGCGCTCACTGACTCGCTCTGCTTTCGGCGCACTGTCCTTTTTCTTAGTGATGACTTTGGGTTGATCATCGATCTGATCAAAGTACATCACACTCAGTTCCATCAGTAGGGCTGGTAGTACATTTTTAGTTACATTTTTAACGTAGGTCAAATACTCCGCCGAGTTGGGGTTAAAGTCCTTCGAATACAAAATATTGTAGGTATTGCCTCCATCACCATCTTCGGTATTGATCTCTATCACCACAGAAGTAAACAAGTAAATATCATTGTTTGGCTTGATGGTAAAGGTCAACCCCGAGGTACTGATGTCTTGCTGATCCAGTGCCCTAACCAGATAGTTTTTCAACTCCAATGCCTCATCGCTCAGCACGGGCAAATGCCAGTTGAGCTCTAGCGAAGAGTGGCGCAAATTAATCCCAAACCGTCCCATAAGCTTTTCCCAACCCACAAAATAGTTTTCCTCAATACCTTTGATAATTAAAGACTTCCAAGGCGTCAAGCTAATTTTTCCCACGTTGGTATCCATGCACCTGCGGCACAGCTCAATTAAAAAATTGATCGTGAATTTGTTGTTTCTCCAGTAGAGCCCTAGCCAGTAGTTGCCCCCTGGCTCACGGTTCAGTCCTTCGTAGTATGGAAACGCCGCATCTGGGTATTTCAGTTCTTCCACAGGGTTGAGTGTATTTACTTCCAATTGATCTACTGTGGTAAATAACCCTTCGAGCTGAAGATCCTCTTTCTCCAAATCCATAGCATTGAGGCAGCTCGCCACCTTGGACAAATCATACCCATGAATGAGCTTGGTATATGGGATCGGACGATTTTCATACTGTTTTAGACGCAAGTACATGTACCAGTAATTGTCCGTGGTAGAAGCAATAAAATTGATGTTGCCTGTAAAAAGCGGCACCATGCTCTGCGAAGGGTCTACCAGATTGATCCGGTACTTAGCACGAAAATCAAAGCTATCGAGAATATAATGATAGACATGAGGCACCAACCATTTTTTGTTGGGCATGACATCCAGTGCCACATAGGAGCTTACTATGTTTTGGTGCGTAAATTCATTGACCTCATATTCAGTATTGATCGACCTAAAAATATTTTCGAGCAGGGCTTTGCTTCTGTCCTTGGCCGGAAATAGGATGTCCTGTCTCGAACCCAAATGGATGAATTCTGAACCCAATTCTTTAGCCGTTGTCAATATTTTTAAAAAATCGCCAGGAGACAGTATTCCTCCCTTTACAAATACCCTGACCAAATTTTTTTTCTCCATTACTAATTCTTTGTGTCAAATATAATTTAATCAGGATACGAGCGCCATTTCTTTGTCTTCTAAATGCTTTTTGAGCATCTGCTGCACTTCACCTTTGCAACTGCCACAGCCCAACCCTGCACCAGTAGACTGGCAAGCTTCGGCTAGGGTTTGGCATCCGCCCGCGAATGCTTTTTCGAGATTGCCTGTACCGACGTTGCTACAAGAGCAAACCAGGTTGCCCAACATAGGCTCAGCTGCTTGCCCCGAGCGCAAAAGTTCTTTCCGTTTTTCGGACAGCTCTACTTCGTTTTCGATCAACTCTTTAAACTCGGCAAATTCGGCTTTGTCTCCCATCAACACCGCTCCTATAAGTCGATCTTGATGAATGATACACTTTTTGTAGTACTTCATCGACTTATCGATAAAGATGATTTCATCAAAGTCTTTCATATTGAGTGGAGCATCTGGCATCCCTATCGAACACAGATCCAAGTCTGGGAATTTGAGAATATTCATAGGCACGGTGCCCTTGTAGAGCGCACTCAGATCTCCTGCGATATGCCTTGCAGCAATGTCTGCCTGATCCTCCGCTGCTGCCGTAGTACCATTCAATTTCTGATTGTGCTCGGCTATTTCGCCAATGGCGTATATTTCTGGATGGCTCGTTTGCATGTAGTCGTTCACAATGATGCCTCTGGCACACTTGAGACTAGCGATCCTTGCCAGCTGATCGTTGGGTCTGGTGCCGATCGCAAATACGGCAGCCTGACAGTCGATCTTTTTACCACTTTTAAGATCTATTCTAATATCCTTTTCTCCCTTCACATTGATGTTGTGCACTTCATCGTTGGTATACACATGCACACCCATTTCTTCGATCATTTGACGAAGCAAGGTACTGGCCATCGTATCGAGCTGACGCTCCATGAGGCGGGTGGACAACTGCACTATAGACACTTCCACGTCTATCTCTCTCAGTGCAGAAGCCAATTCCAATCCCAGCAGACCTCCGCCTACTATCAATACATGCCCTTTGTTGTCAATGTATTTTTTGAGCCCATCAGCGCTGTGTCTATCACGCATGGTAAATAGCCCTGGCAGCTCCATCGGGATGTTGTTTGGCACAAAAGCCCGCGAGCCTGTACCTAATATCAGCTTATCATAAGTATGGGTAATACCATTGGAATCTACAACCGTTTTTTTCACCTTATCTACATCTTCGATACTGGTGGCGTTGTGCAGTGTCACATTCAACTCCTCGAATTCACCATACTTGAACTTGAGCAAGTCTTCCCACTCTTTATGCTCATTTACATACTCGGGTAGTAATACTCGATTGTAGAATGGGTATTCCTCTTTCGAAAAAACATGAATTTCATCTTCGGCATTCAACGTGCGATAAGAATTGATAAAACGATACGCCGCAGCGCCTGCCCCAACGATCACGATCTTTTCCTTGGGCTTCTTGTATTTTTCCACCCGTACGGCCGAATATTTGAAACCTGGTTGTTTAGATGTAGGGTCGAAAGTCTTGCTGGTGATGTTATTAGCTCTACCGAAACTGTTTTGCAATATTTTACCCCAGTGCATAGGCAAAAACACAACTCCCTTTTTAATCTTTTCTGTGACTGTGGCATTCACTCGTACTTCTCCACGATCATTCTGTATCAAGACAGGCATGCCATCTTCGATGCCTCTCACTTTGGCATCCTCTGGATGAATTTCAAGAAACGGTTTAGGAATATGTTTATTAA
Organism: Reichenbachiella carrageenanivorans; assembly: GCF_025639805.1. NCBI lineage: Bacteria > Pseudomonadati > Bacteroidota > Cytophagia > Cytophagales > Reichenbachiellaceae > Reichenbachiella > Reichenbachiella carrageenanivorans. The sequence continues at coordinate 1,748,973 of NZ_CP106735.1, read as the reverse complement.
GCTTATTCACTTTGCCCGTACGGGTCATGGTATGCCACTGATCGCGCACACGCCCAGTAGTCAGGATCAATGGATATTCTTCGGACAGCTGATCACATTCGTTCTTATTGCCACCAGGCAAAATTTGTGCTTTGCCAGATGGTGTATAAAATTTCTTATCCTCAAACAATCTAGGCGTGCCTGGGTGGTCCGCAGATGGCACTGGCCACTGCATAGTACCAGCAGCTTTGAGTCGCTGGTAAGTCAATCCCGAGATGTCAATATTAGTCCCTTTAGTCAAGCGACAATGCTCCGCATAAATTTCTTCTATTGAATGAAAATTGAATCCTTCGTATCCCATTCGTCTGGCAAATCGGATCAAAATTTCATTGTCTGATAAGGCTTCTCCAGGTGCATCCACCACCTTAGGCAAATAGCTAATTCTTCGTTCGGAATTCGTCATGGTACCTTCCTTCTCCAACCATCCTGCAGCTGGCAATACGAGATCGGCATATTTTACCGTGTCCGACTTGGATGAGATGTCTTGCACCACCACAAATTTGGCTTTCTTCAAGGCACGATCTACCAAATCCGCATTAGGCATACTCACAGATGGGTTGGTACAGATGATCCAAACGGCCTTCATCTCTCCCGAATCCAACGCATCAAACATCTGTGTGGCTGTGAGCCCTGGCTTGTCTGGCAAGGTCTCTACTCCCCAAAAATCTGCTACCTCTTTTCTATGGTCTTCGTTGGCCTGCACACGGTGCGCCGCAAGCAAAGAAGCCATACCTCCTACTTCTCTACCTCCCATGGCATTAGGCTGACCAGTCAGTGAGAATGGCCCAGAGCCTGGTTTGCCAATATGACCTGTAATTAGATTGAGATTGATGAGTGCAAGATTGTTGTTTACCCCTTGCGTACTCTGATTTAGCCCCATGGTCCAGAGAGACAAAAACCCTTTGGCATCGCCAATGTACTGAGCAGCCAGCTGGATTTGATCAACGGGCACATCACAAATCACAGCCGCCTCCTCGAGTGAGGTTTTCAGTACTTTTTCTTTATAATCTTCAAAGCCATCAGTATAGCTTTGGATAAATTTGAGATCAAAATTTCCACTTTCGATCAATACCCTACCTATGGCATGTAGAAGTACTTCGTCTGTGCCTGGCGTGAGTTGCAAATGCAAATCTGCCAATGCGCACGAATCTGTGACCCGTGGATCGATCACTACGATCTTGGTATTGGGATTTTTTTCTTTGTGCTGTTCTATTCTTCTAAACAGAATAGGGTGACACCAAGCGGGATTGGCTCCTGCGATCAGGAAGCAATCAGCCAGTTCGATATCTTCATATGCAATTGGCACAGCGTCTTCTCCCAAAGTCTTGGTATAGCCTACCACTGCCGAGCTCATACAAAGTCTTGAATTCGTGTCGATATTATTAGTACCTATATAACCTTTGGTCAGTTTGTTTACCAAATAGTACTCCTCTGTGAGGCACTGGCCTGAGATATAAAACCCTACGGAATTGGGGCCATGCTTTTCTATGAATGTCTTGAATACCGCAGCTGCTCGATCGATCGCTGCATCCCAACTCACTCGCTGCAAGGGGTGATTTTTAGCTCCACGCATTTGCGGATAGAGCAAGCGATCGGATTGATCTTGAACTACGTAGTTGAGACTTCTGCCTTTTGAACAAAGCATACCTCTATTCACTGGATGATCAGATGTGCCTTCGACTTCTATATTGCCTTTTAAATTGACACTTATATCGATTCCACAACCTACACCACAATAGGAGCAAGTCGTTTTAGCTTTTACTGGAAGGTTCTTTTGTGATGTACTCATATCCATAGTTTTTGAACCGAGTCTTGATTACATTCAAGATCATATACAAAAATACGTATTTTGAAATAATTAATTACGTATAAATACGTAATTAATTATTTGTTTTAAGTAGCTCTTATTTGGTTTGAAACTTAAAGAAGGGATGCCTCGAGACCTCACTCTAAATGTCATGAAGTATAATTATGCATTATACTCCGTACTGGATGGTTATAAAAATGCAGGCAGTATAAATAATCGATCGTATTTTAACACATGCAAACAATTAAAAAAATACGTTAATAAACGAGTTAGTCTAGGATGTAAAGCTCGTTATCTATTTTTCTGATAAGTTCGGTGATATTGCCCACCTCCAGTTTTTTCATGATGTTGAAACGGTGAGTTTCTACTGTACGGATACTTTTTTGCAGTTCATCTGCAATTTCTTTGTTGCTATGACCTTCGTATACCAACTGTAAAATTTGCTTTTCACGTTTAGTAATATGGTAATCTGTTTTGACTAAAACATCTCCTTCACGATTGGAATCTGAGGAACCTTGTGCGCCTTTATTTAAATAACCATTTACTAAAACATCTGAGATATCACCACTAAAATACTTATGCCCATCCAAGATACTTCTGAGTGCTTTTACAAACTCCTCTTTGGTGGTGTCTTTGAGCAGATAACCAGACGCCCCACATTCTACGCTTTTGATGATATACTCCTCATCATCATGCATGGAGAGGATCAATGTCTTGGTATCTGGAGATACTTTTTTGAGCTCAGCAGTGGCTTCGAGTCCGTTCATAATCGGCATACGAATATCTGAGATCAGAATATCTGGCTTAAACTGCTTAACCTTTTCAACGGCTTCCTGCCCGTTAGAAGCTTCAGCGATTACTTCGACTTCACCTTCGCTTTCAAGCAAAATTTTGATTCCATTTCTAACAATGACGTGGTCGTCGGCTAAGATTACTTTTATCGTATTCATAAGTCTAGCTTAACGGTAGTTTGATTATAATTTTCGTCCCTACCCCGAGTTCTGTTTGAATGTCGAAAGAGCCATTTATAAAGGCCGCTCTTTCTTTCATATTAAATATTCCATGCCCAGACGCTCCAAAATGTCCAGTTTTTTGCAATTTTTCAAACTCAAAGCCTTTGCCGTTGTCCGCTACTGTCACGATCAAATGCGAAGGGTTGTGTTCAAAACTAATAACTATTTTATCAGCTTGGGCATATTTGATGCCGTTGTTTACGGCTTCTTGTACGATACGGTACAAATTGGTCTCTACATTTTTATCTAATCTATTGATAAAATTCGTTCGATTATCGAATTCTACCTTTGTATTAGTCAATGCGGAAACTTCCTGACTGATTTTTTTCATCGCTGGTGTGATACCAAAATCCACCAAGCTACTTGGGGTCAAATTAAAGGATACTCTTCTCACCTCTTTGATCACACTTTTCATGAGGTCTTTCGTATCCCTCAATCGTTTTTTCATGTGTGGAGAGTCTGATGGCACGATGCCTTCAAGGTTGAGTTTCAGACCAGTCAACATCTGACCAATCCCATCGTGTATTTCTTGTGAAATGCGTTTTCTTTCTTCTTCTTGTCCTTCAAGAATCAACACCGACCGGTATTGTTGTTCTTTCACTCGTTTTTCGATCGCTTCACGGTTGATCTCTCTAGACCGCTGCTTGGCTTCCTTCATTTCGGTCACATCTCGCCCGATAACCAAGGTCTTCAAACTGCTATTGGCTCCACTCATCACGGGCTGCATCGAAATATCCAACCATATCAAATCACCATCTTGGTTAGTTAAATCTAATTCACCATTCCAAGATTCCCCACGAGAAAGAATATTTCGCAAGCTGGTGATAAAATCTTCATTTAGATTTTCCTCTTTGAACCACTCAAATAGGTTTTTAGAAAACCCCTCGCCATTCACAGACATGATTTGTTTAAAGCGATCAGAAACATAAATCACGTTGCCATCACTATCAAGTTTCATGAGTGTGGAAGGCTCCTCTGGCACGAGGTTGACAGCTTCCAGGTCTTGATAAGACTTGCCCAACTCATTGTAGAGCCTATTGAGTTCCTGTGTCATTTGTTTGGCCGATTCTTCTGATTCGATCAGTGCCTGATAAACAGATCGAAATTTCATATATGCCGGTTTGACAATTACAAAAAAAGCAATCACGCCCAACAAAACGAGCCCTCCAAACAACCCGAACTGCAACTGATATAGCTCCTTATTCGCCACATGTTGCATCAAAGAATACTGACCAATAACGGCCAAAATGGCAACTCCAAATGAAGCTGCCATTAAAATTCTTACCAGTTTGCTAAGTGCTTGTGTTTTTTTCAACGTCTATATTTTTGATACAAAATTTAACAATTTTGTTGACTTAGTTTTTAAAACCTACATAAACATACCCTTCTTCTACTTTTACAGGATACGTAGCTAGTGCACAATGGTCGCCGTTTAGGTTATTTCCATTTTTCAACGAAAATGTTTGCTTATGAAACGGACATGCAACCTTGGGCTCCTCTCCAGACGAACCCAACATACCCCGACTCAAGATCATTTGTTTTTTGTGTGGGCACAAATTTTGAGTAGCGTACCATTCATCTCTACGGCTAAAATTGAATACCGCCACTTGCAACCCTTTGTGATCTGCACAGACACCGCCATTGGCTGGAAAATCTGCTACCGCAGCTACTTTTATCCAAGCACCTACTTCACTTTCTGTTACTGTTTTATACTCTAATATATCAGTCATTGCCCTACGATTATTTACTCTCTACTAATTCTTTGTCCCAATCTACTGGCTTCTTCTGCCCTCTAAAGTCTTCGAATTGCATCGTAGGATCAGGAATTTCAGTGTTTACGAAATGGCTAAATTTCTTTCTCAACTCAGGGTTGTTTACCACTTCTTTCCATTCACACTTGTATGTTTCAACCATAAAGTCCATCTCTCGCTCCAAATCTGCCGCTATGCCTAATGAATCCCCTACAACTACTTGCTTGAGGTACTCTATGCCGCCTTCTAGTTTGTTCAGCCAAGTAGACGTTCTGTTGAGTGGCTCAGCTGTTTTGATGTAAAACATCAAGAATCGATCAATGTACTTTTTACAAGTTTCTGAATCTATGTCGCCAGCCAGCAGTAAGGCATGCTGTGGATTAGCTCCACCATTGCCACATACGTATAGATTCCAACCTAGCTCGGTAGCGATGATACCAAAATCCTTGCTCAATGCTTCTGCACATTCTCTTCTACAACCCGACACGGCGCTTTTTAGCTTATGTGGAGACCGGAGTCCTCTGTATCTTTCTTCTATTTCGATAGCGAACGACACAGAGTCGTGCAACCCAAATCTACACCAAGAAGACCCTACACAGCTTTTCACTGTTCGGAGTGATTTTCCATAGGCATGACCACTCTCGAAACCCGCCTCAATCAATTCTTCCCAAATGTCTGGCAACTGATTGACACTTGCGCCAAACAGATCGATACGCTGCCCTCCAGTGATTTTGGTATACAGGTCATATTTTTTAGCCACTTGCCCAATCACAATCAGTTTGTCTGGTGTAATCTCACCTCCAGGAATTCTAGGCACCACAGAGTACGACCCTCCTTTTTGGATATTAGCCAAAAATCTATCGTTCGTGTCTTGAATCGTATCTTGATTCAAAATCAATTCATTCCAGATACTGGCCATCAATGAAGCCACTGCTGGCTTACAAACTTCACAACCATCGCCCGATCCATGTGCATCTAGGAGGTCATCGTAACTCTTGATTCCTTTTATTTTGATCAAATCGAACAACTCTTGACGAGAATAATCGAAATGCTCACACAATACTTTTTTGACCGTCTTGCCCATAGACTTGAGCTGGGCATTAAAAATATCCGCAACCATTGGGCTACATGCTCCACAGCCAGTCCCTGCTTTGGTACACGACTTCACATCAGCCACATGCTCTAGGTTGTTGTCCACTACGGCCTTGCAGATATCGCCTTTTGTCACGTTTTCACATGAGCAAATCTGAGCGGTATCGGGCAGCTCCATATCCGCAGACTCTCCACCTCTACTTCCCAAGATGAGGTCTTCAGGGCTAGGAGGCAATGCCATACCATTAAGGGTGATTTGAAGTAGCATGCCGTAGGCTTCTGCATCTCCTACTAATATGCCTCCCAGAAGGGTTTTACCATCCTCGGAGAGATTAATTCTTTTGTAAATACCTTCTAAGCTATCTTCGAAAACGATCGGCTTGTGTGGTGTGTTTTCACAAAGCGCATCGCCAAAGCTAGCTACATCCACACCTATCAACTTCAATTTGGTAGACATGTCAAAACTTTCAAAGGTTTTCTCATCACCACCAATAAGTCTATCCGCTACTACTTCAGCCATTTCATAGCCAGGAGCGACTAGACCATAGATAAATTCCTTGTGCAAGGCGCACTCACCTATGGCAAAAATATCTTTGTCGGTGGTTTCCAAGTGATCATTGACCACTATTCCACCTCTGTGTCCTACTTCCAATCCACATTGCTTGGCCAGCTCGTCGCGAGGTTTTATTCCACAAGAGATCACCAGCATATCGGCAGCCATCAATTGACCGTCGGTAAATTCTAACCCCGTCATCTTGTCTTCTCCTAAGATACTGGCCGTGTTTCTATTCATATGAATATTCACATCCAGCTCTTCCATCTTATATTTCAACGCATCGGATCCTGCCTGATCCAACTGCCGTGGCATTAATCGCGAAGCAAATTCGATCACATGCGTCTCTTGATTGAGGTCTAGCATAGCCTTGGCAGCTTCTAACCCCAACAACCCACCTCCAAGTACAGCCGCTTTTTTGGAATGCTTGCTATACTCAATAATAGCCTCTAAGTCTTCGATGGTACGATAGACAAACACACCTTGCATTTCCGACCCTTTGATAGGAGGGACAAAAGCACTTGAACCAGTAGCCAAAATCAACTTATCGTAAGATTCTTCAAGCCCTGTATGACTCTTGATCACTTTGTTTTCTCTATCGATATTCACGATCAGCTCTCCAGTAATCAGCTCTACGTCATTTTCTACGTACCAACTGCGAGGCGCCATTTCTAAATCCTCGACTGATCGATTAGAAAAGTACTCACTCAAATGCACTCTGTCATATGCCGGATGAGGCTCTTCTCCGAATACTTTAATTGAAAATTGTTCCTTTGTGGCTTTGGATCTAAGCTTTTCGCAAAACTTATACCCCACCATACCATTACCAATAACTATGATCTTTTCCATATCTTAGATTTATTACGTAAAAGTACGTAGTTTTTTCTAAGTATGTCAAATTTATACGTAGTTAATTTTAAAAAATTAACCCTATCTAAGTAATTACCTGTGAAATTCCCCTTTTAATTACGTACTAATCGCTTCAATTGATCTGCAAAAAGCCAGACCTCTTCGAAAGAATTGTACATAGGCACAGCTGCTACACGTATCACATTCGGTTCACGCCAGTCCGCAACAATTCCATTTTTACCTAACTGAATAAACACCTCTTTGCCTCCGCTAGACAAGCACAAGGACAGTTGGGCTCCTCTTTGACCTGAGTCACTCGGTGTAATTATTTTTATCACTTCTCCTCCAGTATTCAATTCATTAATTAAATACTCCATGTAACCTGTGAGCAGTATGCTTTTTTCTCTAAGGTTGTAGATACCTGCTTTCGAAAACATTTCCAACGAAGCCAAGTGAGCAGCACTCGGTATTACATTCACATTGCTAAGCTGCCAAGCGTCCGCACCCTCCATAGGCACGAACCCTTTCTTCATCTGAAACCTCTCAGCTTCGTCGTGACCCCACCAGCCGGCAAACCGAGGCAAATCCGGATTGCTGCTGTGCCGCTCATGTACAAAAACACCTGACACTGCCCCTGGTCCAGAATTGAGATACTTATACGAACACCAAACAGCAAAATCAACGCCGTCGTCGTGCAGCTGTAGCGGCACATTGCCAAAAGCATGAGCCAAATCAAAACCCACCAATGCCCCACAGTCATGTCCTTGCTTCGTAATCGCTTTAATGTCGAAGTACTGCCCTGTATAATATTGCACACCGGGCATCATAACCAAAGCCAGTTGATCCTTGTGCTCTGCTATAGCAGCCAATATGTCTTCCGTTCTCAAAGTCTCCTCCCTGGCCTTGGGACGAGTTCGACCATAGCCTCTTTGGGATTAAAAAGTGTCGTACCTCCTTTATTTGCATGAAAATGTATTTGCGTTTCTAGCGCATATTGATCGGAAGGAAAAGCCCCTGCTTCTGTGATAATTTTGAAACGCTCTGTCGTAGGCCGATAAAAAGATACCATCATCAGATGCAGATTCGTGGTGAGACTATTCATAGATACTACCTCAGATTCATTGGCTCCTGCTAAAGTAGCCAAATGAGTTTTTAAATATTTATGATAATGGAACCAAGGCCGTTTGGCTCGCACATCAAAATGTCCCTCCACGCCTAGGTTTTGCCAGTCTAGTAGTTCTTGTTCGATAAATGCTCTCGCAGTTTTTGGCTGCAAGCCTAGAGAATTTCCCACAAGGTAGATGCAGTCCTTTCCCTCGTGCTGCGGTATGTAAAATTGTGCCCGATAGGAGCGAAGTGGGTCTTTGGCATCGCATTCGCGTGCGAATGCTAGGGTGTTTTGATATTGCATCACTGAAAAGAATTTAAGAAGGTATGCCAGTATAGCTTATGAATCACTTTTTAATGGCGATGAAGATCAACTGTATGAGTCAGACAAACCGAGTGTCTACCTCCATGACATGACCGCAGTTTTTGCAGGTACGAAGTTCTTCTGAAGCATAAAATTCTTTGAACCGAGGCAAAAAATCCTTTTCTATATTGGTAAGGTAGAAATACGCGTCATACAATTTGGTGTTGCACTTGTCACAAAACCACATGAGTCCGTCATCCATTTCTCTATGACGCTTTCGCTCAATGACCAAACCCACAGTATTTTCTCCTCGAATCGGAGAATGGGGTACACGTGCGGGGTGCAAATACATCTCTCCTTCTTTGATAACAATATCTACGGCTTTGTGATCTTCCTGAATTCTCACAGTAATTTCTCCCTGAATCTGGTAAAACAGTTCTTCGGTTTCATTATAATGATAATCTTTACGAGCATTGGGGCCACCTACAATCATCACGATATAATCCTCAGATTCTATATAGAGGTTTTTATTTCCGACTGGAGGCTTCAGCAGCGCTCGATTGTCATCGATCCATTGCTGCAAATTGAAAGGTCTGCGTATGGGCATAATGTTGTTGTTTAATTAAAAAAAAGTGTCAACTTCGAAGTCCAGTTACGGCGGGTTAAACCGAATATACTGAATTTGAAAATAGATTGCTTGACTCTCAAATTTAATAAAATTGCGCATAGGACTGATCTCAGATACACACGGTTTTTTAGATCCCAAGGTATTTGATTACTTCGCAGAAGTGGATCAAATCTGGCATGCAGGCGACGTAGGTACTGTGTCTATTATCGAAGAACTGGGGGCATTCAAACCCACATTAGGCGTATATGGCAATATAGACGGGCATGACGTTCGCCAGCTCTTTCCCGAAGATCAGAAGTTCGACTGCGAGGGAGTCCGTGTTTGGATGACTCATATTGGCGGCAAGCCCCCTAGGTACAATCCTAGAGTCAGGCCTCTGATCAACAAATGGCTACCTCAATTATTTATCTGCGGACATTCACACATACTAGCTGTAATGCATGACCCCAAACGACCGGGCATATTATATATGAATCCTGGTGCCGCTGGCCGACATGGTTTTCACAAAGAACGCACCCTATTGAGGTTTACTATCGAAATGGGAAAAATAAAAGATTTGGAAGTTGTCAAACTCGGAAGTAGGGCACAGCTCCTCTAAAACGTTACACAACAAGAGGGAAGACTTCGCTTCGTACCATATAGGGCTAGACATATCAATCTTTTATTTAAAAAGACATATTAGTCTCACATAGAATAGCATAAATTTGCCTTACCCTCTCCTAGAGACCCCTTCTCTAACCTATTTATTATACACATAATCATCATCATAACATGAAAGCTTTATTAAGTTTTTTATTAATCGTAGCCTGTCATCAGACATCTGCGACTAACCCATTGATTTCTAATATGGAAGTACTAGGAGACGCGCTTATCAATGGAGGAAACTCCACCTCTCTCACGGCTAAATATACATTTTCCAATGACGATGGAGCTACTGACTTATCAGAATACCAGTGGTACACTTCTTCCTCATCAGATGGCAGCAGTGGCTACTCTTCGATTAGTGGAGCTACTGGTTCTCGTTACACGATTCAACCAAGCGATGTAAACTTATATTTGTTTGTAGAAGTAACTCCTAAAGATGATACTCCAGAGACTGGCACACCTTTAAAAAATAGCACAGGTATACTAGCTTCAAACACCTCTTTTACGAATGGGGGATTTAATAACACAAGTATAACCACAAACGCAGATTACCTCAATTCAACTATCAATAACAACAAATATTTAACAGTTGACGGGTCAGGTGTTGTAGTAACAATACATGGTGATGTGACAAGCAATGGCGCAACTATTAATGTGATAAACAACGCTACACTTATCATCAGTGGTCAACTAATACTACAAAACAACCTTACGCTTAATGTGGAACCAGGCTCAGTTCTCACCATTATATCTGGAATTGATGCAAAAAACAATAGTACTCTAGATATAGATGGAGATTTAAACATAGATGGTGATATCAGCCTTGCTAGTGGCTCTAACATCAATGTTGGGTCTGGAGGAAGTATAGACATAGCGGGCAACGCAAATATTAAAGACGGTGCTATCACTGTAGACAATGGAGGATCCATACATGTAGAAGGAGATATAGATACTGGCGATGCCACTATTACTGGCCCAGGCAGCGTAACTTCAAATGGTAAGTGCTCGGGTATTGCTTGTGGAGACATCTCGCTTCCTATAATACTCAAATATTTTGAGGCAACAGCTAGTGACCGTATGGTTACACTCAACTGGGCAACGCTTATCGAGATCAACAATGACTTCTTTACGTTATATAAGTCTACCGATGGTATAGGCTATACAGCTATAGGTGAAGTAGCTGGTGCAGGCTTTCACCAAGGAGTACTAGAGTATACTTTTGTAGACAACCAACGAATAAATGGCACGACTTACTATCATTTGAAACAGACCGACTATGATGGTAAATTCAAAGTATTTGACCCTATTCGAGTATCCAAACAAGAGCAAGCAGGCACATACACTGCCTACCCCAACCCTGTGACAGAACAAGTGACTATAATAAGCTCTGAAAGTATTGTTTCTTTGTCTGTAATCACCCTGACTGGAGTAGTAGTATATACCACTACACATGACGGGTCAAGTCAAGCTAAAATTGCTACAGATTTTCTCAAGCGTGGTGTTTATCTATTAGAAATAGATAACCCAAGAGGTAAGCACATAGAATATCTTGTCAAAAAATAGATTATTTACATGTCTTGAGCTTTCGAGAGATATCAAGGGACTTACGCTGTGCCATTTTCTCTTGAGCAATTGAAGCTATCGCCTGCTCTTCTGCCCACTTGGCTCTCTCTATATTTTCCAGAGCCATTACTTTACTCTCAAGTACGGCTATCATTTGCCTATCTGCACTTTGCTTGCAGGCATTGGCATAAATGGCAAAAATGATACAGACCATCACCCATACACCTATTAATAAATTTTTAATCATGGCTCTCTTATTTACAATCATCTAATTGAGCCTGTAAATCCTGAGCTTTTCTTTCAGCTATTCTTGCCCGTGCCGCTGCCTCTACAGCCTTTTGTTCTTCTTGTCTGGCTCTTTCAGCGTTTCTCTCTGCTAATACTAAATTTGATTGCGCCTCGCGCATCTGTGCTAAAGTTTGTTTGGATTGGTTATTGGCATAAAACACCAAAACAATGGATGCCAATACAAGAAAGGCAATGATGATATTCTTAAACATGTAGGTAGGTTTTGTTAATTATCTTATCAAAATAACAAGACTTGCCAAAACATACAAATGCAAAACGGTCAAGTTATAGCCTCAGCTGCTTTTCTCCAGCTTCTAACTTGATCGGCAAGAGGTTTTGCGCAGGTGGCAATGGACAAGTGGTATATTTTGAATAGACACAAGGAGGATTGTATAATCGATTGAAATCTACGATCACCGGGCCCGCTTCAGCTGGTATAGGCACGTACATATATCGACCGCCACCATACGTAGTGTCGTCATTGGTCTGGTCACCTACGGCTAAGAAGCCTTCGGCGCCCACCGTCAGCTCATACTGGTCGTTTTCCCACTCAAAAGACAAGGCACCCACAAACTCCAACTGCTGCTCTGTACCCAGCTGGGTATTTACGGTTTCTATTTGTGCCTCTTCAAAAGGCTGATAATCGGCCACCACCACATATGCTGACTGCAGCGGATATACTTCAAAACCCTTAAAGTTTTTTGCCAATTCGCTGTTTTGATCCTTGACTCTAAGGAAATATTCCTCCGCCCGTTTGATCACCTGCCATTCTAGGTTGTTGTATTTGAGTAATGGGCTGTTGAAAGTTGTATCAAATGCATAAACCCACCTACTGACTGCCGAGTCATTTTTGGCCAAACGAACAGAGATACTATCTGATGCGGTAAACCATATGCCTTCGTCAGAAAACTCTATCGCGCCGATCGTTGAGGGCACACCTTCTCCTGTTAGCTGAATATTATTGACATCGGAAACACCGAAAAAATTGGTACCAAACACCAAGGGATGAAGCCCTACTAATTTCAAATAATAATTTCTTCCATTGGTCAGCTCTGCTCTATACTCCGCATCTGCTTTCAGATACTCCTCCGTGAGTACTGGCTGACTTGGCTGACAAGCGTAAAACAATAAAACAAATAAAAATAATAGGCTAAGCCTCAAAAATTTGAATGGTATATGATGCATAATGAATACTTCCTGCTCCTAATTTGATAATACCAGGTTTGCGGGTGAGTTCTTGATCGGAGTCTTCAAAATCAGGCAGCCCATCCCATGGTTCAATACATAAAAAATTGGCGTTTGGTTTCGACCAAAGCCCTAGAAAAGGAAAGTCATCAAAGTTGACACTGATTTTTCCTTTCGAACTTTTAGATTTCAAGCTCACTTCTGAGGAATTAAGTTCGGAAAACACCAAGGCATCGTTGTCAAACAAACCATCTTCTAGCACCAGTTTATTGGTCTCCTCCATTTGAGGCTTTTCTTCTTTCGTCAACAGTCCATTTTCTGAAATCACAAAAATGGCATTATTCTCTTTTCTCTCGAACTCGAGATAGTAGTTGTCCCTACTCTCACCATCTTTCCAAGGGTAGTTGAAAGCTGGATGACCTCCTAATGAAAAATACATTGGTTTATCATCCGTGTTGACTATTTCATGAAAAACCTGCAAGCGACTTTCAAACAAGAAAAAACTAATTTTCATTTCGAATTTAAAAGGATACATAACCAAAGTCTCCTCATCACTGACAATAGAAAAAGACAACCTAGACGCCGTACGATTGATCAATCTAAATTTGTTGCTTTCTCGTGCAAAACCATGCTTAGGCAACTGGTAGGTTTTGCCGTCAAATTTATACTTGCCGTCTTTGAGACCTCCTATCACAGGAAAAAGCACGGGGGCGGCACCTTTCCATACTTTCGGGTCTGCTTGCCAAATGTATTCTTGTCCTGAGCCTTTAGACAAAATACTACAAAGTTCTGCTCCACATTCATCGACCTCTACTTTGAATAGGTCGTTTTCGATTGAGTATTTCACTGTTAGTTTTGTGTTTAGGATTTTAGTGCAAATTAATGAATATAAAAGACTGTCGTAAGCCAACCGACCTGGCCTAAACTAAGTTGAACAAAAAAATAAGGCATGCATGAGAAGTTTTCCAAATTTCCTCTGCCTTTATTCCGCTTCACCAAAGATATATATGGGGGAGGATATCGTCAGACTATGCCGCTTCTTTCTTTTTTTCTACACCTACTGAAGATTTGATCCCACTCAAGAGTGCTTTCCACCACAAGGATATTTCTGATTTTTCAGGTTCACGGTCATACGCGATTAGCCCTTGATTATAACTCTTTTGCGTTCGGTTATTGCTGCTTTTTACTTTGAAAGTGTTGACCATGAAACTGCCCACTTGCTGTGCAATATTTTGCGACTTGGTTTCCTTGTCTACCAGCTGAATAGACAAATCTTCATAATCCATATCCAAAATTCCATTCACAATTTTATGATTGTAATGAAAATCAAAAGTCATCCGATTGAGTACCCCTTTACTAATGTTCATTCCCACGGCAGGTACACTCATGGTATTGAACCTGGCGAGCTCCATGCCTGACAACGAGCCCACGACCCTGCTCCCTTCTGGTCTATCGCTCAAGTCAAATCGCACACGAAGCCTCCCTTGATGCTGCACCACAGCCTGTGCCTCGAGAACTATGGGCAACTGACTTTCGCTATAGATTCGGTAGGCAGTAGCATGCAACTGGGTAAAAGACACATAAGCACGTTCGTTGCTAGGTGGATAATGCTCTTTGTACAGAATGGACGCTTTGGTCAAGACGAAAGTGTCTACGCTTACTGGCAATGGGCTGGCTTTGAGCCAATCTATAAACAATGGCTTATCAGGCTGTTTGGCTCGTTTCAATTGCTTATCACGAAATACCTCAAGTGCAACAGTATCCAACTTAACCCGTTCACACTTCACGCCACCTCCTTCAAAAACACCAGCCAAGTCCAAGTCCTCCAGAGTCATACTCGCCACCTGCAAGTCGATCCTGTCCTTCTGATATGGAAATCTTTTGACAAAAGCAGGAATATCAAGCACTGGCGTCAGTGCTAGTTTTTTAGCTCCCAGTTGCTTTTTATTCAAATCTAGCACAAGGCTATCTATCGTAACCATCCCTCCATCCTCTGGCAAATAATACCTGAGTTGGTTCAAAGCCACACTTCCTTCACCAAACCCTGTCTTCGAATCGACTTGCAGAGCGTTGATCACAAAACCCAATGACAGTACCTCCTGATCGGCATTGGAATAATGAATACCTCCACGACCTACCCGAACTCGTGAGAAGGCATAGTCTTTCTTCGGCTTGGCTGTACCCTTTAGCATTACGTCCAAGCTGTCCGTTGGCATATTCAACCGAATGAAAAGAGTATCGACAGCCAGTGTATTGGCTGAAAATCCGTTTTTGAACATCAGATCGAAGAGATGGATGCCCGTAATTTCAAGCTTTGTGCAAAACAACTGACTTCCTGACGGATGAGACAGCCTCAACGAATCTAGTAAAATAGACCTCGACCATAAGCTAATGGTAGTACCTGACGACTGCACTTCCAAACCCTGCTCTGACAAACGAGCATCTATGATTTTTGCCAGATTGGCTTGCGCCAATACAAATAATCCCAAAAAAACCAAGGGAAAAAACACCAACAAATAGAGGCCTCTTTTGCGTTCACTCATTCGGTGAATTTATCGATTGTTATTTATTTTTTGGATAATTGATAAGAGATATAAATTTGGCCTACAGCATTTTGAGAATCTCCTATGACGAGCTCAGCACCATCACTATCTGCTAGTTTAGTCAGTCCATAATTATATCTAGCTCCAACAGCAGCTGCGCCAAAGTCTAACGCTAATCCACCAGAAAGCCCGTAATCGAAGCTTTTGAGGTGATCTCTATCTACATCCACTTGATCACTTCCAAAATCTCCTTTGGTTTCGATTTTGGTATCTACCAAATATGAAACATATGGTCCTAAATGAAGAGCTAGCTGATCAGTCAGGTTGATTCCTAAAAGAACAGGCACATCGATATAGTATATACCCAAATTTGTTTGTCCAGTAGAACCACCGATACCATATTCCACAGATGTACCTTTAGTAGAAAACAGCAACTCAGGCATGATAAACAGGCTTGGACTCAACTCCATTTTAGAATAGAACCCCGCATGCCAGCCCATCCGCATGTTTTCGTCTTCTATTTCATTTTGAATCAAACTACTGAAATTGACCCCTCCTTTGACCCCAGACTCACTCTGAGCCTTTGAAGTATGAACGAGTAAACCTATGAATATAAGTGTGACTGTTATTTTTATTGCTTTCATGATATTGATTTTTAAGGTTGATGATTTCAAATATTATCGTCTGCGATATCCGCCCGTGAGTAAAGAAATTACTAGCACAACAAGTGCAATAAAAAAGACGATTTTAGCAGCTCCAGCAGCACTAGCGGCAATTCCTCCAAATCCGAAAAAAGCAGCGATCAGTGCGACTACAAAAAATATGATGGATATTCTAAACATGATTTTATTTGTTTGGTTATACCCAGTGGGTTACAATTTTGTGCCAAACCAGCCAAATCAGCTTAGCACCCATTTGAAAAGCAAATAGGACAACGTACATGAGGCTGTTCGTCTCATTTTGAGAATTATTTTCTACAATTATTATTGGCATATATGATATCCTTTAAGAAACAGGAAGGATATGACCTATGCAGGAAGAACTTTGTCAGAGTGATTGCCAAACGTTCCTTTGAAGTGAGGGATAAATACTAACGTGAGAAGAAGGGTATAAAAAACTGTCCCCACTCGGACGAACCGAACGGGGACTTAGTTTTCTCATAATAAATCATTTGGGTACTCGTACCATGACGGTAACCAGTACATTCAACCCTGGTGAGGATCGAAACATCCAGCTTGTCATCCACAGGACAACATGTTGCTTAATCGACGCTAATTTAATTTTCAGCGCCATTTTCGGGTCATCTCTTTCTTCTCTCAACATTCTAATTCCATTTTTCTAACCAATAAGCTGCTGACTCTTGATTAATTGCTTCAGTTTCAAAAGTAATATGACTCCGCCCTTGACTCCGTTTTTCTCGGCGAAACGAACAAAGTTCTCGGTGAATACAAGTGCATACTATAAAAGGGATACAAACAACAAAAAGGGCAGCCAAAGCTGCCCTAATACTTACCCTAAACCTTTATGCCAAGCCTATCTGTGGATAAGGATCTTCGTTGTTGTGGTGATATGATTATTGCTGATATGAAGTACATACATACCAGTTTGCATTTGTGAAATATCAACTTTGTCTCCTGGATAGATAAGGCGGGTCAGTACCTGACTACCTTCTATATCTACCATATCCAACTGAGCCTCCGAGGACAAACCAGAAAATTGTAACCATTCGGCCGCTGGATTCGGAAATACAGAGATTTCAACTTGTTGGGTGGCTATGCCTGTCACCGTAGCCTCATTTATCACAAGTGTACCTGTGACACTGCCTTGGTAATTGCTTTCATTTATAGTAGCTACTACTTCATAAGAACCCGCCGCAGTAGGTGCCTCCGCTACGCCATCGTAAGTGACACTCACATTCAAATCAGCTGGATCTGTGGCCACTGTAGGTAACTTAGCCGTTCCGTCTGCTTCATGTATAAGCTCTGCCAACGAAATCGTAGCAGTAGCTTTTTCAACAGTCAATACTCCATCTATTAAGGTCATTGAATAATTGTCGGCAGCCCCTCCCGCCAACTCAATGTGATATGTGCCCGCATCGCTAGCACCTGTAGCTGCAGTAGCTACAGTAGGCAAAGTAATGCTGCTGGCTCCTTCTCCGTTTACAAATCCACTGTAGCTCATGGTCAGCTCGGGCAGGCTTTCGCCAAATACCATACTCTTGTCGGTGGCGGTGATCGTAAGCGGTGCTTTGCTGATCGAAAACTCCACCAAAACCGGATCGGCAGGATTGTAAGCATCATTGCCGGATTGCAGTGCTCGGATGCTGGCTGTACCAACACCAGTGAGTACCAAACTATTCCCCGAAAGGGAGATAGGTCCTGATACCATCTCGTAGCTGACCGCAAGCGAACTAGACGCTGCACCATTCAAACTTACGGTTTGGCCATAGACCTGATCACCGACACTGAAAGTGATGGTTTGATCTTCCAGACTTTCGTCAATCACGTTGAAGGTGGTGTATTCGGTGGCACTGGCATAGTTGGCATTGCCGGCGGCCTCTACCCTGATCACTACCGTACCCGTGGTGCCGTTGAGTGTCACTGTGTTGCCACTTACTGTCGCAGAGCCGCTTTCGATGTGATAGGACAAAGCCATGGGGCTAGCCCCATTGGACGCCACGATGTCGAATGGTTCGTCGGTAATGAGCTTGTTTCCTACAGGATCGATAGTGATGGTTTGTGTGGCGGCAGCTATAGTAAATCCGCGATTTACTTGTGGAGCGGCGTTATATTGTTCATCGCCGGCTTGGTTGGCATTGATGCTGGCAGCGCCTGCACCAGTGATGGTCACCAGGTTGCCATTGATCGTGATCGGCCCTAATGGCGTGAGTGCGACATCCAAACCTGAACTGGCCTCCACATCGATCATGAAGGGTGCATCACCAAAGGTTTTGTTCGATATTTCTTCGAAAGTGATGATCTGATCTGCTTTGGTGGTGGTAAATCTCCAATAGGTATCGTCATTTCCCCATGGACTCAGCTCATTTTCATAACTGTCCATCACAAGGATGTTGTCCAGATTATACGCTTGCACCCAATAGGTTGTACCTGGACTCAAAGCGATACTTAATGCGATTTTAATCTGATTATCGTTGATCACCGTCACGGCTGGATCTGTCCAATTGATCGTTTCATTGACAGGGCCATTCAATTCGTTAATTTGAAAAAAAGCTGTCGCAGCGTCAGTGTAGAAGGAAATATTCTCACTGAAAGTCATAATCAACTCAGGTGTCGACGACACGCCCGAGGCATTATTCGCAGGCGATAAGCTGGTGACAGACGGCGCGGTGAAGTCTCCTGTGGTGAAATTCCATGTTGAAGCTGGTAGATGAGCATTGTAGTAATTCTCATCACTATCCTTTATAACTCCAGACTTTATCCAAACCCAATAATCTGTTTCTTCCCATAGCGTGAACCCAAGATCAATGGTCAAGGTATTGCCATCTATGCTGATCCGACTGTCGTCCGTATTTAGGATATGCACGTAGTTAGCGCTGGTTCCACGTGCAATAGCGAATCCTTGAACGCCACCCTCCTCTAAAAATATGGGTTCGTCGAAGGTGGCTGTCCATACGCCCGATACCAGCGCGCCAGTCGTATTATCGCCAGGCGAAAATGACACCACTTTCGGAGGCTCGTTGTCGTTGATATACAGGGTGAAATCCTTTTCGAAAGTATTATTGTTGTTGTCAATTGCTTTTATTCTCAAGGCATATTCACTTTTATCAGTGTACTCATACCCATTATATCCTGAATAAAGCTTGTTGCCATTGATATAAAAATCATCATAGGCAGTACCCGATCCATCTACCTGCACAAGTTCAAAGTAGAAAGCATCGCCCTCAGGATCTGTAGCTGACAAAGTCGCGATCTCTTGATTGCTCGCCAGGTCTTCGTCGAAGTGATCGGCAGAAATGCTGATATCCGTAGGTGCTTGCCCTACTACTAATGTTTTAAAATTCCATACGGCTTCGTCGTTGAACCCTGCATAGGGATTTCCGGCAAGGTCTGTGAGGGCATTGGATTCTATCAAGACATGGTAATCCAAATTGGCCTGCAGATTTACAGAAGGGTCAATCGTGACTTCATTATTTAAAATAGAGACCTGTGAAGCATTTTCTCCTGAAGAATACTGCTCTACTACGCTGCCCTTTTGGTCTATCAATTGGATGGTGCCAAATCCAAGGGCAACTGACTCATTAAAGGTGAGTACCAAATTGGTCTCCTTGGCTACGCTTGTTGCGTTATCACCTGGCGATTTGGATAGCAGCGTAGGCGCTGTCTCATCTGGCGCTGCTTCGGTGGTGAAATTCCATGAGGTGGCGTTATTGAATTCATCAAAACTATTACCCGATGGGTCTCTTATAGCATTTGGAGATACTTGGACATAGTATCTTCTAGCATACGAAGGTTCAAATGGTCCATTGTAATTGGCCAAATGTATGGTAAGTGTCTCTCCAGAAACAGTGAACAAATCTGGAGAAGTATTGACGGCTCCATAGATTAGGCTGACACCATTAGTCGCATCAGTGACATATATAACGTTAGTTCCCGCCACTATAGGCTCGTTAAAGGTCAGCACCAGATCAGCATCCAATGCCACACCAGTAGCCTCATCCAGAGGGTTCATGCTGACCACAGTAGGGGCATAGTTATCCACATAGTTGACATGGATCGTCATCATTTTCTCAATAGCAGCCAATCCATCTGTCGTTCTCACCCGAATCTGATAAGTACTCTTAGTTTCGTAATCAAAAACTTCTGCAGCCTTGAGTACATTGCTTGAAATCGTAAAGCTGGCATTATCATCCCCACCGTCACCATCTACCAAAGTATAGGTAAAGCCATTCGTATTGTTTTGATCTACGGTACTTAAAACACCTACAGCCCACCCTATTGTATTGTTTTCATTGATATTGTCGCTATCAATCATGATGTCCGTAGGCACGGCATTGACGTTAATAAATAGGTTCTTTTCATATCTACCTCCTTTGTCGTCTTCGGCTAATAATCGAATACTAAGAATGGTATTTGTAGTGTAGTCGAAAACTTGATTTGCCCTTAATTCATTGCCAAACAGTGTAAATGCGTGATTGAATGTATCTCCAGACCCTGCTTGGAAACTCAGGGTATGCACGTCTTCGACATTAGGGTCGGATACGGCGATAGTACCGACTGTCTGGCCTATGGCATTGCCCTCGTTAATCGTGGTGTTGGACAAAACCATATTGTTTGGGGCGTTGTTGATCTGATCATTGGTGGTGAATACCCAATCCGTACGAGATATAGACCGAACCGGATAGCCCTCACTGTTTACCAATCCATGAACTTGAACGCCGTATTCCTGATTCATATTCAAATCAAACCAAGGGTTAATATGTAAAGCATTTCCAGTAATCGTTAGGTGCTCTGAATCAGGACCAAAAATAACATGTGGAGTGCCACCCCGAAATATGATAACAATTTCCGAATAGGTGGGATCGATAAAAACCTCTCGATCAAAAACCACTTCAAGGGATGCGTAGGTATCTACGTTTGTATTATTGTGTGTAGGATTCATACTGACAACTTGAGCACCTGATTTGGGTGTGAATTGCCAAAAAGAAGTATTGGATTGCCAACTTTCGAATTCATTTCCAGCCAAGTCGGCAAAAGGATACTGTGAAGTACATGTGATAAGATAGGTTGTGTTAACACTAAGATCAGGAACATCGTTCAATGTTACTTTATTGCCATCAATTGTGACCTCTGATGTATTTAGTGAAAATTGCTTTACGATCTGGTTTCCAGGTAAGCGACGTAAATGAAAAAAATGACTGCTGACTACATTATTTACTACTGGTTCTGAAAAAGTCATCGTAATATATCCTCGATCGTAAGCATAATCGAAAGATCCATTGGATGGATCCAATCCCACCAAAACTGGTGCAGTCTCGTCGCTCTCCAATTCAGTAGCAGAGGTGAAGTTCCAAGTGGCATTATCCATGAAGCCGATGTAGTAGTTGCCTGCGGCATCTTTCAGGGTGTATTCGTCGATGGTGACATAGTAATCCGTCTCAAAAGCTGGCGCCAGTCCTGTGTAGTCTGCCAAGGAGAAAGTCAACGTATTGCCATCGATGGTAAATATATCCGTATCGATGAGCGGTCTACCCTCTAGCACGAGTGCATCGCCCGAAAGTTTTCTGACTCGCACATATCCACCACTGGCTTGTAGGGCGATGTTTTCGTTGAAGGTCATGACCAATGTACCATCCAGTGGTACGCTTGCTACACCATCTGCCGGACTTAAACTGGTCACCACTGGGCCTGCGATGTCTGTATCTACCAGATCATTGATGTTGATGGTAAATATTTTGTCGAAAGTGGCTGTGCCGTCACTGGTACGCACACGTATGCTGTAGCTGGTTTTCGTTTCGTAATCAAAGACTGTATTGGCTTTGAGCGCATTACCTGCTATCGTGAAGTTGGCATTGTTCGTACTGCCAGTACCCGACACCAGCGCATAGCTGTGCGTGCCGCCATCTGGATCGGTGGTCGAGAAGGTGCCTATCGTAGCGCCCAATGAATTGTTCTCATTGATCGAATTGTTGGTCAGTGTAATATTGGTTGGTGCATTGTTTTCTGCGACATTAGTAATGTTGATAGTAAATGCCTTGGCAAAATTGTTTACTCCGTCGAAGGTGTTGATTCTTACCGAATAGCTGGATTTACTTTCAAAATCAAACACTTCGCTCGCACGGAGCTGATTGTCTGCCAGGTGGAAGCTGGCATTGTCGGTGTCGCCAGTTCCAGACACGATGCTGTAGGTATGCGGACTGCCTGGATCAGGATCAGTTGTAGACAATGTGCCTATCACAGCATTGATGGCATTGTTTTCATTGATCGCATTGAAACTCAATAAGATATTGGTCGGTGGATCGTTGGTGGCTGCCACTGTAGTGAAGTTCCATGTGGTGGTATTGGAAATCCCAGCGTAGTTGTTGCCTGCGACGTCTTTGATCGCGCTCATTGCGATTTGTACATAATACCCTGTGCCGTTCAGTAGATTACTGCTAGGATTGATCGTAACAGTGGCTCCTGAAACTGTCACCGCTGTACTGGATGGGCTAAACGTTTCGATCACCTGTCCGCCAGATTTGTATAGTACGATGTTGCCTGTTCCTTTTTTTACGTTTTCACTAAAATTCAAAACCAGATTAGCATCTATAGAGACCGTATTGGCACCGTCCACTGGGCTAAAGCTGGATACTGTAGGGTTGACTCCGTCAGGACTGAGTTTTTGAATGAAAGTGTCATACAAGCCATTTGATGTGGCGCTGCTGACGCCAGCTCCGGGGTCAAAATCACTCGTTCCTTGATAATAACCCGTGAGTACCACTTTTCCGGATGGATCGACAGCAATGCCTCGTCCAATATCGACATCCGCACCGCCCATTCGGACAGCCCAGCCCAGCTCACCTGCAGCGGTCAGTTTAGTAGCATAGATGTCATTGGATCCAGCTGAGGTCAGTTCAAAAACACCCGCTCCCGGATCGAAATCAACCGTGCCATTGAAATTCCCAGTCAGATATATGTTTGAATTTAAATCTGTATTGAGATCATACACGACATCATAGCTGGTTCCTCCAAAACTCTTGGCCCAGATAAAATCCCCATCAGGCTCAAGTTTCTGAACAAAAATATCAGCCGAAACACTGGATAGTAGGGAGGTACCAGCTCCAGGGTCAAAGTCGATGTTGTCACCGGCAAAGTACCCCGTGCTCACCACGTTTCCAGCAGCGTCTAACGCTAAGTCACTGCTGTAGTCACTACTCGTTCCTCCAACAGATTTTGCCCATTGAAAAGAAAAATTTGAGGCCAGTTTCATTACAAATATGTCATTATAACCTGCCGATGTGAGCTCATAGGAGCCCAGATTATTAAAATTGACAGTATTTCTAAAGTTTCCTGAGATGTAGATATTGCTACTAGCATCTACAGCCAGTCCACGGATCTCGTCAGCATCTGGGCCTCCAAAATTTGTACTCCATTCTTTTAACCCATCTTCATCTAATCGTATAATATAGCAATCCATTGAGTTATTGTTGGAGTAAATGACCGGAGAATCATAATTACTCGGATCAATCGGCATGGAGTGCTTGAAAGTAAGTCCCACTACCACACTTGTACCATCAGGGGCGAGGGCATTCAAGTAATTGTTTGAGGCTCTCCAATTTCTGGCCCATAAAAAACCGCCAGAAGTATTGAGTTTGGTGATAAAGGAATTGGTGGCAAGATGTACTCCAACGCCAAAAAGAGCTTCTCCTGCACTGGGATCGGCATCCATCGACGTGCTATAAGTTCCTCCGATGTATAGGTCAGTACCTGATACAGCTATTGAACTTGCAGAAATAGAACCAGAAGAGGCGGATAGCCCACGCATATGCTTTACCCAGATGAAGCTGCCTGTGTCGTTGAGCTTGAGGATGAATGCATCTTTGGCTGCGACAGCGGTGAGCTCACTCACCCCAGCTCCTGGGTCAAAATCAACCGTGCCACCGAAAGATCCAACGACATAAATGTAGCCATTGGCGTCTATACAAGTAGCATGAGCATAATCGTCTAGCGATCCGCCAAGCGACCGTAAATAATCGAGCTGCTGGGCATTGGTATTTTGTGGTAAAAAAAAGAATAAGAAGGCTACAAGCCAGCCTATGTTTGTTGATTTGGTTTTCATGGCTTCAGAGAAATTAATTTTCTCGAAAGTCCCAAAAAGGCTCTTTATTTTTCCTACCCCTATAGGGTAGTTTTTATAAGTTACTGATTATCAGGAGTGTTTTTGAGTAACTAACTCTAGTGCCTCTACG
The DNA here is from genome assembly GCF_025639805.1 of Reichenbachiella carrageenanivorans. Classification (NCBI taxonomy): domain Bacteria; kingdom Pseudomonadati; phylum Bacteroidota; class Cytophagia; order Cytophagales; family Reichenbachiellaceae; genus Reichenbachiella; species Reichenbachiella carrageenanivorans. Next base: position 1,724,701 of record NZ_CP106735.1, on the reverse strand, counting down.
CGATTGGCCACCCCCAATTTGTTGAAAATGTTCTTGAGATGGAATTTGACTGTGTTTACAGAGACAAAAACCTCCTCTGCAATCTGACTGTTTGATTTTTGTGTAATGGCCAATTTCAAAATTTCGTACTCTCGTTCGGTCAGGTCATTATGATTTTTTTTGTTGAATGATTCGAGCGTTACATTCAGTGCTACACCTTTTTGTATCAGGTTGCTATTGATTTTAGCACGTAGTTCGTCAATCTCTGCAACGAGAAGTTTCTTCCTCAGGCGATGCTGCACGATCGCAAAAATCAACCCAATAGTAAGGACGAGTGTTAACATCAAGATTAGATACATCTGCGTTCGGGCTTGAGACAACTCTAATTCGTTGATTCTATTTTCTCCTTTCAAAATTTGATTTTCTTTTTCTTTTCGTTCTGTATCAAATTTCACTTTCATCTCCGCAATGGAGTTTTCCTTTTCTATTCGACGAAGTGAATCGTGAATGAACACATATTTCGAAAGCATTTGGTTCGATCGCTCAAATTCGCCCTTGGCTTGATAGGCCTCCGCCAAATATTGGTAATTGAGCTCTATGACTTCTCCATCTTTGGCTATAGCCAAAGACTTGATCGCATATTCAATGGCTTTGTCCCAGTTTTTGATCTGTCTATAAGTATCTGCCAAAGAATGCCAATCAAAGGACAAGGAAATCGTATCTCCCAATTCTTCGTCCAGCGCTATGCATTTATAATGATAATAAAATAAGGAGTCGGCATTGAAAGGGTCAATAAAAAAGTAAGTCATAGAATTATACGAATTTGCCAACCCTCGCTTGTCCTGATATTTCTTTTTTGACTTAATGGATTTTTGAAAATAGTATTTGGCTGAATCGATCAAACCCATAGATTTTAGTGTAATTCCCAGATTGTGATAGCTAGAGCCTACGGATTTATCGCTGAGTTTCTCCTTTACTTTTATAGCTTTTCTCAAAAAATAAACGGAATTTTCATAATCCCCCAAATTGCGATAAGCAGAAGATAAATTGTTGCTGATAAATGCTAGCAGGAGATCTTCATTGATTTTTTCTGCTAATTTGTAAGCCGCATATCCATTGCTAATGGCAGCCGAATCATTACCAATTTTATAATGCAGCGTGCCCAATTCTTTAAATGTCCTAATAATACCTACTGTATCCTGCTCGCCAATGAACAGTTTTTGCGCTTGTTTATAAAGGCTATCTGCCCATTCGATTCTTCCTTGGTAGAGGTGAATGATTCCATATTGAACCAAGATTTTTCCATAATCGACTCGTCGGTTTGACGAATCAGCGATAAGCAGTGACCGATCCAACAAGTCGCGGCTTAATTCTGGGTTCGATCTGAAATACTGATTGGCTAAATCAAGTAGATGTTGTACCCTTAGAGCATCTCCGTTCATTTTCGCTAGCTGGTGTTCTATGCTATCTGGCACCCCTTGCGAATGCACGTGATAAGCTCCAATCAGCAGCAGTGCGAAAATTATTTTTTTCATAGCACAATCAGGTTTTTAAACGAAAATAAATCAGAAGCCCAATACTAAAAAAATAGTCGTTCACTATTTTGATACCTAACCTATTCACCCTTGGAGTTTTCTTGTCTGGATGACCAATACAAAAAAAGGGCAGCCGAAGCTGCCCTTAACCTATCCTAAACCTTTATGCCTAGCTTATTAGTGGATAAGAATCTTCGTTGTTGTGATGAAATTGTCTTGTAAGGTTCTTAATAGATACAAACCATCAGCCAAATTAGAGATATCTATTCTACTCCGTTCGTTTACTTGTTGATCCATAACTATGGTTCCATCCATGTTAATCCATTGGACATGAGCTACTTCGGCATTCAATCCTTCAAGTATAATCCAATCATTTGCAGGGTTAGGATACACTTTGACCGTATAAATAGGATTTGAAACTGAACTAATCACAGGCTCTGTGACTTCGAAACTAATACTGACTGCTTCAGCTGCTTCAAATTCTTCATTCCCAGCTTGATTGCCAAATACAGTCACCGTACCAGCTGTGCCGTCCAAAGTAATTGTATTACCACTAATAGTGGCTGGACCTGTAACTGTAAGTGTTACTTCGAGTTCTGAAGTAGAAGTTGCTTCTACTTCGAAAGCTGCATCTATCGTTAGTTTATCTTCAATCACTGCAATCGTGATCGTTTGATCAGATTTCTCTACTACTGGCTCTGTCACCTCAAAACTCGCGCTTGCTACAGTAGCAGGGTTGAAGTTATTATCTCCTGCTTGGTTGGCAAGTACTGTTACTGTACCTGCCGTACCGTCAAGCGTGATCGTATTGCCACTTATACTGGCTGGGCCTGTCACCGTTAAGGCCACTGCGAGACCCGAAGTGGAAGAAGCCGCTATATCAAATGCTCCATCTGTGGTCATCTTATCATCAATCGCTGTAATCGTAATGGTTTGATCTTGCTTGCTTGCATCTTTCACCAAAAAACTTATCGTTTCGCTAGTAGCGTGATGATATTCGTCTCCGACTTGACTTATTTCTACTATTACAATACCTGATTCACCTGTAAGCGTAATTGTTTTTCCGTTGTTGGTAGCTGGCCCACTCAATACGCTATAGCTCAAGGCTAAATTACTAGTCGTGGTTGCTTGGATGTCAAAAGGACCATCAGTGATAAGCTTCTCGCCTACTGGCGTAATATCTATCGTTTGCGTCTCTTTTTCAATGGTAAGCATCCAAGTCGTGGCATCATCGGCTATTCCTGCGAAATTGTTGCCTGCTATATCTGCGATTGCATTATGGTCAATCTGAACATAATACTGATGCCCATTGGACGGTGAATTACCCTCTGATAGGTGGATAATAAGCTGATTATTTGAAATGGTAAAAAAGTTGGTTTCAAATTCTGGTCGACCGCCAAGAAGATTTAATCCGCCATTCACTGGCCTAACTCTAATATGACCGCCATCTATCGATGGCTTTATTTCCTCACTAAACGTCAGCACCAAATCGGCATCTATAGCAACGCCTGCAGCTTCGTGCACGGGCGAAAGTGACTCGATAGTTGGTGAGATTTCATCCAGGTCATTGATCAATACCTCAAAATATTTCTCTAACGATGCGCCTTTGCTGTCTGTGGTTTTTACCCGGATGCTGTAGGTATCTTTTTGTTCGTAATCGAATGATGCACTGGCTCTCAGACCACCGAATCCATCGATGGAAAACGACCCATTATCATCTCCGCCAGCAGCGAACGTGTAAGTAAAACCACTCGTTTGATCGGCATCTTCTGTACTGAATGTACCGATTACATCACCGATAGAATTGTTTTCGTCTATGGTATTGGCTGACAAGGAGATGTTGGTAGGTACTTCATTAGGTTCAGCTTCCGTAGTGAAATACCAATCATACACCGATAAATTTCCTAAACCAGCGAAGTGGTTACCAGCGGCATCTTCAAAAGAACTACCCACAATCTGAACATGGTATTCCGTGGCATAATCCAGTGTTTGATTCATTGTGAAGATTACTTCATTGCCATTGAATGACACACCGCTAAAGTCAGTGCCAAAATAATGCTGCGTAATCACATCGCTACTAGCCGACTCACGCACAATGATATTGGCCGAGGCCCGTGCGGTTACGGGTTCGTTAAAAGTCAACTTGAGCGAAGAAATATTGATTGGCACATCGGTATCACCTTTATACTGATAGGCAGTCGCATAAGGATTTTCATTATCAATCGTGAAACTGTATTCATCATCAAACAGCTGATCCAAGTCATTTCCTGCCAAATCCTCAAAAGGTGCAGTACTCCATCCCACATATACTTCCTGTACTTCTCCATTAGGAATGAGCTCTGCATCTGGGAAGATGATCACCACGTTTTCGTTGATGTTTACTTCATCAGATGTGATTGGGATGGTTTTGTAAATCGTGCTTGGATTTGCCTTATTTCGAATGTAAATATCGTTGTTTGGATCATCCGTAAACTGCACGTTTTCGCTCATGGTCAGCTGAATAGACGGGCGACTGGAGACACTAGTGGCGTTCTTTGCTGGCGAAAAACCAGAAATGACAGGTGGTGTGTCGTCCGCTGGCCCGGTGGTAGTAAAGCTCAGGGTGCTACTTCCTGTAATCGGCTCCACCCGTGTCCCGCATGTGCTGCTCAGTGCATTTGCCTCTAGCTCCAGATAGTACGTGGTGCTTTCAGAAAGCGTGGGCAATGGAATCGTAACTGTACCGTCCATATTAAAAACAAAACCCGAAACAGGCACCGTAGCCACCACGCCATTTCCATCAGCATTTTTCAATATGGCAGTTTTGGTGCCGTCGTGCGATTGTATATATTCACTAGGAGTGAGTATAATATCCGCACCCAACTCCACATTGGTCGCGTTATGCGCTGGCACAGTAGATTCAATGACTGGTAAAGTGCTACTGTTGAAATTCCAAGAATCATCGTCTATACCAGCAAACGGATTTCCTGCCAAATCTTCGACACAGGTACTACATATCTGAATGTAATATTCTTGCCCATACTCCACCGAGTATTCAAAATTGAAACGCAATCGCTGATTGGATAAATCGATAGTAAGCTGATCGGTGTCATTTTCCATATCAATGGAGCTCACAAGCGAACCGTCAATTTTATATAGCGAAAGCTGCCCTGTACCATACTGAATAGGTTCGTTGAAAATCGCATTGAAGTTGGACGTACTAACACAAGGAGCGCCTTCGGTTGGGTATTGCCCACCATTAATGAAAGGGGCATCTTGATCGCCAGCTTCTGTCGTGAAATTCCACGTATTGCTTGAGGTGATAGGATTGAGATATAGTCCATCTGTAGGTTGATCCAACTCAATCACGCCATAATAGATATTAACGAAAAGTTCGTCTTCAGGAGCAAAATCTGAAGAGGGATTGATGGTGATGCTTTTGGTACCCACCGTCACTTCTGGGTCGGTCAGGAAATAAAGTTGCTGTTGGCTTGTCAAGCTGGAGCGGATTCGAATATCGTAAAGCCCTTCTCCAGCGTATTGCCCCGCACGAATATTTTCATTGAATGTGATGACCACATTGGCATCCAGGGCAACCTCTGTGGCTCCATCTATAGGAGATTGTGTGGCAATTGTAGGGTTGGTATAATTAACCGTCACCGTAGGGCGTGTCGGAATATTTCCTTCATAGGCAACGCCATTTTCATTTTCAAAGGCAGTATTTGTAATGAATAGCTCATATTGAAGAAAGCTTGATCCATCACTCAATGCTTTCTTTATTTCAATAGTTGCAGTGGATCCGCTTGTGGACACATCAGCAGCTGTCACGTCATATCCCGTAGAAGTGCCTTTTTGACGCAAGTAGATGGAGCCATCCGCTCCTACATAGTTTAAGTTTTGGTTAAACTCAACAGTATAGGAAAGGTTGCCCGAAGCATGAGTGGCTCCATGCGCTGGTGAATAACTAACGATAGATGTAGGCGTGTCGCTCTCCGAAACGTCGTAGCTCACTTGATTAATTCCATCTGTCAGAATAGTAGTCTCGACTGGATCCAAATCAGCGTCGAAACCTGACGTGTGACCATAGCAAGTGATGATGTCGTTGTCATAATCCAGGTGACCAAAGTAGCTGGACAAACCTGTGGTAATATCCGTGGTATAGGCATGATCTCCATTGCTCAGGGTTTTTACAATGGCTCTGTGGTGTGCACTCCCACTTTGCATGATTGTACCTACCGAATAAATATCTCCATTCGACACATAGGCATAATCTTGTGCAGAAAAAGTCTCATCAGACAGTTGAGTGGATCCCACTAGCGTGCCATTAGAAATATTAAACTCATGAAGCTGAGATATCCTTGTCGAAGAATTATACAATACAATGCTCGGGTTTCCACCAGATGTATATTTAATGGAAGTATTGAAACTACCTGAATTTCCACTGTTTACCCAGCCAAAGGCTAATGAAGATGAATATTTGGCTATAAATTTTCCAGCCGAGCCCGTATGTGTAGATGCCGATGGGTCGAAATCAGGCGTTCCCGATACCGATCCTGCTATGATCAGGTTTCCATCACCCGACCAGCTCAATGCACTGATAGACGCATTACTTCCTCCTTCGGTGACCGCTTTGGTAAAAAGCGCTTGCCCATTGGCTGTCGACACATAACTGATATATGCGTTTTCGTCTGTGTCGTCGGGTAGCGCATTGGGAGTTCCTCTATAATGGCCAGCAATAAAAATATGGCCTAATATCGGGTCGGCTTCAATAGCCGCAATCTCCATGTATTGACTTCCATTCTGAGCAAATGATGTTTCAATAATTCGGTCTATAGCTCCGGCCGGCGTGTACCCAATCACCTTTCCGGAATAACCTTCCAGAGGGACTCCATATACGTAAGGCCCATAAACGGTTTCTCCTGTACTCAGCTCAGCGGCATCCTTTACATTGGCTGTCATGTACACATTGTCGTCATCATTGATAGCCAATTTTCCTCCGTAAAGACTGGGTTGATCCAAAATCTCATGTATCCAGCGTACCCACTGATATTGGCCAGCTGCATTGTATTTGGCTAAAAACAGAATATTCCGATCCACGCTTACATCGACACCGGTTATTTGTGCCACACCAGCCCCTGGATCAAAATCCACGGCTTCATGGTCATCATCCGTATTAGCAGTAAGGTTTCCAGATATGTAAATATTTCCGTTCCCATCGGATTTTACATCTTCCAAATTCACGGTTGTTCCATTGTTTTCAATGAAGTGCATATGACTGTCGTAGGTCTGCGCTGCTCCCAACCAAGCCAGGCCAAACCAGATAACACATAGTAGCGATAATTTTTTCATAATAGCATAAAGTTTAGAATGAACTCAAAGTTCGATTCTAAGCCGCTGTCTATCAATCGGGAATGTTCCTGAGTGAGGGTACGGAAAATTCCGTAAGGGTTTTTATTCCAAGAAAAAATTAGTACATTTGTCTACTTATAGAGGACAAATGTACAACTCCGACACACAAAACACCGAACTACACACCGTAGAAGAAGCAGCCATAGCCTACGGCAGCCCCACTAGTAGAATCGAACTATCCAGACAGGGCCTATTACCTGAGTTTGTACAGGATTTGATGTCTCTATTCACATTTAGCAAAACTGAATTATCTAAGCTCACGGCCATATCTACTAAAACACTAGAAAGACACATGCAATCCGGCAAGCGATTCACGGGCCTTCAGTCCGACCGATTGCTGGAGTTGGCACAATTGTACCACGAAGGGGTCAATACCTTTGGCAAGCGTGAAAAATTCTTGCAATGGCTCAAATCACCTATCGCTGCGCTGAACCAAACAACTCCTAAATCATGGCTAGATACTCATGATGGCATACAAATGATCAGCCATGAGCTTGGTCGTATCCGGCATGGCATATTTTCATGATCGTCTTTCGAATCTGCCAGACCTATCCACCTGATCACAATCCTATAGACGGACGTGGAGCGTTTCTCTATGGCGGGAGATGGAATAGCATTGGGCGTCATGCCTTGTACACGGCAAGTTCATTGGCTTTAGCTAGAGCAGAACTGGCACGACATGTTGACCTTAGCTGTATGCCTGAGCTCTACAAAGTATATGAAATAGAAGTACCTGATCACAATTACAAGACAATCAAGCCCTTGCCACCAGACTGGGATCAAGATCCGCCCGGTTTCGTTTCTCAACAGATGGGTGATCAATGGCTGCAAGACTCCACATGTCTGGGCTTTAAAGTATCGTCTGTCTGTGATCTAGGTGATTTCAATCTGGTATTGAATCCAATGAGTCCTAGTTACAGCGATGTACACGTGAAGCGATCGTATGCATTCAAACCATGATCAGGCACAAATCAAGCCCTCCCTGATAGCCTGGCGAACCATTTCGACTACCGTCTTCACTTTCATTTTTTCCATGATTCGCAATTTGTGCGTCTCTACCGTTCGTGGGCTGATGTCGAGCTTTGCACCAATTTCTTTATAGGAAAGCCCGTCGGAAAATCCTTTGAGCACCTCCACTTCACGTGGGGTATAATTCAAGTTGGTATTGATCATGAGGTCGGTGAAGGCTGCCGATATGTATCTCTTGCCTGCTGTCATTTTATCTATGGCCAGTAGATATTCTGTGGTTTCCATGTCTTTGGTCAGAAAGGCCAAGGCGCCAGCATCTTGTGCGCGTTGTAAATCCGTAGGATTGGGCTCTGCGGTGAGTAGGGCAAATTTTGCATTGGGACAGAGCGCCATCAATTGTGATATGAGTTTGCTGCCGTTATCATCTGGCAGTTTCAAATCCACAAATACTAAATCTGGATTTTTCTCTTTTATGGTCGACAAAGCTTCTGCACCCGAAGCAGCTTCTCCTATGATTTTGATATTTGGTTTAGCCAGCATTATGGCCTTCACTCCATCGCGGACTACTTTGTGATCATCTATTAAAAAAAGTGTATGCATTAGGCAGTTTTGGCAAATACGAGCTTAAATGTAGTACCTTTTCCTTTCTCGCTCAACACTTTCATTTCGGCTCCCATCTTGGCAATCAATTCCTTGCAAAGTGTAAGCCCTAGGCCTGTTCCTTTTTCAGTAGAATTTTGGATGTCTTGCGCTAGGATGCTCCCATCGAGCAATTGGTCAATCTCAGTTTGATCCATACCCACGCCATAATCCTGTATACTGATCACTTCGTAATTGCCCTCAGAGGCGATACTTACTTTGATGTCGGTTTCCACCTTCGAAAATTTCACTGCGTTGCTCATTAAATTCCTTAGAATGATTTCCAGAAACTGCTGATCGGCTGATATGGTGGTGGTTGATTTCACTTCTTCAAGGATATTTACTTTCTTGACCCTTGTTACGGACTCCATCTGACTTTTTACTTTGGTTAGCACTTCTGATGGGCTTACACTTTGTGGAGCATAGTTCAGCTCGCCGGTCTGAGCCAAGGCCCATTTAAGTAAATTGTCCATCATATTCTTGACGTCGCTCGACGAATCTCGCAGGGTAATAATAAAATCTTTGAGCTGTTCCTTTTCCAGTACTTCCCAATTATCTGATAGGCTTTTGGTAATCGTGTGAAAGGAAGATAATGGACTTTTCAGATCGTGCGAGATAATCGAAAACAAGCGATTCTTGGTGTTGTTGAGTTTGGCCAGTTCTTGATTTTTCGCATCCAAAATAGCATTAACCTCTGTCTTCATTCTGTTTCTTCTGATTAGTAATACTGTAGCTAATACGAGTAGCACAGCCACCAACCCTAACAATATTAAAAACTGATTCTGACGTTTAGCTTCAAGCTCGATTATCTGGTTGTCTTGCTCTAGTTGTGTAATTTGCTGCTGTTTTTTTTCGGTTTCATATTTTGTATTCAATTCATTAATCCGATTCTGAATTGCAGTACCTGATATTGAATCTTTCAGTGAAAAACTAGAGATCAGATATTCATGAGCTTTTTGATAATTTTTTTGATCTTCGAAAAGCATACTCATCTTCTCGTATATTTCCTGCTGACCCTCAATTGACTTTTGCTGAACTGCCATTTGGAGCGCCTCTTGATATTTGGCTAGAGCAAGGTCCTTTCTTTGCTGAGAAAAATACAGGTCGCCACGTTGGATAAGGATTTCAATAAAATCATACCCTAATAATCCAGCCACAAAAGCCGACTGCTTGGTATAATACAGCGCAGAATCATACGTCTCTAAATGATGAAATGCTTCACCGATAGCCAATAAACAATGTACCAATGCAATAGAATCATTATGCTGGTAAATCATTTTTTTCGTAACCCGTAGACTATCCAAGGCTCGTTCATATTGGCCTAATTCATTTAACGTCGTTCCAAATTTAAGATGTCCTCTGGGTCTAAGGTTTCTCGTTTCATAAGCTAGGTTAATACTCTCCTCAGCAAATGATAAAGCCTTGTCATTTTCCTTCAGTTTCTTATATATCCCTGATATATTAGAGAGTATCATTACTTGAAAGACTTCATGTTGATCTGTTTTGAATTTATGAGTCAAGTCAAGTGCTTGTTGGTAGGTCTCCAACGCTGTTTGATAATAGTCCTTGGCCCAATAAACGTTCCCTTTTGCCATTAATATTCCAATTTGACTATCAGGAAAGTTCTTTGACACCTCGCTTCCTAACTCCAAAGCTGCTAATGATTCGTCAAACCTCCCAAGCTGTCCGTATGCCCTACCAAGATGGTAATACACTCTGGATTTTAGGCTATCATTTTGACATTTAGCAATAGCCAAAGTATCCGGCACTAAGCCCAACACAAACTTTGGATTACGATTAGTTTCAATTTTTTCAAGAATATTAATCAGGACTGAATCAGGAACAGATTCATTTTTTTCTATACTGCAATGCCCTTTGGAAGCACACAACATCAGAATGCTTAGCAGTACCTTAACTCTAAGGAGACTCTTCATGCCCCTAACCAAATCATTCAACTTCAATTAGTCAAGAAATAACAGAAGTATCTTAAGAAGAAAATTTTATACTTAAAAAAAGGGCAGCCGAAGCTGCCCTTAACCTATCCTAAACCTTTATGCCTAGCTTATTAGTGGATAAGGATCTTCGTTGTTGTGGTAATGTCATTTTGATTGAGACGTAAAAGGTACAACCCTGACTTGAGGTTGGCTAAACTCACTTGCTCATCAGGAACGACTTGCTGACGCAGCACCATCTGACCATCTATTTTGATCAACTGCAACTCAGCTTCAGATTTGAGACCCGATACAGTCATCCATTCATGAGCGGGATTTGGATATATTATAATTTTCTGAGAAACATCTATTTGCAATATATTATCACATATATTATTGACATCATCATCACAATCATCAGAATTGGCAACATATCCAGTGGGTTGATTACAGTCCTCGACCATTTCGTTTTCGTCACCCAAACCATCTCCATCCGCATCCAAATACCAAGCTATTAATTGACTTGGAATTTCTGTGTTTAAATGATATCTATAAAGCTCCGAGCCCAATGTTGGTGTTGAGCCTCTGAAATAGAGATAGCCATCGATCGGAAACAGCTCTCCCAGTATTTCGACTGATTCGTCATTAAGCGGTTGCGTGCCACACGTGGTACCATCCGTGTGATAGATGCTATAAGCTAACGAACTATTGTTGTAGCCGATAAAATAAACCTCTCCGTCGATGAGGAATAGTTTGACCGGAGCAAGGTCATTTCCAAAAGCATCGGTACTAATCTCAAGGGTGCCACCGACCGTACCATCAGTTACCCAAAGTGCCGTTCCGGTAGCAACATTTGGCTCCCCTTCCTCATCTTCAAACATTCCATCTATAAGAAAAATTTGATTACTAACTTTTACATAATTAGGATCATTAAGATCTCCCTCTCCACCTATCGCTATAGGGACATCGGCGATAAGAGTCGTGGTGCTTAAAGTCATGGTATTCGTGGCTTGCAAATCGACCTGCCCTTCCGCATCTTTTCCAAAGTAAATAACCAAATCGCCTAGCGAACCTTGAAAAACGTAGTTCTGCAGTCCATCCTCTAACATGCTCGTGCCTTCAGCCGTACCATCCGATTTCCAGAATTCATAGCTGCTTTTGGCGCTGACATGTGTAAAAAATGCAAAATAGCTATCGAAAATAGCGTAATCTCTAATGCTTGTATTTTCACTGCCTTCATTAATGTCCGATATCCGCTCTGTACCTTCTGCAGTGCCATCAGAAATAACAATTTCATACCCATAAGTACCGTTGTCTTCGGACCCGAAGATTACTATTTTGTCTTTGAAAATGAATTGATTATTATATGCCCCAGTTTTATCTGCAGCGGGATTCAAATCAACCACTTGAACAGTCCCTTCCTCTGTTCCGTCTGTCACAAAAAGTTCTATTCCTGTTGATCCATCATAAGCATTAAAATAGCAGAGATCATTTAGCACAAGAAAATTTCTCGGATTCGATTCTGGACTGCCAGAACGTATATCTTTTATCAATACCGTACCCTCGGCCGTGCCATCCGTTTTCCAAGGTTCTTTGCCCGTGGACCCATCGTTTGCCTGAAAAACAATAACATCATCAAAGCGTACAAAATCTTCGATATCTGAGTCTTCTGCGTCTGGGTTGATATCTTTTAAAATCTGCGTGCCTTCAGGCGTCCCATCTGTGACCCAAAGTTCTTCGCCTTGTGTATCTGTAGTGGCTAAAAACAGAAGTTTGTTTCCAATGATCATTTGTTCAAAACTGCTATTGGGTCCAGGGTAAGTTGAAGCAGTAGCCGGCAATAACTCTGTAATGGTTGTACCATCTGAGTACCAGAGACTGGTTTCACCTGTACTTCTTTTGGCTGTAAACACAATACCTCCTCCCAGTGAGGTAAAGTCTCTCGGTTCACTGTCGTTGAAAATGGTCGCTTCGTTGCTAATACTTGAGGTGCCTTCCGTGGTACCATCACTTTCATAAAGCTTCGCGCCATCGGAATACACAGCGTAATAAAGTGTGGTTCCGTCGGTGACCAGATTCCGAAATGAGGAATTTGTTCCTAATTCGGTCGCCTTCACTTTGGAGGTCCCTACTTCGGTGCCATCCGTTACCCATAAATCGTATTGGTTCGTTTCGTTAGCGTTGAAATAAACCAGGCCATTGAACAAGCAAAAACCAGATGGATAAGACGAACCATTGGTATTAATATCTTTGACTTGAAGGGTTCCTTCTTCTGTTCCGTCGGTTTTCCATAACTCTTGGCCATCGGTGTCATGAGTTGCAGTAAATAGCAACACATCCCCGAAAGGAAAGAAGTTTCTAGGTATACCCGAACTCAACGTACGTATATCCTTAATTAAAGCAGTTCCTTCTGCTGTACCATCGCTGCTCCATAGTTCTATATTTCCACTTGTGCCTGATGCGGCAAAGTATAACTTGCCATCGAAAGCTGCTGGGCGGAAATAGGATGTGGAGAGGCCGTCCTGACTTCCAGGTAAAATATCTGCCACCATTTCAGTTCCCTCTGCAGTACCATCACTTACCCATAATTCCCTGCCATTGGCTGCGGTATAGGCAGAGAAGTACATTTTATTGTTAAGCGCAATCATATTAGATGGTCCGCTACCGCTTGAGCCTTCAATAATATCAGCTACCATTTTGGTTCCTTCTTCAGTGCCATCTGTGACCCAAAGTTCCTGCCCCGTTTCTTCCAGCGAAGCCATAAAGAATACCTGATTCCCAAGACTGGTAAAATTCCTGACATTATTCGCGTCGGAAGGCAACGTAGCAATTAAGCTAGTACCTGCCACAGTTCCATCCGTTTTCCATAAGCGGTTAGGATCTGACCCACCGATCTCTAAGAAAAGGCACTGGTTTTCTCCGAAAGGAGTGAAATATCTTGCCTCGGATTGAGGCCCAAAGTCCTTTAATAAAAAAGTGCCTTCTTCCGTCCCATCCGTGATTGAAGGCGCATACCCTGTGTCTGGCCATTGAGCCGTAAATATTACTTTGTTTCCAAATAGAGTAAAATTTTCTGGCCAGGAGGACTGCGTACCTACATTAATATCCTTCAAAAGAACGGGTTCATTGGATTCATTTAATGTCCATAGCTCCGAACCGTATACAGGATGTTCATCGTAGCTTATCAAAAGTTTACCATTAACAATTATCAAGCTTTCGTTTATTCTAAGTTCTTCTGTTTCCGAGGAAGTATTAATGTCCTTGACAAGTTCTATTTGAGCTTGAGCGCTTATCATGCTTATCAAGCAAATGAGTATAGCGATGACTGATATTGTTTTTATACTTTTCATGGCGTAAAATTTTGAGAATTTTAATTCGATTTTTTATCCCTTTAAGGCAGTGGTGTGGCAGTAGTAGGTTTGAGTATATGAGGGCAGCCGAAGCTACCCTCTCCTATCCTAAACCTTTTATGCCTAGCTTATTAGTGGATAAGGATCTTCGTTGTTGTGGTGATATGATTATTGCTGATATGAAGTACATACATACCAGTTTGCATTTGTGAAATATCAACTTTGTCTCCTGGATAGATAAGGCGGGTCAGTACCTGACTACCTTCTATATCTACCATATCCAACTGAGCCTCCGAGGACAAACCAGAAAATTGTAACCATTCGGCCGCTGGATTCGGAAATACAGAGATTTCAACTTGTTGGGTGGCTATGCCTGTCACCGTAGCCTCATTTATCACAAGTGTACCTGTGACACTGCCTTGGTAATTGCTTTCATTTATAGTAGCTACTACTTCATAAGAACCCGCCGCAGTAGGTGCCTCCGCTACGCCATCGTAAGTGACACTCACATTCAAATCAGCTGGATCTGTGGCCACTGTAGGTAACTTAGCCGTTCCGTCTGCTTCATGTATAAGCTCTGCCAACGAAATCGTAGCAGTAGCTTTTTCAACAGTCAATACTCCATCTATTAAGGTCATTGAATAATTGTCGGCAGCCCCTCCCGCCAACTCAATGTGATATGTGCCCGCATCGCTAGCACCTGTAGCTGCAGTAGCTACAGTAGGCAAAGTAATGCTGCTGGCTCCTTCTCCGTTTACAAATCCACTGTAGCTCATGGTCAGCTCAGGTAGGCTTTCGCCAAATACCATACTCTTGTCGGTGGCGGTGATCGTAAGCGGTGCTTTGCTGATCGAAAAATTTGCAACTTTCGGCACAGCCTCATTGTACGTTTCATCTCCGACTTGTATGGCGCGCACGCTCGCCGCTCCCACTCCAGTGAAGGTCAAAACTCCGTTGTTCAATGCCAATGGCCCTGAAACAATTTCATAACTCACTGGCAAACTGCTATCAGAAGTACCGGACAACACTACTTCTCCACCGTAAGTCTGATCTACGACGTTGAAAGTAATCTGTTGGGCTTGTTTATCATTCACCTCGAAAGTGATCTGTTCAGTATCCTCAAGGTAGTTGAGGCTGGCAGGTGCGGTCACAGTCACTATCACTGTACCTGCTGTGCCTGTGAGCGTAATGGTTTTGCCGGAATTTGTGGCGTGATCACTCACCGCATATTGCAGCTCGGTATCACTATTGACAGATGCCACTACATCAAAAGGTGCTGCATTTTTCACCTTGTCGGTAATGTCTTCTACAACAATTATCTGCTGAGCAGGGTTGATGGTGAGTGTACCGGAGGTAGTGAAAATATTATAGTTCGTATCCGTTTCTGCGGACAGCTCTATGTCATAAGTACCAACGTTGCTATTTACATCCGCCTCCGTGTACGCCTCGATGGGGTTATCCAATTCACTGGCGTCATCACCTTCGATAAATCCATCATATGCTATCACAAATTCCGGATTGGCTTCGCCATATACACGCGTATCATCTTGCACAGAGACATTCAAATTAACTTTATGAATGGTCAAAGTTCCATGGTCATAATCGAAGCTGTAGTTTTCTGCTTCAGCTCCGCTTCCTGTGATTGCGTAATCGCCTGCGTCGCTCGATTTGATAGCCATGGTACTCAACTGGGGTTGCGTAATTAGTACCGCTTCGGACTCTCCATTTTTAAACCCATCAATTTCAAATTCAAATGTTGGATTATCTTCTCCATAGTCCTTCTCGGCAGATAGTACATTTACATTAAGTTCTGCTTTTGTGATCGTTAATATGCCATTTTGTGGGACAAATTCATAATTGATATCTGTACCTCCGGACACGGTGATGGTATATTCACCTATCTCACTCGATTCATCCGCATCCACATATCTGGTCGGAAGTGTTCCTAACAAGTCACTTGAAGTTTCTCCTTCGATGAACCCTTCGAATGACAACACAAAGCCAGGATTAGCTTCGCCGTATGTACGAGTAGCGTCTTCCACCTGAGTAATTAATGTCTTTTTGTAAATTCTCAAAAAGCCATCCTCAAATTCAAAACTATAATTTTCGTCCTCGCCACCTGCTAAACTAATATCATAGAGTCCTGCTCTGCTTGTCTCATCCGCTTCTGTACTAGCCGTAGGATCTGTCTCAATCACACTTCTTGTTTCACCATTCACAAAACCATCATAGACAATAGTCAAATCAGGGTTTGCTTCTCCATAAATTTTCTCTTGATCTTCAACTGTGACGGTAAGCATTTTTTTCTCTACGGTAAAACTTCTTTCGACAGCTTCAGGTGCATAGTAGTTATCACTTTCTAGACTGGCAGCCCTGATAGTCACTTCTCCAGTCCCTACGACTGTGACCTCATTGGTTTCCGTATCTAAAGTGACCGCATCGCCCGAAACGATCTCAAAACTCACCTCATTGCCAGAAGGTACGGCAAATGCTTCGAGCAATTGAGATTCATCTCCATAAACCATATCTTCAGCGCCTTCAAACAAAAGGGTCTGATTGGCTTTGTTCACCACAAATTCTTGTTCAGCAAAAGCAGAATTGTAATAGGTATTACCTGCTTGGGTGGCTCTGATCATAGTGCTGCCGGCTGAATGGATCGTTACATAATTATCAGCTACTTCTGCCACACCAGGTACTGAACTCGAATAAGTAATTGCTTCACCTGAAGTGGAAGTGGCTACTGTAAAGGTAAAGTCATCCTCTCCAAAAGTTTTTGCCGTGATTGGGTTCAGCGTTACGGTTTGATCTAATTTCACTGGCGTGAAACTCCAAGTATCCTTACCCAATATATCTATTGAATTACCTTCTGAATCTTCAATTCCGTCAATAATGTTAATATAAATTTCTACCCCTGGTTCCAAGTTCATCGGAATATCATAGGTCACCGTATTGCCATCAATAGTTGCACTATTAAAGCTATAATCCGTGCCAATTTGCGCGTCATTTGATTTTTTGAACATTCTGAAAGTACCCCCTGTTTGAAGTGAAACGGATCGATCAATGGTCAATTCGATATCTGCGAATGGACTTACATCATCTGCCTCATCTGCAGGGCTCAAGGAAGCAATTGGGTTTTCAGTGGTGAATGACCATGATCCTGCAGGAATAGCGGGTGCAGGATTGCCAGCTTCATCTGCTACTACGTTCGGTACGGTCTCTACATAATAGGAGGTATTGTATTTTAAATTCACCGAAGGTGTAAGCGTAACAACCGCGCGACTAACACCCACACCTGAACCGTCAACCGCTAATTCCTCTACCAATTGACCATCTGCGGTACGCAAAAAATATGAACCTGTATTGGCGAATACGTCTTCATCATACTGAATGTAGAATTCTGAATCTAATGCCACATCTACGTCGCCACTGGCTGGGCCGTAACCCTCCACTTCCGGGTCGATTTCATCCACATCTACTATCGACACAACCAAGGCCTCCTCATAGGTTTCCCCATTTTGGTCATCGGCCTGTATGCGGATGTACAATTCTTCGTTTTGCTCAAAATCGAAAGGTGCAGTAGATTTCAATTCTTTCGAATCTGCATCGATCAAAAATGAACCATTATGATCATCCCCCTCACCTGTCACCAGAGTGAATACGAGTTCGTCGCCATTGGGGTCGGTACCACTTAATACGCCTACTATTGTTCCTGACTCTTCATTTTCATTGATTGCAGAAGGACTAAGTGTAATTTCAGTTGGCGGCAAGTTTTGCTCTGAGACAGTTACTACCCACTCTTGCTGAGCCGTCTCTTGCTCATCGGTGATGAAGTAGGAAACTGGGTTGGTGAAATCTTGTTCGTCGCCGCTTACCTTGTCGATACTGGCACCTGGAGAGATGGTAAATGTGGGCACCAAGTTAGTCAATGAAGTACCTGCATTTACCGCAACCAAAACGGTATGATTTTCTGAATTGACCGCAGGTGTGCTGACTTGCTGAGGAATGCTGAACGTAAGGAAGTCGGAAGCCCTATTCGGTACTTCGTAGGCGCCTTTGGAGGGCCAAGATGCACTTCTCGAATTACCTAGTATATCGGTATCCACTCCATCTACGGGAGAAGTTCTGAGATCGCTATCGCTATAGGAGCCACCAGACAAAGACAAATCAGCAACGGATGCATCTGTAAATTCAGCATCTACAAATGTTGTAGTTGAAGCTATTGACGACATTTCTGTCTCATCTGCCGCATTCAGGGCAAATCTCGTTACGCTCACCCCATCATCGAGGATGTGTACATTATTCCCAGCATCTTCTGCTTGCATGTTGGAATAGTGTACAAATCGTCTGGTCGTGCCTGTACCAGAGGTTCTTTCAATGCTAACATTATTGTTTTGGATGTTAGTGCCATACCCTATGGCATAATGATAGCTATCCGTTTCAGACCCTGTACCATACAGGTGAATAGAATTGTGCAAAACATTGGTTGCTCTACTAATACCGACAGTAATATTGCCTCGAATTGATATAGAATTATTATATACGTTAGAAAGGTAATCGTTTGATGATATAGCCACAAACCTTGAGGGGTCAGGAGCACCTTCCACATTATAAAACTTGTTTCCGATCACATCTATATTATCCAAATTAGATGTATCGATGTTTAGGCCATATATGGTTACATCAGCTGCTGTATTGGATGCTACAAATTCGCACCCCATGAAATTGACATCTGCAACAAGGCTAGTTGTCGTTCCTATAACTTCCACACCATAGCCCTCCACTATATTGAATCTAAGATTCTGAAAGGAGATATTGTGTGTGCCACTAACGAGCTGAATCCCACTAGAATTAAACCCATCGACATTGATCTGCATTGCAATATTCCCTGTAGAAGGGTCTGCACCATCAAAAACAATATTGTTAGAAGAGTTACCTAATCTGATAGCTCCACCATATTCCTGTCTCAAGTTTATATTGGTGGCGCCAGATTCAGGTCGAACAAGTACACTATAAGTCGGGTCAGGATTGTAGGGTTGTAGCAATTCAGCTACATCATAACCATCCTCAACAACAAAAACAATATCTCCTGCCTGACTAGCAAAACCAAACTGACCAAAGGCATTGCTTAATTTCTCAAAATCCCCATTTGGGCCTACCGTATATGTGCCGGACATACTCTCCCAATTCAGTGTAATTGTCCACGATTCAAAATTGTTAGCCTCAGCACGAACCGTCATCGGAAAGGGCACTCCGTTTTGATAATATTGAGGATTGGATGAAAAACTAAAAGTGGCTCCAGGAGAAAGATCCAGATCAATATCAATTCTGGATGGACTGGTTGCCTGAACGGTTGCTGTAATTGTATTATTCTCGTTGTCAATTACTGGATCTCCTACTACGCCCGGAATGTTAGCTGCTAAAACCTGAGTTTCGGAGGACAGTGCGCGAGTCGTAAATGAATTATTGCTAAAAGGGTTTCCATCATTGCCAGCTAAGTCTGAAATTTCTGGAGCACTCAAATAGTATTCAGTATTATATTCCAATACCGTATTTACTTCAAATATCATCTGATCACCTACTATACTCATACCAGCAGGGAGTGGCGATCCATCTACAGCTTGCCAACTAGCCACTGAAGCGTTATTGGAAGTTTTTCTCAGGTAGAAGGTAGAAGTGACCGCATCTGTTAAGGCAATATCTTCATTGAAAGTATAGATCAGTGTAGGTGACAAATCGACTCCGGTCGCTCCATCGTCGGGATCTGAGGTCAGAAGCACCGGAGGTGTATCATCCGAATCTCCCACATTTATAGTCAATATTTGTTCGCGCGTACCTCCTACATTATCCGTAGCACGAACCCGAATACTTCTAGTAGCTCCATCTTCGTAGTCGAGTGCTTCGGTTGTTTGAAGCTGACTCCCTACGATCTGAAATGAAGCATTGTGCGTAGATCCCGTACCACTAACTAATGTGACTGTTGCATTGTCGCCCTGATCTGGATCTATGGCTGAAATGGTGCCAACCACTGCTCCTGCTGATTGATTTTCAACCACAGAACTGTTGCTCAAAGAAATACTGGTTGGATTTCTATTGGCGAGAAAACTCCAGTTGTCAATATTAGTCCCTGCAAAATAGTTTTCTTGAGAATCATGGAAGATGTTGTCACCGATACTAATATAGTATTGTCCTCCCGCTGTCAACCCTCCATGCCCATCGAATGGGATTTGGTAGTTCCCTTTGTTATAAACAATGTCTTGTGGATCGGCTTGGTCCACTAAGGTGGCCCCTGACTTTGTTTTGAGATAGAGTTCGATATAACCCGCACGGTCTATCGATACCCCTTCGTTGAACCGAATGGTAAATACCGTTTGGGCAGGGTCTACACCCTCTTCTTCATGAGCAGGATCGAGGCTACTGATTTGCGGTGGATCCGCTTCCGATTTGGTAGTAAAATGCCAAAAGTCCGTCTCATTGTTTCCAATACCTTCAAAGTATCTGCTCTCTTGGTCTCGAAAAGCATCCGCAGAGGTATAGATATAATATTCTTTTCCTAACTCCATGGAGCTAGACGAGCGGTGTAGAGTTACAATATTTCCATCTATAGTGACATCGTTTGCTAAACTAAGTGTCCATGAATCAACAACCGATCCTCCAATTTCTTGTAGGTAAGCGTATTTGTATGGAGGAGAAGTATAAACCGACTCGTTGAAAGTAATGGTGAAATCTGTAGTAGCGTCAGCTTCGACAAATTGGGCACCATTAGCAGGAAATGTAGAGGCAACTATTAAGTCTGATTTTTGAATGGTGAATCTCCAAACCCCGTTGCCTACGATAGCATCCAAGCCATTGCCTTCTGCATCCTCCACTATACCTGCACGAGGAGTTGTGATATAGTAAGATTCTCCATAGCCCAATGTTTGTACATTGTGGAGCGTGATAGTAGAGCCAGACACTGTGACTTGAGAAGGATCGTCTACTTCGAATGACTGTAGTGGAGTAGAACTAAATAGCAGCTTAAGATCAAACTGGTCATAACTTTCGGCAAGCTGTCCAACATATACATTTCTATCGAACTCTATAGTCAGTGTGCCGACATCGCGAGCAATATGAGCACTGAGGTTGGCTGGTGAAAAACTGACGATAGTAGGCTGAGCTATCGCTGATAGCGTACCCAGCATAGCTAAGAAAAAGATTAAAGTGGCTAGCAGCACTTTGTCTATGTGCAACCAGACGTGTTTTAATTTATCGAATCCTTGGGCTTCGATGGCTTCATTAAGTTTCATGGCATAATAAGTTTAAGTTTATACCCCTCAATTTCTAGGATTCATGCAGGTAGCGACCTATCCACTATGGGTAGTTTGCACCTACCCAAGCGGGTAGTTTTTCGAAAAGAGGCATTTACACCATATCAAGGCTGTTTTTAGGTGAAATCTTGGCTTTAATATTTCAGAAAAATGCCCTCCTATTGGCTAAAGAATCATTTTCCGCCAAATCAATATGGCAGAAAATTAAATAAAAAAGGCAGCCAAAAGCCGCCCCAAATACTTATCCTAAATCTTTATGTCTAGCTTATCTATGGATGAGAATTTGTAGTGGAAAAAGGAGATAATCAACAGAAGTTAATCATAAACAGTACCGTCTCATCAAGTACATTTGATCTGTTTCAAGGAGTTGATGAAACTAAACATTACTTGAAAAATCATCATGTATTCAATCAAAAGACGTCTTTATTTAGTCTGCACTACATACTCCAGCGCTTGCTTACGGTTCGAAACCCCTAGCTTATCATAAATATTTTTGAGGTGATATTTCACCGTATTTACAGATACGAAAACCTGCTCAGCAATTTGGGCATTACTTAGGTTGCTAATGGCGTGGCCAAGGATTTCGAATTCTCGATCAGTGAGCGGGGTCGTCAGGCATCCATTGAGTTTTTGTAAGTCTACGATCACGCCAGAAGTGTCTCCCTCTAGGAGTAGCTTGATCTGCTGGCGGAGCGTTTCTACTTCTTTTTCTAATTGCACATACTTGTGCTTCATTTTTTTACGAACCAGATAGATCACTATGCCCAATATCATGAGAAGTATTACAGCACCTATTGTAAGTCCATTGAGTTTGAATATCGTACTTTCCAGGTCTGCTGATTTGGCCACATATCGCTGGGTCAAAATCTGATTTTCTTGTTCTAGTTTATCAAACTTGACCTGTAGAGCTAGCCGATTGAGTTGCTCATTGTTGTCTAGCTTCTGTATCGAATCATTGAGTAGCTGATACTTATTCTTCATATCTGAGGCTCTGTCTTTTTCTCCAGCCTTGTCGAGCAATTCTGACTGTAGTAAATAATTTTGCCTCAAACTCTTGATCAAACCCAATTCTTTGCATTTGATCTCATTTTCAACCAAAATATTGAGTGCTTTGCCAACCAAGTGCATCTCGCCATATACCTTAGCCCGCATGTTATTGGACGATATGAAATATTCGCTATGGTCGTTTCTCAGAAAAAATTCATGCGCTTGCTCTGCATACTCCTCAGCATCTCCCAATTGCTCCATTTTAATGCTCCATTCGGCTTGATCTAGCCAGCAACTGGCCAGCCTCCATTGGTCGCCTACTCGTTCATATTCTTTGGCAGCCTCTCCCAGATAAAAACCAGCACTATCGAGCTGACCCAATTCCAAAAACAAACTTCCTACAAGCTTAGTCCTATTGGCCAACGAATTGGCATTGCCCTGGCCTGGACTTAAGCAATGCCAGCGACTCCTTAGCATAAAAAAGAGCCTCTTCATAAGCTCCCGTCTGCGCCTTCAGTTCGCTCAGCAAACTCAGATCAAACCCAATAGCCACTTCATCCTGTCTGGCCACGTCGATTTGGTAAGCACTATCCAATAGCTTTATAGAATTTTCATAATCCCCGAAATGCTGATATAGAGTCCCCAAGTTGTAATACTGCTCGGCAGTCTCTACTGCTGCCCCAATACTTTTGGCTATCTGGAGCGACCGCTCATAATGGGGAAGCGCCTGCTGATACAAACCCATCTCTCGATAGCAAAACCCAGCATGACTATAGCATTCGGTAAGTAGTAAGTCGTCCCTTACCTCGGCTTGCTCACCCGCATGTATGGCCTGAAAATAACTTTCGAGCGACTTTTCTAAATCACCTAAATAATAATAAGAATCTGCTCGCAGCTGATGCAGCCTAGGCAAGTGTAGTGTGGCAGTTTCTAAAAGGGAGTCGGCAAGGCTGACTACCTGTGCATAACTTTCATTGGCAAAAGCTTTCTCGACAGCATCTATCGACTCTGCACCACGTACAGCCGTACCCCACAAAAACAGAAATATACACAGTAGTTTAGACCACATATTTAATGCTTAGAAGTTGGTAGAAGTATCAAATTTATGACTCCCTGAGTTTAAATAAAATTTTGAACTCGATTTGTTAGAAATGAATCCAATCACTTATTGTTCGGATTGTATTTTGCTCTGATCTAGGTGTGTATAAGCATGCACCATGGTCAGTAGTTCCATTGGATTAAATGGCTTAGACAAGAAATCATTCATACCGACTTCATCCAATTTCGTTTTCACATTTTCGTAAGTATCGGCTGACACCGCTACGATGGGGATATTTTTAAGGCCATCATTGTCGAGCGATCGTATCGTGGCTGTTACTTCGTAGCCATCCATTTCGGGCATTTGCAGATCCATCAAAATCAAATCATAGTCCGTATCAAATACCCTGATCAGCGCCTCTTTACCAGAGGTAACTACTTCGCTAATCATTCCCCATTTGTCCAAAAATTTCTTGGCCATCATGAGATTGATCTCATTATCATCTACCACGAGTACTCGCTTGCCTTTCACACCTTCCTTCATCAGGGCATCGTCTTTTTCTATAGCCGAATTGGCATGGGCAACCTCCTCCATATAGAGGGAAAAGTAAAATTTGGAACCCTTGTTCACTTTGCTTTTTACTAGAATCTGGCTGTCAAATAACTTGATCAATTTTTTGGTAATCGCCAGACCGAGTCCTGTCCCTCCATACTTTCGGGTAGTATCAGCATGTGCCTGCGTAAAACTCTCGAAAATCAATTTGAGCTTATCTTTTGAAATTCCGATGCCTGTATCTTCTACCACAAACTCGAGTTTGACTCTGCCGTTGCTCTTGGCCAGCAGATGAATTAAGAGTTTGACTTCTCCACTTGGTGTAAACTTGATGGCATTACTGATCAGGTTGTTGAGTATCTGAGTCAGACGTGCGGGATCTCCCTTGAGCATAGAAGGAATATTGTGATCGATCAGAATGCTAAACTTCACCCCACTTTCTTCTGCTTTTTTCTCAAACGTATTGCCGAGTCCTTTGGTCAACTCCCTCAAATGGAAATCAATGTGCTCGAGTATCACATTGCCTGATTCGACTTTGCTATAGTCCAATATA
This sequence comes from Reichenbachiella carrageenanivorans, assembly GCF_025639805.1. Taxonomy (NCBI): domain Bacteria; kingdom Pseudomonadati; phylum Bacteroidota; class Cytophagia; order Cytophagales; family Reichenbachiellaceae; genus Reichenbachiella; species Reichenbachiella carrageenanivorans. Next base: position 1,700,475 of record NZ_CP106735.1, on the reverse strand, counting down.
TCATTGATTAAAATCAAAAGGTTCTCCGATGAAAATTTTAAGGTCTTCAAATGCTCTAACTGTGCCTTTTTTGGATTTTCGTCCAACAGCAAATGGATCGTACCAATGACGGCATTCATCGGTGTGCGAATCTCATGACTCATTACCGAAAGAAAATCGGATTTCACTCTGGCTGCAGACTCTGCTTTTTTGATCGCCCGCTTTAGTTTTTTGTTTTTCTTCTTGATCTTTTGCGTACGATGATCAATGATTTTTTCTAGCTCTTCTTTTTGCCATTGTGCCAAGCTCTCGTTGACCCTAAGCTGATCTATTTGCTTATTGAGGGCTTTCCGTTTCTCCTTTTCTCCTATTTTTTTGCGTTGGGCCAATCCCAATGAAAATACCACAATTTCTATCAGAAGCCCATACTTCATCAAGCTCGCCTGAGAGGTAGATGGGTCCCAAAGTGCTAAATCAATCACAGCAGCTATCACGGTAATCGCTGTGCCATAGATAAAGTATTTGACCATCTCATACTTCGATCCATGTATGCTAATGCTGAGACCTATGACCAGAAAGGCATTGGCCAAGGCAATCACTCTAAGTGTATCCGTGACCAAATAAATTTCTCTAGTAAAGTGTATGACTACAAGACTGATGACAAACATTGCCCCATCTAACCAGATCAATCTTTTTATCCATAGATAATAGATTGAAAACTGTTTTTTGACATTGATAAATTCATTTACAAAAACCCAATAGCTTACCAAAGTGAGCATGGGGGTGGAGATAAAGTAGATCGTATTCCAAGGCATATCGCTCAGTATATACTCTCTAAGGATGTCGGTAAGGAATAGATAATTGACTGCTAGACAAAAGAGATAAAATGAATAATACAAGTATGCCTTAGCTCTGGTAGATCCATACAAAAACAGATTGTAAATAAGGATGATCCAAAAAAGTCCTTGAAAAATAAAATCAAGAATATGCTTGTCTAAAATATTATACACCCAATCTGTGCCGCTACTGATTCGCAGGTCAAACTCGGGGTCATTGTGTATTTCGTCCTGAATTCTAATATACAGTTGCTGCGAAGCATGTGCATTCATTAGAATTGGAATAAAATAACTGCCTTTGGGTACCGATTTTAAATATTGCGGATACATGTAGCCACTTTGCTCATGCTGTACTATGGTGTCGTTTTGCACGAAATAGCAATCGATAAAATCGTTTTTACCTACATAGAGTAGGTAGAGTTTGATGATGTCCAAATTGTTTTCTACGTCTAGCTTTCCCCAGTACACGTTGTCTTTTGACAACTGCTCAGGAACTGGTCCAAACTGAGGAGCCGAATCTAGAATTTCGCCAATGGTAAGTGAACCCGTGGGATCTGTGAGTACACGAAGATGTGAAGTGAGTTCAGTACTGTCTTTTAAAAAATCTCTTAGATCTATAGCTTTCGGAGTTGCGCCATAGGCCACCGTCCCCAAAAAGACGATCAAAAGACTCAAACAAGATTTCACACTTCTCACGGCAAAGGAAAAATTTTTTAAAAGTTAATCAATTTATAATTGTACTTAGCAAGGTTATTTCATTGACTAATGAACAATATTGTATTTATATTTATTCCAAAATACTAAAATTATGAACAGCTATCGATCTATCACCGCCTTCTTTTTTGTGGCTTTTTCCTTTGTTTCACTCACTGCAGGAGCACAAGCTTGGCGCACGTATGAATGGGAGTATTACAACATTCAATTTGAACTACCTGAAAAATTTACTGTAACGACCAACACAGCTGAGGCACTAGAAGCAAGCGCTGAAGGTATTCGATTCGCATTGTATCCGTTCAAAGACAGTGAGCTAGATGGCCTCGACTTGGCTGGGTTTGTTGTAAAAATGGCAGAAGAAGACCTTAACCTCAGCCAGATCGACGAAATGGAATTGCTAGAGTTTGAAGAAATGGACGGGGGATTTGTATCAGGAGCTAAAGACGGCCTACTCTATATGGTATTAGGGCTAATGGACAAAAATAGTGACAACAATTACTACGCTTTTGTGGCATTCGAAGAAGACAAACAAGAAGAACTGGTAGAAGACGCAATGGAAGTCCTACTCAGTTTTGATTTGCTAAAATGAGGCAAATCTGGAGCTACCTGATTAAGTATCTTCAGACCCATTTTCATTGGGGGCTATACCTGTCGGCAGCCCTTTTTATGACCGCTTGTACCTATCTCAATTACACCTTTGACTTTGAGGATAGCATTGTAGACTCCTACCACCGAACGCTCTGGCACTGGTGGTACATGACACTGTTTATGGGCTTTCCATTTTTATTCATTTGTTGCTTGTTGTACGTTTTCGATATCAACCGCACTTGGGTCAAGTCTCAAGAGTTTTGGTTGTTGTTCTTCTTTGGTTTTGTCATTCTGGGGTTTAGCCGTACATTATATTTTCACTATACTCTGATCGATCATCTAGAGGTTATCGACTATCGATTTATCCGAAAGGTATTGTGGAGAGGAAAGTCCTTCTTCACTATTTTCACCCCTACCATGCTATTCTATTACTTCTACGAAAGACCTCGGGATGAGAATAGAAATTGGTACGGACTTACCTTCCGGCATACAGATTTTAGGCCTTATGCCATCCTATTATTAGTCGTGATAGTAGGCATCGGATTGGCCTCATTCTTATCAGATCTCACCAATTATTATCCTCGCTATCTCCTTAGTGGAGGAGACAAATTTGCAGAAAAGCATGACCTAGCTGGGTGGATACCCATGTTCATCTTCGAGGGCGTGTATGGTGCAAATTTTCTCAATGTAGAATTGTTCTTCAGAGGTTTCTTAGTCATTGGTTTTGTACGGGTGCTAGGCGGCCATGCGGTATTGGCCATGGTAGGATCGTATGCCTTTCTACACTATGGCAAACCTATGACCGAAGCTATTGGCTCTATATTTGGCGGCTACCTGATCGGTATTTTGGCCTTCTACTCCCATCGAATATGGGGTGGTGTAATCCTTCATATAGCTCTGGCTTGGAGCATGGAGTTTTTTGCCTGGCTGCAACGGATGTATGGGGATAGTTAAAAACGGGACATTGCATGAAAAGAGGATTTCAGGTAATATTGTAAAACATAATAAATGACGTGAAATCCTTAATAAAGTAAAAGAAATATATGATGTTGATAGAAAATAGACCAACAGTAAGTAGCGAGCTGTTTGAAGATGAAGTTGTAATTGTCAACTTAGAAAATGGCAACTATTATTCATACTCCGGCTCGGGTATAGATATTTGGAAACGATTGAAAGGAGGCATTACAGCCACTAACTTAAAACAAACTTTTCTGGAAAACCTTAACTTAGACCAAGCTGAGCTAGATAAATTAGATACTGCTATACAGGAATTAATTGACGAAGGACTAATCACAGAGAAAAACGGTGATCCCAACACAAATGACGAAACACTCGACTTCAGGCATGACAAATTTACAACTCCCTCGCTAAACAAATTTACAGACATGCAGGATTTGCTTTTATTAGATCCTATACATGATGTAGACGAAACTGGCTGGCCTATGCAAAAAGAAAACAGTCAAACTGACAGTAATGACAAATAAAACTAGTCCCTCTACTAGCGTGGTCATAGCTGTTTATAACGGCGAAAAATATATTAAAGAATCGATCGAAAGTGTACTCAACCAGACTCAACCTCCTTCTGAAATCATAGTAGTAGACGATGGGTCTACGGATACCACAGCTGAGATTGTCAAAACCTTACCCATCAGATATTTTTATCAACAAAATTCGGGACAATCGGCTGCAACTAACTATGGTATTGCGCAAAGCACAGGCGACTATTTGGCATTCAACGATGCCGATGACTTGTGGGAGCCCAACAAACTCAAATGGCAGCATGAGGCATTTACCAATGTACCTGAGCTAGATGCGGTATTTGGGCTATTGAAGCAATTTATCTGTCCACAATTATCCACAGAAACTGCTAGTAAAATTCATTGCCCAAAGGAGCCTATGAATGGGTACTGTAAACAAACGATGATGATCAGAAAATCTTCATTAGAGCAGATTGGGTTATTCAATGTTGATACACAAATTGGAGATTTCATCGAGTGGTACGCTCTAGCCAAACGCAAAGGCTTCCAATCCAATATGATCCCAAAAGTGATAACTAATCGTCGGCTGCATACCCGTAATATGAGTGTGAAAAAGAAAGACCAAAGAAATGAGTTTGCTCAAATTCTAAAAAGGCATCTGGATGCACAAAAAAGATAATACGCAAAGCGTTTGGAGTGCCTACTTCTCCTACTACTCCGACAAGATGGGCACGCTCTATGGCTCCTTATTTTTAGCTATCGTTCAGTCCTTTGCACTTATCCCAAGCACTTATTTCGTTCAGCAAATTTTCGACATTGGGCTGCCTACCAAAGACCTAAGACTAATACTCATCTATTCTTGCCTAGTGGTACTCTTGATCATACTCAATCAAGCGCTTTGGCTTTGGGGACGAAAGCTCATCCTGAAAATAACCAAAGAAGTCATAGAAACGATCCGGATCACATTAGTCGATGGTCTATTGCATACTGCGTATGCGCCATTCCAATCCTTCAGCAAAAACGAACTTCACAATCAGATAGTAAACGACAGCGAAAGGATAGACCGTATGAGCAATGCGTTGGTTGCCATATTTATACCCTCCATCATTTCGTGTCTGTGCTTATTGGCAGTACTATTCTATCTCAACTGGATTCTGAGTATGACTCTTTTGCTTCTCGGCCCTACGCTTTGGGCACTAATGAAATTACTTCGCAAGGGTATCAGAGAAAATACTACGAATTCAAATAGAAATTTTGAAAAATTTTCTAGTCAAGTTCGTTTTGTGATACAATTTTTCGACCTGATCAAAAGTAGCGTACAGGAGCAAACCGAATCTCAAAAAAAGTCGGCAACAATAAATAAACTCAAAACATCCAGCCGATCTATGGCCTGGCAACACGCCCTATTCAGATCGCTACAAGACGTAATTATTTCCTGTATCAGTTTGCTAATACTCGTAGTCGGCTGCTATTTGGTCATTCAAGATCAACTGTCCTTCGGCACGCTCATGTCCTTCTACTTTGTCCTTTACCTGTTGAGAAGGTTTATGTTCAACCTATCTCAATCCATTCCAGAGATTCTTTCTGGTAAAGAATCTCTGGAATCCATAATAAAGCTGATAAGCAAAATAAAAGCTGCAAAAGAAAGTACAGAAGGGATGCTGATCGACTTTCGGCAAGTGATTGAGTTAAGAGACGTTTGCTTTCAATATGCCTCACAGAGCAACTTATTGAGCAATGTAAATCTTCAAATCCAAAAAGGGAAAACCTATGCGATCATTGGATCTAATGGAATTGGCAAAAGTACATTAGTGAAGCTCCTCATGAGATTTTACCCACTCAATGAAGGGCAAATCCTAATCGATGGGCATTCGCACACTAGTATTGATCTAAACCACTGGAGAAAGCAAATAGGTCTTATCTTTCAAGAATCATACATTTTAAATAAATCTGTAAGAGAAAATATCCTGTACGGGTACGACGACCCCGTCAGCGAAAAAGAAATCAAGCAAATCATTGAGCTATCCACCCTAGATACAATCATAAGTCAATTGCCTAACGGAATAGATACGCCTCTGCATACCAATATCAATCTGTCTGGAGGAGAAAAACAAAAAATATCTATCGCTAGAGCATTGATTTCTCAGCCTAATTTACTCATCTTGGATGAACCTACTAATCACCTAGATACCCAATCATTAAAACAACTCTATATTAATTTGAAAAACCTTTGGTTTAAACCTGCTATACTCATCATCACACACAACAAAGACTTTTTGGAACTCGCTGACGAGGTGTTTGAATTAAAAAATGGCAGACTCAGTAAATTTGATTTGAAATGAAGTCACATACCGATTTTTGGCCTAATGCCAAACAGCTGTACTTGCTAAAAGCTTGCACTCTCACAGGAACCGCAGCTATCAAAAACTATAATGCATGGAAATCGACGCTTAAGCTCAACCCTCAAAAAACAGGAGACAAACTACTGGCTACCGTGTTTGACCAAATAGATGGGGGTTCGCAACGACTTTTACCCCTGTTGCATTACAACCTCAACAATCAGCTCCCTGGAGACCTCATCCTAACAGCAATCAAAGGATACAACAGATACGTCTGGTCCAAAAATCAGGTAATCTTTTTTCAAGTAAAAAAAATAATAGCGCTTCTCCAAACGAACGAAATTGAGCACTTTTTCGTGAAGGGTGTACCTCTCGCCAAACACTACTATGGATCTGATGGGATTCGGCCAATGTCTGATTTAGATTTTGTGGTGAAGGAAAAAGACTTAGAAAACCTCTGGAAAGTTCTGAATAAAGAAGGCTGGTACGACAAGTATACATCCCAGACTGTAAACTATAAAAAACTATTAGTCAACTCAAGATGCCTAGTCAACAATAAGGATAACGAAATTGATACACATTGGAGAGTATTCAAAGACTCTTTCAAGGAAAGCGATGAAGAGGAAATTTGGAATAATCTTGAGGAGTTTAAAGTAGATGATACAATAACTAAAACACTGAACCCTACATTCCAACTACTTCACTCCATCATACATGGCATGAGGTGGAATGAACTCCCTTCCTTCAGATGGATCTGCGACTCACTCATTATCATAAACAAAAGGGATATCCAATGGGAAAACATGCTAGCCTTTAGTGCAAAAAGAAAGTATGGTCTGCGGCTGTCTGCAGCACTGACTTATCTACGAGATCAATTCAACGCTGACATCCCTAATTTTGTATTTGAAGAATTGAGAAAAATTAAAATCAGTAAAACAGAAAAGAAATTTTTCGAGAAGCTCACTCATGAATTTACACCAGGAGGATTCTCGAATATTTTACTTAGACACTACCAGTTCCAATTATACCACTCCAAAAGCAACCTTTTTTATGAAGGGTGGGTATTTCTCAATCATCATAGTGCCAATTGGGGGACAAAAAATATCATAAGCTCCTTTTTCAAAATTATAGGTTATAAAACCGGCCTTATTCAACACCCCTCTAATAAGTGAAAATGAATAAATCTTCTTTCTTAGCCTTTTACAGACAATTAGAAGTGGTATATCAAAAGGCTAAAGCCGCAAGCCCATGTTACGCTCATACAATTGATTTTGCTCGACAGGGGTTCCTCGCACACTTCATTGGAGATGAAACAGATTTTTTTTACAAGCCCGCACTCACTCACCTACTCACAAAGTCAACCAATCATGATTTTGAAGTGTTTGTTTTAGAAGGGCTTTCTTCAAATGTAGCCCTCCCTAGCCCTTCTTGGAAATGGAACGAAATACCTCCTACTGGTGAAATTTATCGCGACGACGACTTTATCCTAACCTTTGAGTCATGGTGTGGAGTTCTTAGAGTATTCAACAGAAAAGAAAAAAAAGCATACCTCTGGATACAATCTATTACCGCACTCCCACAATGGATGAGAAGCTTTCCACTAAGAAGTATAGTAGATTGGTATTTTGAACCTACAGCTATTCAACCGGTACATAGTGGCGGAATCGCATTAGGCAACAACGGCATAATGCTCACAGGAAAAGGAGGGTCAGGTAAATCTTCGACCTGTTTATCTTGCCTCAATCATGACGAACTCAAATATTTAGGGGATGACTTTATGCTTGTCAATTGCGAAAATGGCAAAGAAGCTTTTAGCTTATACAACGTAGCCAAAGTAGAATTTGAAAATTTAGAAAAGTTTAAATTTCTAGAACCACATAGAGGAAAATTCAAAAAAGACGACGAAAAATATCAGATATTCCTGAATGAAATCATGCCGAACAAACTCACCAATAACTTTGAGATTGATGCAATCTTTTTACCAAAGATCACTGGCTCCAAAAAAGGAAAACTGATAAAGGCCGATGCTAGTGATGCGCTTTTGGCACTTGCTCCCTCCACTATTTCATTGCTCAAAGGCAATCGCGAACTCACCTTCAACAAAGTATCTAACTTAGTCAAAAAACTACCTGCATACACATTAGAGTTGAGCTCGGATTTTGAGCGTAACCCTGAAATCATTTACAATTATTTAAACAAATGAAGCTCCCTTTAGTTACAATCATAGTAATAGTAAAAAACGGCGAAAAATATCTTGCTACTGCGCTAGAGTCAATCATCAATCAGTCATACAAAAACATAGAATTACTGCTAGTAGATGGAGGTTCGGATGATGAAACCTTGACTATTGCCCAGCGATATCCAGAAACCCAAATACTGCACCAACCCAATCACGGCATTGCTAATGCCTACAATTTTGGTATTCAATCAGCTAATGGAAACCTGATTACATTTCTATCGCACGACGACAAGTGGGCAGCAGACAAGCTAAAGCATCAAGTAGAAGCTTTCGAGACAAACCCTAATCTCGATTACTGCATTACGGATGTTGAATATCAAGTAGAAGCCAATACGGTAGTGCCTCTTGGGTTCCGAAAAGAGCTTCTAGGCAAGCCAGTCAAAGGATTTATGATGGAAAGCCTTATGGTTAAAAGAAGTACATATGACAAAATAGGATTTTATGATCCGAAATTGAGCGTCAGTGAAGACACCGATTGGTTCTTTCGCTGCATCGATTTTGACTTAACTTATTGTCACATTCCGAAAGTACTCATCTATAAAAAAATACACGATAGCAATGCGCATCTCACCGATGACAGCATCAACAAAATAATTATAAAAACCGCTTTCAAATCCATCCAGAGAAAGAAAAAATTAGGTAAATAATTTATACCAAGCTGCCTTCATCGATCTGTAGATATTAACTAAATAATTCGGGTGATTCAGGTCATTTCCTTCTACGCCTATCCTAGGTAGATTATTGGGATCAGGCTCATACCAAGTGCCAAACAGCTTGTCCCACCAGACCAAAACTGTTCCTAGGTTTCTATTAAAATGTTCCTCTTCTACGCTATGGTGAATCCGATGCGCCACAGGCGAAATCAGCACATATCTCCCAAACCAGCCCAGACTCCACTTAAACTCTGAATGCTGAATAGAAAGCATGACATTTCTAAGTAAATAGACACCAATATAAGTCTCTACAGGACTGCCTGCTATAGCCAAGGGAAGTGCATACAATATTCGCTTGATAGACACATCAGAAAGCGGATTGGTCCGTAGCCCAGATATTACATTGAACCTAGTAGGTGCATGGTGCATTTTATGCATCTCCCAGAGCACTTCGCTTTTGTGTTCAAGCCGATGGATCCAATAGTCAGAAAAATCAACAACAATAAAAAACATAACTGCCTGAACGATAGGCAAAGGAATCTGCTGCACAAGGTTATACCCAAAGTAAAATCTAATCTCCTTAGGTATATACAGTGCTATTCCGAGCAAAAGACCGTATCCCAATATTTCATTGAGCATGGAGTATCTGAATAAAAATCCAGCCCAATCATTTTTGGCATTGTCATCTGGCTCCCAAAGCCTTCTCATAGATGAATCTTTCCAACCCACGGTTAATCGTTCTCCCACAATCAACACCAAAGGGATCAAAATAAACATCAATATCAACTCATACGAATCAGTAAAATACGTCAGGTAGTGATCAATGAATTTTTCAACAAAATTGACAACTAAGTCACGCCACTTCTCCATTATTAATTAAGCCATTTTCAGTACGCTATAGTAGTTTTTCACTCGGAACACAAATATCCTTTTAATCCGATAAATTCGCTCTTTTGAAGACAACAATATAATGACAGATTTTTCCATTAGCATAATCATCCCATGTTACAATGCAGAAGAACATTTAGCATCAGCTATTCAGAGTATTATAGATCTAGAGATTGAAAATCTAGAAATCATTGTTGTAGACGATGGTTCCACGGACAATTCTATTACAATCGCACGCTCATTTGACAAAATACAACTCATTTCGCAAGCTAATTCAGGACCTGCTGCTGCCAGAAATCGAGGCATTGAAGCTGCAAGTGGTGATATTATCGGATTTTTAGATGCAGATGATTTATATCCCGATCAAAAGATAAAAATACAACTGGATTACTTACGTAAAAACCCCGATACTGAGATCGTCTCAGGCAGAATTCAATGCTTCGGTGATCAGAGTGATCACATGTACATCAAAATATATGAAGATGCCGCTCAAAAGACTATGCTCAACTTTCATGTAGGGGCAAATTTGTACAGAAAAAACGTGTTTGATAAAATTGGAGGCTTCGACGTAGACCTACGCTATGCTGAAGACGTAGATCATTGGTTCAAAATAGTAGAACAAGGTATTAATTACCATTTTCTTAGTGAAGTCACCCTGCTACACAGACGCCACCATAACAATATGACTAATGTTTCTCAAGGCATACAAAACCCCTATTTTATTCGAGCCATCAAAAAAAGCATGGATCGAAGAAAGAAACTCGACAAGTTTGATCTCCCGAATTTTTTCAAAAACTCACTCTCTAAAAGATAAGTATTTCAATTGACTCCCATCTTTCTCAAAAGCACCTTCACAAACCAGCTTATTTTAATTACTCCGAGATTAAAAAAAGTTTCAGATTTGTGCACCATAGGATGACCTTCTGTAGTCAATCTTTTCAAGGTACGAGACATAAGACAAGGATGGTTTAATATCTCTTCTTTCGACAATCTCTTATACCACTGGGGTGTCCAAGAATTATGAAGGGCAATGATCGTCTGGTTTTCAAAAAAAACTTGGGATGTTGAGATTGTCGTAGAAAACCAAAAGTTGTCATACATTCTCATCACAGAGCCTATGTTAGCGTAATAATTTATCTCAGGAGTAAAAGCACTAATGTATTTATCCAACTTCAATGACTTATACTTTGAATTCTTTAGCTTTTTATTCACAATCTGATTCCCAAAATAATCCCAATTCACCTGCATATCAACAGTCAGTAGATCTATCCTATTAGTCACTTCTTCATACCATTCATTGATAAGTTGAGCATTAGGCTTTGCCATCATAAAAGCCAAGTGAGAGGAAAAAGTTACCACGTCATATTCAGTAAGTGGTGCAAGCAGCTCATTCAAATCACCTGTGAAAATCATATCTGCGTCTATAAAAATACCCCCATTGTATTTGAGCACCGTAGCTTGAATAACATCCTTTTGAAGGGCCAAAGAAATATGTTTCACTTTATCTATATTGACTGAGCCTTCTGGGATATATTCAAACAAGTTTGAATAATCCAATATAATATGCTCGAATCCCTGCGTGTGCTGTCTCCAAGTATCCATACAAAGCGAAAGATAGGGCGTCATATTACTCCTTGGTTCCCAGAAAGTATAAATGGTTCTATTCATTACTGAACTAAAATACACGCTAACCATCAACATTCCATTCTCAATACCTAGTTTTGTTTTATGGAAACCTTTCACTTCATATATCTCTTCACAGGCGTCTTCCTTGGCGCTGGGGCAACTTGGCTAGTTGCCAAATCTAAATTTCAAAATGCTCAAAATGGCGAGGATCAGATCAAAGCCAAAGAATTGGAAATCCAACTCAAAATGGAAATCGAACGATCGCAGTCATTGAATAGCAATATGAAAGACATGAATGACGAACTGCGTGCCGAAAGAGAAAAACTAATGCAGCTCAGCAACCAGCACAGTCGCTTAGAATCTGACCACAAAAACCTACAAGAGACGCTCGAGACCCAAAAAGAAGAGCTCAACCAGATCCGAGAAAAATTCACAGCCGAATTCAAAAACATGGCCAATGAGATCCTCGAAGAAAACAGTAAGAAATTCGCCACTCACAATAAAGAACAGGTAGATCAGCTCCTCAAACCACTAGGCGAAAAAATCATGTCTTTCGAAAAGAAAGTAGATGAAACCAACAAAGAAAATATAGCACGTAATTCGGCTCTAAAAGAACAAATCGCTGGTTTCAAAGAACTAAACCAAAAAATCACCAAAGAAGCCGAAAACCTAGTCAAAGCACTCAAAGGCGACACCAAAGCACAAGGCAACTGGGGCGAGTTTATCCTAGAAAGCATCCTAGAAAAATCCGGCCTAGAAAAACAACGTGAGTATTTTGTACAACAATCATTTGCCGACGACGAGGGCAACCGCTACCAACCCGATGTGGTGGTCAAACTCCCAGACGACAAAAGCATCATCGTGGATTCCAAGGTATCGCTGATCGCCTATGAACGATACGCCAATACAGACGACAAAGAAGAAAAAGAAAAACAGATCAAAGCACATTTGATCTCCCTACGCGCTCACATCAAAGGCCTGAGTGAGAAAAATTACCAGAGCCTATATGACGTAGAAGGACTCGATTTTGTGTTGCTATTTATCCCTATAGAACCCGCATTTTCGTTGGCCGTGCAAAAGGATGCAGAGCTATTCAATGATGCTTACAGCAAGAATATTGTCATTGTAAGCCCAGCTACACTCATTGCTACTTTGCGCACCATAGCCAGTATTTGGAAGCAAGAATACCAAAACCGAAACGCCATAGAAATTGCTAAAGAAGGGGGTAATCTCTACGACAAGTTTGTGTCTTTCACCGAAGACATCAAAAAAGTGGGCGTACAACTAGCCACCACACAAAACACCTATCAAGAAGCCGCCAAAAAACTATACGAGGGCAAAGGCAACCTGATCAACCGTGCCGAAAAGATGAAAAAGCTTGGTGCCAAGGCTACTAAAAATATGGATCAGAAACTGTTGGAAAGATCTGGGGAGGAATAATTATTCAGTTTAAATCACCAGCCACTCCTTGGCATCATCCACGGAATCGAAGGCTCTGGTGTCATTTCCTGAAAACCGATTAAAGGCGTTGAAAAGCACCTTTTTCGCTCCTGTAATACCCACAGCCGCTCTTTTGATCGTCAGGTGATTGGTGATTTTTCCGCTCTCCTTTGCCTTTTCTACTACTTCCGTTACTGCAAATACACCCGTCATGTTGGATAGGCGAAGTAGCGGTCTGTTTTGCTCTAAAGCAAACACTGTAGCTTCATCCATTGTCTTCAAAACATCTTCTTTGAGCATGCCACTATAATCGACATACAGAATCTCTTTCCCTTTGTAATTGATGAGTTTATATCCAGACATTAGACGAATTTTAATTTGGCTCAAAAATATAAACTTTGTTTCTCCATCAAAATATTTCAACAAAACCTTACTTCATTTTTTGTCCAACCGCCTTACAAATACTAATTTTTTTAGTAATTTAGTATTCTCATTTTCGTTTGCTATAATTCTAATTCTTCATGGACTACATCAAAGGCAGGGGCGCACAAATCAACCCTGACAATCGCTTTCTTGAGCATGGCTATGAAAAGGACTTGTCCTTTTTACAACACCTTTACCAAGCAGGGGAAAAAGAAAGTAAACCCAAAACAGAATACATCACGGTACACCCCAAGACGATAGTCAACAAAGTCGAAAGCCCTGACATTGGATTTTCTTATTCGCTCAATCCCTATCAGGGATGTGAACACGGATGTATCTACTGCTATGCTAGAAACTCGCACGAATACTGGGGCTACAGTGCAGGCACAGACTTCGAAACCAAGATTCTTGTCAAAGCCAACGCAGTAGATCTACTCCGTGATAAATTCAAATCCAAGTCGTGGCGCCCAGTACCCATCATGCTATCGGGCAATACTGATTGCTACCAGCCCATCGAGCGAAAGCTCGAAATTACCCGATCGATACTCGCCTTATGCCTAAAATACCGACACCCCATAGGAGTCATTACAAAAAATGCCATGATACTGCGCGACTTGGATATCCTCAGCGAACTAGCCAAACTAAAACTAGTAAAAGTCGCCATTTCGCTCACCTCTCTCAACGAAAAAACCCGCAGCCTACTCGAACCCCGAACCAGTGCCGTAGGTGTCCGCCTCAACGCTATCCGAACCCTCTCAGAAGCAGGCGTACCCACCATGGTCATGATGGCTCCTATCATTCCTTCGGTCAACAGCATGGAAATCATGAAGCTAGCGGAGAAAGTAGCCGAAAATGGTGCCACAGACATAGGCTATACCATCGTGAGACTCAATGGCATCATACCAGAAATTTTTACCGATTGGATCGAAAAGAATTTTCCCGACAGGGCCGAGAAAGTGCTCAACCAAATCAAAGAGCTCCACGGCGGCAAACTCAACGACAGCAGGTTCAAAACCAGAATGCAAGGCGAGGGAGAGCTCTCCAATCAGATACATCAGATGTTTGCCCTGGCCAAGCGCAAATACAAACTAGGATTAGAAAAACATCCGTTTGATTTAAAGCTCTTCAGGCGTATTACCGACGACAACCAAATGGAGTTGTTTTAAACAACGACATAACAACAGTCATTTAACCATTTTGCATTAAAAAGTTCATTCTATTGCCTATTTTTAATGCAACGAATCATCCTCTCTATGAAAAAGAACGTATTTCTTCTCCTCCTATTAATTTTTATAAGGTTTGTTTCATCGGCCCAACCTACCCCAGAAATCATTGCTACAGATTCAGGAGATATCAAAATCTACCCCATCCTCCATGCAGCTATGGCTATCTCTTACCAAGACCAGATGATCTATATAGATCCTTATGGTGGACAGACAGCCTTTGAAAATATCGATTCGGCTACTTTGATTCTGATTACAGATATTCATGGAGATCATTTAAATACAGAGACGTTAAATGGCATCTCCGCTCAAAACACCCCAATCATTGCTCCCGAAGCAGTCATTACTAAGCTAGGGTCAGCCTTTCAAAACCTACAACCATTGTCTAATGGGCAAAAAACAACTGTGGCGGCAATAGAAATAGAAGCCATCCCTATGTACAATTTGCCAGAAGATTCCACATCTCGCCACCCCAAAGGCAGAGGCAATGGCTATGTACTCAATATCGCTGGTAAGCGCATTTATATCTCAGGAGACACTGAAGACATAGTCGAAATGAGAGCCCTGAAAAATATCGATGTGGCTTTTATCTGCATGAATCTACCTTATACTATGACTATTGAATCGGCCGCAGATGCTGCACTCGCCTTCAAACCAAAAGTGGTTTATCCTTACCACTATCGCGGAAAAGGTGGGCTTAGCGACGTAGAGGGCTTCAAAAGACTCATCAGCGTAAGCTCTGATCAGATAGAAGTAAGACTGGTCAATTGGTATCCCAATAAGTAACCCTACAAAATGAGTGACGCAAGTCAAAAGCACTAATAAGTGGAAAATAGAAACAACTGAAAAACTGCAAGGAAGAGAATACAAATCGACACACTCAACTGACTATCTAAAGATCGAACCCATACCTTATAAATGAGCGCAAGTAGCAGTATGGTTTGAATAAAAAACGAGAAGAATCCGTAGACCCCTGCATATTGCACAAACTGGTATACTCGTCTGCCCATGTCCAAATCCAACGCTTGCGGCTTGTCCAGCCACGGCGTAGCATACACCACTGCTTTCTCATACCTGCCTCCACGTAGGTCTTTCAAAACGCCTCCTTTGAGGTAAAACACATAATCATCCACTTCAAGAATATCGTAGTATGCGTTTTGGTATTTAAGGATTTGTGTATCTGTCATTTCCTGATGTGTAGTAGCCACCAGCGGCAAATGGCTGTCTACCAATAGCACGAGGTTAAACAAAACGACAATCAACAATACCAGATCAAAACCTTTGAGCAAGGACTTGGTAAGCCGCTGCTGCCGCCTGATTGCTTCCTGCGCCTGTTTTCGCGCATATTCTTTAGCCATTCGTCGCCACCCATCATAAGCATCACTTTGGGCATCGTAATCATAAGCGGAGGCAGATGGGGCAATATGGACAGGTCTTGGTCCTACCGCTGTCAAAAATTTATATGCCTCATTAATTTCAATAAACTTCTCTCTGGCATTTTCATCTTTGCTTACATCTGGGTGGTAGCGTTTCGACAGTTGTCTATAAGCAGACTTGACCTCCGTTTTTGTAGCTCCTGGAGCAAGTTCTAAAACCGATAAATAATGGTTTTGCATAAAACAAAGATAGTGGTTGGCATGGATAAATAGGGCATTAAAAAACCCTGACAATGAAAACTGTCAGGGTTGTAAATATATGCTCTGATTCGCCTTAATGGGCTAATTGCTTCTCTTTTCGTTTTTTCAATTGCCTTCTTAGAGATTCTACAGCCTCATCAGCACCTGCTTCAAACGACTTTGCCTGCTCCTTTGAAAACACCTGTGCACCAGGGACATTCAATTTGATTTCTACAATCTTATTATCTCTTGCATCGTCTTTTTCAACCTTCAAGATTACTTCCCCGTCAATGATCCTATCATAAAACGTTTCTAATTTGTCTACTTTCTTTTGAATAAAATCAACCAATTTTTGATCTACGTCAAAATGAAGGGAATGAAACTGTAACTTCATAAGATTAATATTTAATGTTTGAAAAAAATTTAGGCCTTTGGGTGAGCTTGATCAAAAACAGACTTCAACTTATCCAAAGAATTGTGCGTGTAGACCTGTGTAGCAGCCAAACTGGAATGTCCCAGTAAATCTTTGACCGCATTTAAATCTGCGCCATTGTTCAATAAATGTGTCGCATAGGTATGACGCAACACATGAGGACTCTTCTTATACACTTTAGAAATGTATCCCAAATACTTCTGTACGATTCTATACACCATCATTGGGTAGCACTTTTTTCCTTTGTCTGTAGTGAGCAGCCAGTCTTCGCTTACTCCTACTGGTTCCTTTAATTCAACATACGCTTCAATAAGCCTGATGTTGTCTAAAGTCAAAGGAATAATTCTTTCTTTGTTTCTTTTTCCTAGTACTTTAATGCTCTGATTAAAATAATCGACGTCCGACGTCTTCAAATGAATCAATTCGGATAAGCGCATACCTGTACCATATAGCAACTCAATAATTAACTTATCTCGGGAGCCCTCAAAGCCATCGGGAAATTCTATTCGGTCGAGCAGCGTATCCATCTCATCCTTGAGCACAAACTCAGGCAGAGATTTCGCCGTTTTTAGTGGACGAATTTTAGTGGCGGGATTTTGAGCAATAACTTCTCGCTTAAGCAAGAACTTATAAAAAGATCGCAAGGACGCAATCTTCCTGTTGACAGATCTGGGGTTTATATCTGCCTCTATCAAGGACACAACCCAAGCGCGAAGCATCTTGTGATTCGCTTCCTCGAGTGCCCATTCATTATCAATACATTCCAAATAATCTTGAAACTGAAGAAGATCAGTTTCATAAGCAGACACAGTATGCGTACTGTATCTTTTTTCTTGCAGGAGGTATTTTAGGAATGGTTTTATCATTAGTATAACCTTAGGTATAAGGCTATACTAACTTATAAAAAACCAAGCACAAAAACTACTGATATTAATAGTTTTCTTTGGCGTACATTTTCTGCTTGTAGGCCGCTTTGATCAATTGAGTTCTTCTTGTTACAGAAGGTTTTTCGAACGCAGTTCTAGATCTTAATTGCTTCAAAACTCCAGTTTTTTCAAACTTCTTTTTGAATCTCTTAAGCGCTCTATCAATCGATTCGTTTTCTTTTACGTTAATAATCAACATTATCTTCTATTTTTAAACGGGCTGCAAATTTATGCTAAGTGTTGCTAATTCACAACCCGTTTTCGTAATTATCTTAATTAATTTATTCTACTTATCAAATAAGGTTCTTGAGATTACCAGTTTTTGAATCTCAGAAGTCCCTTCACCTATGGTGCACAACTTAGCATCTCTATAAAACTTCTCTACAGGAAAATCTTTTACATAGCCATACCCCCCAAACACCTGCACTGCATCATTAGCCACGCTAACGGCTGTTTCCGAAGAATGGAGTTTGGCCATGGCTGATTCGCGATTCACATTTTTGCCTTGGTTCTTCAGCTCTGCCGCTTCTTTGATCAGCAACCTAGAGGCCATCACCTGGGTAGCCATATCTGCAATCTTGAATGATATCCCCTGAAACTTAGCAATAGATTGATTGAATTGTTGCCTTTCTTGAGCGTAAGCCACAGCAGCATCAAGGGCGCCTTGTGCTATTCCCAATCCCAAAGCTGCAATTGAAATACGTCCACCATCCAATATTTTAAGTGCTTGCACAAACCCTTCTCCTACTTCTCCCAATAAATTCTCTTTAGGCACACGACAATTGTCAAAAATCATTTCGGCAGTTTCTGAAGCTCGCATTCCCAATTTGTTCTCTTTCTTGCCTCCACTAAACCCTGGCGTCCCTCGCTCCACTACAAAAGCTGTCATCCCGTGAGAATCACCAGGCTCACCAGTTCTTGTCATGACCACCGCCACGTCTCCTGAAATCCCATGGGTGATGAAATTCTTAGTGCCGTTGAGCACCCAATGATCACCATCTTTCACTGCAGTGGTCTTCATATTGCCTGCATCTGATCCTGTGTTTGGCTCTGTGAGCCCCCAAGCACCAATCCACTCACCACTCGCTAGTTTCGGCAACCACTTTTTCTTTTGCTCTTCATTGCCAAAACTCATAATATGCCCTGTACAAAGGGAATTATGCGCGGCCACCGACAACCCTATAGATCCATCTACTTTCGCTATTTCCGAAACCACTGTCACATATTCGTGATAACCAAACCCAGAACCACCATACGCATGTGGTACTAATACACCCATCAAACCCAATTCACCCAATTTTCTAAACAGAGGAATAGGAAACTCTTGTGCCTCATCCCATTGCGCCATATATGGACGAATTTCTTTATCACACAAATCGCGGATCATATCCTTGATCATCTTGCAGTTTTCAGCCACAAATTCTGGCGTATTTTCGCTAATATTACTCATCTTATCTAGTTGGTTATCAATAGTTAATAGCAATATTAAAATATTTATTCGCTAATAAATATCACGTATGCATATTATTTTCATCTGCTTTTCAACATCTCCCTAGGGCACTCTATATTCCTCATTTGATCCTGCGCAAACAAGTGCATACCATTAATATGCAAATGCTTCTGGTTTTTAACCCCATTCCCATTTAGATTTGCGCCTTTAAAAAATTGACATAAGATATGAAAATAGCTGTTGTAGGAACTGGATACGTTGGATTGGTAACGGGTACATGTTTTGCCGAAACAGGTAATCACGTTACTTGTATAGATATCGACAAAAAAAAGGTCGAAAAGCTCAAGAACAAAATCATGCCTATTTACGAGCCTGGTCTTGACTTACTTTTTGAAAGAAACATCAAACAAGGCAGGCTAGAGTTCACTACAAGCCTATCCGAAGGGATTAAAGGTGCCAAAATCATTTTCCTTGCCCTTCCTACTCCTCCTGGCGAAGACGGATCTGCAGATTTAAAATACATCCTAGGCGTAGCCAATGAATTAGGCCCTCTTCTAGACGAATATACTGTCATTGTAGACAAAAGCACTGTCCCAGTAGGTACGGCCGAAAAGGTCAGAGCCAACATCCAAAAAGGAGCCAAAGTAGAATTCGACGTAGTGTCAAATCCTGAATTTTTGAGAGAAGGGGTAGCCTTGGACGACTTCATGAAACCTGATCGTGTAGTAATCGGAACTTCATCGGAAAGAGCGAAAAAAATAATGGACAACTTGTATGCACCACTCGTGCGGCAAGGAAATCCAATCATCGTAATGGACGAAAAGTCAGCAGAGCTCACTAAATATGCAGCCAATTCATTCCTTGCCACCAAGATCACATTCATGAACGAGATCGCCAACATGTGCGAACTGGTGGGAGCTGATGTAGACATGGTAAGAAAAGGCGTTGGTACCGATTCTCGTATCGGCAAGCGATTCTTGTTTGCAGGTATCGGATATGGTGGAAGCTGTTTTCCAAAAGACGTACAAGCTTTAGCAAAATCAGCTAAAGAAGTAAATTACGACTTCGAAATTCTAACCGCCGTAATGAGCAAAAACGAGTCTCAAAAGATGAAACTGATCGACAGAATCAAAACCCATTTCAATGGAGATTTGTCTGGAAAAACTTTCGCCGTTTGGGGATTGGCTTTTAAGCCATATACTGACGATATCAGAGAAGCACCTTCTTTGGTCAACATCAAAGAACTTCTCGCCGCTGGTGCTAAAATCAAAACCTATGACCCAGAGGCAATGGAAAATGTAAAAGAAATTTTTGGGAATGAAATCGAATTCTGTAAAGATGAATACGATGCAGCCCAAGGCACTGACGCTTTGTTAATCATGACTGAATGGCCTGTATTCCGTACACCTGACTTCGGAAAATTAGACAGCGCACTCAAGAATAAATTAATCTTCGACGGGAGAAACTTATACAACACAGAAACAATGGCTGAACTTGGCTACACCTACCACAGCATCGGTAGAGCGACTGTAAATAATTAATATGAGCAACATTCTTGTAACAGGCGGACTTGGATTTATCGGCTCGCACACCTGTGTAGAGCTAATAAATGCAGGATTCACCCCTATCGTCATAGACAACCTAGGCAATTCTGAAGTTTGGATAAAAGAGCGGATAGAAAAAATCGTTGAGCAATCGATCACCTTCTACGAAGGCGATTGTAGAGACAAAGAATTGCTGAATCAGATCTTTACGACGCATGCGATCGGTGGAGTTATCCATTTTGCTGCGCACAAAGCCGTAGGAGAATCTGTCTCGGAGCCACTCAAATATTACGAAAATAATCTAGGAGGCCTTACCGCTATTCTTGAAACCACTCAGAAGCACAACTGCTCCAACTTGGTTTTTTCTTCGTCTTGCACGGTCTATGGTACTCCTGACCACTTGCCTGTAAATGAGTCTGCTCAGATTAAAAGTGCAGAATCTCCATATGGAACAACCAAGATCATTTGCGAAAAAATTATTCAAGATTTATTTGCTGCTGACCCCGCGTACAAAGCCATCTTATTAAGGTATTTCAACCCAATAGGTGCACACAGTACTTCTCTCATTGGAGAACTGCCGCTAGGCATTCCTAGCAATTTGGTTCCATTCATCACGCAGACAGCGGCTGGCATCAGAGAAAGCCTAACTGTATTCGGCAACGACTACAACACCAAAGACGGCAGCTGTGTGAGGGACTTTATCCACGTCACCGATTTGGCAAAAGCCCACATTAAGGCGCTTGAGTTTTTGATCAACAAAAAAGAAGGCACTTGCGAGGCGGTAAATATTGGCACAGGCAATGGCAACACCGTACTCGAACTCATCTCTGCTTTCGAAAAAGTAAGTGAACAGAAGCTCAATTATTCCATCGGAAAAAGAAGAGATGGTGATGTAGAGGCCGTATATGCGGATGCAAAAAAATCTAAAGAACTCCTAGGGTGGGAGGCCAAAATAAGCTTAGAGCAATCTTTACTAGATGCTTGGAATTGGCAAAAAACCTTAAAAAAGTAATCGAGATGGATAGGAAAATATTAATTACTGGCGGCGCGGGCTTTATAGGATCACATGTAGTTAAATATTTCGTCCGCCAGTATCCTAGCTATCAAATCTTCAACCTAGATCTCCTTACTTATGCCGGAAATCTCGAAAATCTCAAAGAGGTAGAAGACACCCAAAACTACACCTTTATCAAAGGAGATATCTGCGATGCAGCATTTATCACAAACCTCTT
Organism: Reichenbachiella carrageenanivorans; assembly: GCF_025639805.1. Taxonomy (NCBI): domain Bacteria; kingdom Pseudomonadati; phylum Bacteroidota; class Cytophagia; order Cytophagales; family Reichenbachiellaceae; genus Reichenbachiella; species Reichenbachiella carrageenanivorans. Next base: position 1,678,848 of record NZ_CP106735.1, on the reverse strand, counting down.
CGATACACATGCTTTTGATGCTGTCATTCATTTAGCAGCCGAGTCGCATGTGGATCGATCAATTGAAGACCCTCTAGCGTTTGTGAATACGAATATCATTGGCACGGTCAATCTACTGAATGCCTGCAAAAAAGCCTGGAAGGGTGAAGAAACAGGCAAATTATTCTATCACATTTCTACTGATGAAGTCTATGGCTCTTTAGAGGATGGTGAGTTCTTTTATGAAACCACCCCATATGATCCACAGTCTCCATACTCCGCATCCAAAGCCAGTTCAGATCATTTCGTCAGGGCCTATAACAACACCTACAAGCTTCCTGTAGTGATCTCGAATTGCTCCAACAATTACGGCCCTAACCAATTTCCAGAAAAGCTAATTCCGGTCTGTATCCAAAACATAATAGACGGCAACCCCCTGCCAGTATATGGAAAAGGTGAAAACATAAGAGACTGGCTCTTTGTGCATGATCACGTGACAGCAATCGATGTGATTTTTCATCAGGGGAGAGTAGGGGAAACTTACAACATTGGCGGATTCAACGAGTGGAAAAATATCGACTTGGTTCGATTACTATGCAAAATCATGGACAAAAAACTCGATCGGACAAGTGGTAGCTGCGAAGCCCTCATCACTTTTGTCACTGATCGTGCTGGTCATGACCATAGATATGCCATTGACTCAACCAAAATTTCAAAGACACTTGGCTGGAAGCCTTCTCTTCAATTTGAAGAAGGGCTTGAACAAACTGTAGACTGGTACCTTGGCAATCAGTCGTGGCTCGACCACATCAAATCAGGAGCTTACCAAAATAATTAATTCTCCTATATCCTAGATTTGGATTTAGAAGGAAATAGCATGTATTTTGGCTAGCATATCATACCTATTTATTACCTATGGAGATTTCATCAGAAGTTGTACTCAAATCACTGGCCATCCACAAAATCACTGAAGATGACGGCCTTATTAACTCTGCACAAGCGCTGAATATTGCAGATAGAGATTTGAATCAATTGTTGGTCAAATACTTTTTCAAAGCCTTTAAAGTAGAAGAACGATTCAGGTTCACACACGAAACCTCATTAGACTACAACGAGGTCTTTTGTCTCGTCAAAGCTATTTTTGAATCCCCCAATCACCTACATGAAAAGTCTATAGAAATCGCCAAACATCTCTATGCACATTCTCGAAACCAAAACATCAAAGATGGTGATGTAATGGTGACTTACTTTGAAAACTGTGTACTTGGCGATGAAGTGACAGACGCAGTAGGAATATTCAAGGTTGAAAACAAAGACACATACATCAAAATCATGGGGCACTCTGGTGTCTTCGACATCAGTACCGAAGAAGGTATCAGCATCAACAAACTCGACAAGGGCGTTATTATTTTCAACACGGATCAAGCCAATGGCTATCAAGCCATGATCGTAGACAAGACCAACAAATCAGGTAATGCCCAATACTGGCAAAATGACTTTCTAGGTCTAGAGCCATTCAACGACGAGTATTTTCAAACCCAAGGCATCATCAACAATCTTCAAGAGTTTGCTCAAGAAGCCTTTGCAGGCCAAACCAAAACAGAAAAGATCGCCTTTGTAAATGAGTCTATAGATTACATAAAAGCCAATGATCAATTTGATCAATCGGACTATCAAGAGACAGTGCTACAGGCACCAGAATTAATCGAACGTTTCGAGAATTTTCAAGAAAAGAAACAGGTAGAACAGCCCGAATTGAACCTAGAGCACTTCGACATATCCAAGCCAGCAATCAAAAACACCAAACGTTTTATACGCTCAATCATCAAGCTAGATAAAAACTTCCATGTCTACGTACATGGCAATCGGCAAAATATAGAAAGGGGGTTCGATGAAAATCGAAAACAGAACTTCTACACGCTCTATTTTGAGAGAGAAGAGTAGGGGGTTAATCAGCGAAAATTTCTTCTAAACGCTCATTGGTCAGAGGCTTACTTACAAAGCCTACAATATCGTTATTATTCTCCGCTCTATCAATATCAGATTGGATAACAGATGAGGTCACCATATATAGGCTTATCTTACTCTTGATCGAATCAGAGATGTGCGCATAGTCTTCCAAAAAGGCCCAACCATCTTTAACAGGCATATTCACATCGAGCATGACCAAATCTGGCACACTTCCATTAGCTCCCTCCGTTTCGAGTTTTTTGAAAAAATCAATCGCCTCCTGACCATTATAAAAGTTCAGGATATCGCACTCGATATTTTTCATTTCGATTTGCTTCTTGATAATCAGTTGGAAAACTTCATCATCATCAATTACTGCAATTTTTTTCTTTTCGCTCATTTATTATAATTCCTAAAATCAAGCGCTACTTTTTAGCTGGTTAAATACGTGCAATAGGTTTACACATCTCCAAAATTAATAATAAAATTCGATCCGTTACCTATTTCACTCTCAACTCTAATCGTACCTCCCATAGATTCTACTTGCGCTTTCGTAATAAACAACCCGACACCTCTAGCGTCTGGATGATTATGGAAGGTCTTTCTCAACCCAAATATTTTATTCCCAAATTTATTAACATCTATTCCCAGCCCATTGTCTCTCACTTCTAAACACTTAGCACCATCTCGAATACACGTATACACTTGGATCACAGGCGGGCGATCAGCCCGTGCATATTTTAATCCATTGGTGATCAAGTTGATCAAAATACTTTCTAAATATACCTTGGGATAAATCATAGCATCGAACGCCGCAAAGTCACTTATCACCTCTCCTCCAGCTTCTGTCAATTCATTTTTGATACTGCTCAATACCTTTTGTAGCACCACAGATAGCTTCACCTTTCTTTTTCGTTTGTCCAGCTCCCACGAAGTTTTTACTACTTCGTTGAGTTCCACAATGGTTTCGTCCAAATTGGCTACTCCTTTTTTCAGATTTTCCCAAACAAACAATTCGGTCACAGGGTCTGGAGCACTTTCCTTGATCTGTATCAAAGACATCATGTTGGTAATTGGTGCACGCAAATTGTGTGAGGCAATATGAGCAAATTCCTCCAGTTGATTGTTTTGTCTAGTCAGGTGATCATTGAGCTGCTTCAGTTTCTTTTCGTCTTCCAATATTTTCTCTTGTGCCTGCTTTCTATCTGTAATGTCATAAATAGCAATCTGCACCGCAGGCTCTCCCTCATAAGAGATCAAAGTACCCATAGCCTCTACCCATATCACACTCCCGTCGAGACAAATAAATTTTTGCTCATTTTTATGTGCTGTTTTCTTGGTGTAGATGTTGTGTATCCGCTGGCTGGCTACTTCCTGAGAATCAGGGTGAATAAAATCCATCGGACTTTTGCCTACAATGTCTTTGGAAGATTTAGCCTTAGTCAAGCGTATCGTTTCTACATTCACTTTTTTGATTATTCCCTTAGAATGAATGATAATACCGACAGGCGAATGATCAAATAGCGACTGCAAACGCTGAGCGTCCTCCGACACACGAGACTCACTCTTGATGATGTCTCTTCTTCGCCTGTTGATCTCTGTGACATCTTGAAGACTAGTTAAGGACTTTTGGAAATTCCCTTCTTCGTCTTTGACTATTACGGACGAGAACAAGATATCCATCACTTCTCCATTTTTTTTGACAAACTGAAAAGGCACGTCTTTGCAATACCCCGTTTTGGTATATTCAGGAAAAATCTTGGTCATACCAAATTCCTTAGACTCTGATGTAAGGAAGTCAAACGCCATCTTACCTATTACCTCATCACGGGTATAACCAGTCGTTTCCAAAAAGAAATCACCCGCTTCAGTGATTTTGCCCTCGCGATCCACAGAGTTGAACAACGCTGGCGTATTATGATACAAGGCTTTGAATTTTTCTTCACTGGCTTCTAGCTGCTGCGTTCTTCTGATCCGATCCAGTTCCGCTGCTGCTCGGGTCGAAAATATCTGCAAAATCTTCTCATAGTGTTGAAATGTATGGTAAAATTTTTCAAACATGACGCACATCACGCCAGCAGGCTTACTGGGTTCATCAGGATAATAAAGTGGAATCCCAATCAAACCTTGGATTTCATGCTTTTGAAATGGCGCAAAGTCTGGATAAATCAACAGACAATCTGCCGAAATACTAATGATGTCGTCTTGATGTAGATTTTCAAAAGGCGATCCCTCTACTTCAAAAGTTTCATTGTCAAGTATTTGATTGAATGTAGCATAGGAGACCGTACTCAGCTTTTTGTTATCAAAAAGAGCAATAAAAGAAAAATCGCCATTAAAGGCTTTACAAAATTGACGCGTGAGGTGATCCATAAATGCGATACCTGTAGAAGAGGAAGTCCCCTGATAGATATTTTGGATCAGATTATAATATTGAATCAGCTCTGCTTCTTGTCGCTTGCGCTGCGTGATCTCTTTGACCACGGCAATCACCTCATCCGTACCAGAAGGTACTATTTCGGCTTCAAAATACTTCTCTGCGCCATCATTGTCTGGTACAGAAAAGTATGTGACTTCTGTTTTTTGATTGCCCAAACAAAACCTCACCACATCTATGGCATTGGGCAAATAATCAAACTCACTGATATTTCGCCCTTCCAAACGATGTGCAAAATGTATTGCATCAAACTTGTGATGCACATGACACTCCAGTATCAGTCCAGATTTATCAACTCTGAAAATCGGATACTTGACTACACTCAGTAAACTAGACTTGATGGCTATCTCACTCATTGATTCATCCCAATCGAAACGCACGAATGGTTTAAAGTTAGGTTTAAGTAATTATGAGCCGGGATCATATAAAATTTCAGGGAGGAAAATATAAGTAATAAATGACAATTTAAAATCGAGTTAGAATAAGAATCATATGATATTGCTATTTTTCAATTCAATTTTTTCTAATCTTATAAAATTCTACTTCCCCTGATTACTTTTCTTTGTTTACATCCTGCCTTCTCGTATTTTTGCGCCTCATAGAAATAGAAAAATCATGCAGAGAGACCAACAAGTTTTTGACTTAATCGAAAAGGAAAGACAACGCCAGGAGAATGGCTTAGAATTGATCGCTTCGGAAAATTTTGTTTCCGCTCAAGTGATGGAAGCCGCAGGCAGCGTCCTGACCAACAAATATGCTGAAGGACTACCAGCCAAAAGATACTATGGCGGCTGTGAAGTAGTAGATCAGACTGAAAATATTGCTATCGAAAGAGCCAAAGAATTGTTTGGCGCTACATGGGCCAATGTACAGCCTCACTCTGGTGCACAAGCCAATGCTGCTGTATTGCTCGCATGTCTAAATGCTGGCGACAAAATTTTAGGATTTGACCTTTCGCATGGAGGTCACCTTACCCACGGTTCGCCAGTTAATTTTTCTGGAAAACTATATGAGCCCCATTTCTATGGCGTAAACAAAGAAACTGGTCTAATCGACTACGACCAACTCGAAGAAGTAGCAAAAAAAGAAAAACCAAAAATGATCATCTGTGGTGCCTCTGCCTACAGTAGAGACTGGGACTATGCCAAGTTTCGTGAAGTGGCTGATCAAGTAGGTGCTATCTTGATGGCCGACGTATCTCACCCCGCTGGCTTGATCGCTAGAGGACTTTTAAGCGATCCGCTAGAGTACTGTCACATCATCACTACCACCACACACAAAACCCTAAGAGGCCCTAGAGGTGGAATGATCTTGATGAGAGAAGATTTTGAAAACCCATTTGGACTTAAAAATCCAAAAGGTGAGCTAAGAAAAATGACTGCCTTGCTAGATTCAGGAGTATTCCCTGGCACACAAGGAGGACCATTGGAGCACATCATTGCAGCCAAAGCTATCGCATTCGGCGAAGCACTCTCTGATGATTATTTAAACTACATCATTCAGGTTCAGAAAAACGGCAACGCATTGGCGGAAGCCTTCATGAGCAAAGGATACCATGTGATCTCTGGAGGTACCGACAACCACTGTGCCTTGATCGACTTGAGGTCTAAAGACTTGACTGGTAAACTGGCCGAAAATGCATTGGTAAAAGCAGACATCACGGTCAACAAAAACATGGTACCATTCGACGACAAGTCTCCGTTTGTGACTTCAGGAATCAGAGTAGGCTCGGCGGCTGTCACTACCAGAGGCATGAAAGAAGCAGACATGACAAAAATCGTAGAGCTGATCGATACAGTACTCATGAATCCTGAAAGCGAAGAAAACCTTGCTGCAGTAAGAAGCCAAGTAAACAAGTGGATGGCTGACTTTCCGTTGTACAAGCATTTGGATTCACTAGTATAAGTACATGCAGCAACTGCCCCCAGATCAGATTCATACTTCCGACCAGCCTGAGATGTCCTTTTTGGATCATCTCGAAGAACTTAGATGGCATATTATACGTGCCTTTTCTGCTATTTTTATTTTTACAATAGCCGCATTTGTATCTAAGTCATTTGTATTCGGAACCTTGATTCTGGGGCCGTCCAGAATAGACTTTTGGACATATCGGGAATTGTGTCATCTGGCTAGCCTTGTAGATGTGAAAGCCTTGTGTATCGACACACTCCCTTTTATTATCCAAAGTCGGCAAATGACGGGGCAGTTTACTATGCATATCACATCTTCCTTTACCGTAGGTATCATTGCTGCATTTCCTTATGCCTTTTGGGAGATATGGAGATTCATCAGTCCAGGGCTGTATATCAACGAAAGGCGAATCGCCCGTGGCGCTGTCTTTTATGTAAGCTTATTATTTGGTATTGGGGTGCTTTTTGGGTATTTCATTCTTACCCCCCTTTCGGTCAACTTTCTATCCAATTACCAATTAGACCCTTCGATTCTTAATGAATTTGACATTGTATCTTATGTGTCTACTGTCACTACTTTGGTACTGGCTTGTGGACTCTTGTTCCAACTGCCCATGGTCGTATACTTCTTGACCAAAGCGGGACTACTGACCCCAGAGATCATGAAGACTTATCGCAAACATGGGGTTGTAGTCATTTTCGTATTGGGTGCCATGCTCACACCTCCTGACCCATTTAGCCAGGTGTTGATTGCCATACCGCTGATTGGACTGTATCAGGTCAGTATTGCTATTTCTAACCGAACCTATAAGAAAATTCAAAAAGACTTAGAATAACTTTGCCCCATTCATAAAAACAAAAATGCCATGAAAATTGCCATAGGAGGAGACCACGCAGGATACGAATACAAAAAAGAAATAATAGCTATGCTAGAAGCTGCAGGTCACGAAGTGCAGGATTTTGGTCCCAACTCACTAGAGTCTGTGGACTACCCTGACCATGTACACCCACTGGCTGTCTCCATCGAAAATAGCACAAACGACTTAGGTATTCTGATTTGTGGCAGTGGTAATGGTGTAGCCATGACTGCCAACAAACACCAAGCCATCCGAGCGGCATTATGCTGGCAAAAGGAATTGGCCGAGTTGGCTCGTCAGCACAACAATGCCAACGTAATCGCTATTCCGGCAAGATTCGTGTCGTTGGGTGTAGCCAGAGAAATGGTTGCAGCCTTTGTAGCTACAAATTTCGAAGGTGGTAGACACCAAAATAGAGTCGATAAGATTTCTTGCTAACAAACGATAAGCCTTTTTCTCTAAATACTCTTAGAGAGCGCTTTATTCTTTTCTCAAATAGATTTCACGATAGCCTTCGTGATGAATGTATTCTGCTGCAATGGTAGGCATTATGCTAAACAGTTCAGGAATCGTATTTTCTTGATCAATAATCACATCTGGCAGGTCTTTATTAAAATTCACAAAAGCTTCCGCACTGTTGTCGTAATAGCTGAGCTGCTGCAATTGAATTTTACTGAGTCTCCAATTGAGATAAGGCGTAGCCAATTTTGCTCCATTATAATGATGTAACTCATCCCCCAGTACCAATATTTTTTTGTCCTTGGTCAATTTAGCATAAGTGCTCTCTTTCACTAAATAAGCCTCATAGGCAACGAATTCATTGACGTGAAACCATGGAATGGAAAACAGCAAGTGATTGAACAATATCAACAAGACAACCAGCCCTGTAGTAACTTCGGCCACCAACCAATGCTTGACCAACAATAAATAGTGTGTAATGAAAAAGGCAAAAGGCGTAACGAAATAAATAAGTTGAAAGGTAGTCACTTGCCTGACCATCATCAGTCCCAAAACCCCAGACAGTAAAAACATCAACATTACCTGCTGTATTTTCTCTTGAAAGTTGATGTACTTGCCATGCTTCCTCATATGATAAAAAGAAACAAACAATATAGATAGAGGGATTGCAGACGCAATAAAAAGCTCGGTCCAATTAAGATATTTGATGGTATCGATAGCCCAAAGCGACTTCACAACATGGTGCTGGAAAATCAAAAAATTATCAAACCAATAAAAATACACACTGACCAATCCAACTACTATAGCAAACCCATAAACCAGAAGGAGCATCCTACGCAGAATAGATCCTGTATACAATACCAATGAAAGAATAGTAATCACAAAATACCAAATCGATGGTAGGTAAAACAGAACTGCTATACCTAGGTAGACTCCTGTGACAATAAAAAGCTCATCCTTGGTCTGGTTGTCCATTCGCCTAAATAGATTACTCATGGCCATCAACACAAACGTCATACTCATAAGTACTGGCGACAATGTAAGGAAATCAAAAAAGGCATTCATCAGTACCATATAGACCAAAGCGGGTACATATGTGCTGACATTATAAGCCTTATTTCTCAGCATCACAGCATTGAATGTGGCAGCCTGTACCACTACTAAAATCAGGGAAATGACAAAATAAGGTACTCGAGTTTTTCCGAAAAGGATAAAGAGCCATTTGTAAACAAATACAGCCATCGGCCCAGTATAGTCCCATACGTCCTTGTACATAATCCAATCTCCTGAAGCCAATTTTTCCCCCATAAGTATCCATTTCATCTCAGGAAGAGTAAGTGGCACCCCAGAAATAAGCATTGGCACGCGGATCACCAGCAGCAATAATAAAACGCCAACTAAGCGATAAGGATCATTGGTTTTAAAAAATGTCAGCAAGGGCTATTGCATTTGGTATGGTACAAACTATATCGTATAGGCAAATGTAAATGTAGCTCGTGGTTTGGCACGACTTCGCTACAAAATTATTGGCGACTGCCAAATGACACGATCGACGAAATTACGGTTTTATTAAAATATAATATAAATTAATCGGGATATTTGCAGAGAGATATGAGTAGCACAAGACAACTAAAATACGCAGGGCTAATCCAAAAAGACCTGAGCGAATTATTCCAAAGAGATACCAGACATTGGTTTGGCAATGCTTTCATCACCATTACTGGTGTGGATGTAAGCCCTGATCTTAGCTTTGCTAGAATCTACCTCAGCCTGATGATGGTGGCTGATGAGTCTGCTTTTCTTGAATTGGTCAAATCTAAAAAGAGCGAAATCAGAAAAGCACTGGGATTAAAAATAGGGAAACAAGTACGAATAGTACCCGATCTCAACTTCTACCTCGACGATACACAGGAGAATGCGCAAAAAATAGAAGACCTCTTATCAGGCCTGCATATTCCACCCGCCAAAGAAGATGACAAAAGCGACGACTAATCTTTGAACCTTCCCTTTTTTATATCGAAGCGTTATTTCTTTTCTAAAAAGAAGAAAAACTTTATCAACATCATTGCCATCATTTCTATGCTGGTGGTCTCGATAGGCACCGCCTCTTTGATTATCGTGCTATCGGTATTCAATGGCATGGAAGGGCTTCTGCGCTCCATCTATGGTACATTTGATGCGCCACTACAGGTCATGCCTGCAGCGGGCAAATCCTTTGTCCCTACGGAAGACCTCAAGCAAAAAATCATGGAGACAGATGGCATATTGGACATCACTGAAGTAATAGAGGACAATGCGCTCATCAGATACAGCGACGCACAAATGATCGTCAAGATCAAGGGCATGAGCGACAATTTTATCGAGCAGGGTCGCATGAAAAATGCCATCCGGCAAGGTGAACTTAAATTTGACGATGGCAAAACGGCCTATGCCATCATCGGCCGTGGCATTCAGTTCAATTTGGGTGTATCGCTTCGCAATGATTTTCTAGCACTTCAGTTTTTCTACCCCAAAAACGTGAAGCCTGGAGCAGTAGATCCACACCAATATTATAGCCGCGCCAATATCATGCCTGGCGGTGTCTTTGCTCTTGAGCAACAGTACGACGACAACTACGTTTTCGTCCCTATTTCCTTTACAGAAAAATTATTTGACTACAAAGGCAAACGCACTTCGCTAGAGCTAATGGTAGACCCTGAAAAGGACTTGCCAACCATCCAGCGGTCACTGGCTCAAACGCTCGGTAGTGACTTCGTCGTCCTCAATAGTGATCAGCAACACGCCGATCTCTATAAAGTATTAAAGATTGAAAAGCTCTTCGTATTTGTGATATTTTCTATGATCGTAGGCATCGCATCCATCAATATTTTCTTTTCGCTTTCCATGCTCGTAATAGAGAAAAAACCAGACATTCACAGTCTGTTTGCCATGGGCGCCCCCAAACAATTGGTTCGGAAAATATTTCTCTTCGAAGGAGCCATTATCGCTTTTATAGGAGCCGGCAGTGGACTGGTACTTGGTTTTATTTGCTCTTGGATTCAAAAAACCTACGGCATCATCTCCATGGGGATTTCCACCTCTGTAACACAAGCCTACCCGATAGAGATTATTCCTGTTGATTTTATTTTCACGGCACTTACGATCATCCTGATCACCTTCATTGCATCTATTCAACCTGCCATTCGCGCGTCTAAACAAGGCGTAAACAAAGGGTAGTTTTATTCCAAACCCTGAACTTGGATTAACGTCATCAGTCATAATGCTGACCCCTCTTGTAATCAAAAAAAATCTAGCTATTTTGCTAGCTAAATTGTAATGCATCGACTCGTTCAAAATATTAATCAATTTACTAACAAAGTGGGCCAAGGCGTCTCTTGGATCAGTCTGATCCTTGTGATTTTAATCGGCATGGACGTCGTTCTCCGCTATGCCTTCAACTGGAGTAGCTCTGCCAATCAAGAACTCGAATGGCACTTGTTTGCTGCCTTATTTTTACTCGGAGCCGCCTACGCTCTCAAGCACGACAAACACGTACGAGTAGATGTATTTTATTCCCAGTTTAGTGCGACCCAAAAAGCTTGGGTCAATCTCGTAGGTACACTTGTATTTCTTATACCCTTTTGCACGGTAATCATCCAGACGTCTATCCCTTTTGTAATAGATGCCTGGAAGATTTCAGAATCAAGCGCCGAACCTGGAGGGTTGCCATACCGATTTATTATCAAATCTACCATTCCAGCCAGCGCGATACTTTTACTCACACAAGCCATTTCCGAAGGTCTATCCGCACTAGCCACCATCTTAAACCGCGAAGCAAGATGATTTCAGATTATTTACCCCTGCTGCTTTTTGCGCTTGTATTTGCCTTGATCCTTTTTGGCTATCCAGTAGCATTTACGCTAGGAGGACTTTCTGTACTGACAGGAATCCTTATATACGACGTAGATTTTTTCTACTTACTCTCACTTCGTATCTATGGCACCATGCACAATTTTGTACTTATCGCCGTACCACTCTTTGTCTTTATGGGCATCATGCTAGAAAAGTCTGGATTGGCTGAAAGCCTACTCGAAACCATGGCCAGCCTCTTTGGCAGAATGAAAGGAGGCTTAGCCGTCTCTGTGGTCATCGTAGGCGGTATGCTCGCCGCCTCTACAGGCATCGTAGGTGCCACGGTAATCACCATGGGCATGATCAGCTTGCCCACTATGCTCAAGCGCGGCTATTCACCTACACTAGCCACTGGCACCATCGCCTCATCAGGCACGCTAGGCCAAATCATTCCACCATCTGTAGTTTTGGTATTGCTAGGTACCGTTCTCAATGTATCCGTTGGCGATTTGTTTACAGCAGCCATCGTACCAGGAGTCCTCCTCGTTGGACTATATATCTTATATATCATTGTCGTTTCTTACCTGGTACCGGGAGCTGCTCCGAGCATGAGCAAAGAAGAGCTTCCCCATTTTTCTACAAAGCAGGTGTTGGTAGCCTTTGTATTACCCTTCACATTGATTTTGCTTGTGCTGGGATCTATTTTCGCGGGAATTGCCTCCCCTACAGAAGCCGCAGCAGTAGGTGCCATTGGTTCGATAGTCTTAACGGCCATTCAAAAAAAACTAAACCTAACAATTCTCAAAGAAGTGATGAGGGACACTACTTTCCTCACCTGTATGGTCTTTATGATATTGGTAGGAGCTACTTCCTTTTCACTGATATTTCGTGCAATGGGAGGCGACCGATTGTTGGCAGACCTGATCACTCAAGGTGGGCTTTCGCCAAATATTTTTTTATTTGTCGTACTACTAGTCGTATTTATAGCTGGCTTTTTTATCGATTTTATCGAAATCATTTTCATCATTATCCCCGTAGCCGCTCCTATTTTTTCAGCCATGGGAATAGACTTGATTTGGATTGGAATTTTGATCGCACTCAACTTGCAAACCAGTTTTCTAACACCCCCCTTCGGCTTTTCTTTGTTTTACCTAAAAGGGGTGGCCCCTCCAGAAATAAAAACAAGTCATCTCTATCGAGGCATCGTACCTTTCGTATTGATCCAAATTCTATTGCTTATCTCAGTGATCATATTTCCTGAATTGATCAGCTGGCTACCAGAAGCACTAAAGGATTGAGCATTAATTAATCACGCTGCAACTGTAGCAACAGCTCTGGTTGCAGCTGCTCGATACATCACGTAAAAGCATCCAATCATTACGACATGACTGATGTCATTGAAGTTGAACCATTCATTAATAGAAAATTTGAGTAAATGAATCATAGCAGGTAATAGATTGGTCAGTACTCCAATCACCACCCATAGAGACCTTCGGTCTTTGTTCTTAGCAAAGTGCACCAATGACACTGGGATCACCACACCAATCAATCCCACAACAGAATCGACTAACACACAAGAAAAATGCTGAAAAATGAGCACCGAAGCCGACATAGCCATGAGCTGCACATAACAAAATATACGCACCGCTGATCTCACTTTATCCTTTTCGATCAAAGGCAATACAGCTAGCTGCGCACAAAAAACAGCGATACCGCTCAACAGCCAAGCACCGTGGTGAAACTTATGCCCTACGTAATGTATAAACCCATGAGCCACCCCGCCTGTCATAGATGCCATACCCATAAACAGGAAAAACAACGCCCAGAATTTCTGAGAAAGATCCGCCTGCTCATCATGAAACAATCGGTGTCCAAACACAAAACAGGAAACTGCCACCATCCAATTGGTGATCCAGGTCATGGGCTCGGTCACCTGCAGGCCGAGCAATTCTATCGTAGGTACTTGCATAGCGCAATGATAACAAAGCCAATACTTCTATTTAGCACTCGATCCGATGAACTTTCCCAAACTTTAAACTTTGGCAAAGTAAGTCACACCCTTTACTTTTACCTCTATGTGGCAAGAAGCAAATAATACCCTCTCCAAAACATTCAAATTCAAAGACTTTACAGCTGCCTTTGGGTTTATGACCAAAGTGGCCATCGAAGCCGAAAAAATGAATCATCACCCCAACTGGTCCAATGTCTATAACCAAGTAACGATTACGCTTACTACACACGACGCAGGAAACATTGTTACTGAAAAAGATCGTAAACTGGCCGAGGTCATAGACTCACTGATCAACTAATGGAATTTAATTCATCCCTCTATCTGGTTCCCACGCCTATCGGCAATCTGGCCGACATTACCCTTCGCGCCTTAGAAGTATTAAAAACTGTAGATGTGATTCTAGCCGAAGACACTCGTACAACTGGCTCTTTGCTCAAGCACTACGACATCAAAAGCCAACTCAAGAGTTATCATATTTTCAACGAGCACAAGCAAATTGAAAAGCTAATTGAAGAGTTGAACGCAGGTAAAAAAATGGCGCTAGTTTCCGATGCGGGCACACCTGCCATCAGCGACCCTGGTTTTTTACTAGTGAGAGCATGCCTAAAAGCTGGCGTAAAACTTGAATGCCTACCTGGCGCTACAGCATTCGTACCCGCCCTAGTGGCTTCTGGCTTACCCAGCGACCGGTTTGTCTTCGAAGGGTTTCTGCCTCAGAAAAAAGGACGACAAACACGCCTGCAAGCATTGGTGGAAGAAAGTCGAACGATGGTTTTCTACGAATCTCCCCATCGATTGATCAAAGCACTCAATCAGTTTGGCGAAACACTCGGCTATGACCGTCAAGCTTCTGTGTCCAGAGAATTGACTAAATTATATGAGGAAACGGTAAATGGCAGCATCCAAGAAATCATCGACCACTTTGGCGAACAGAAAATAAAAGGAGAAATAGTAGTGATAATAGCTGGAAAATGAATCTAAAAAACATCACCCAACAAGTAGTAGACTTGTCGCTTGAATGCGGTGCGTTTATTAAAAAAGAAGCAGAAACTTTCTCATACAACGACGTAGAGCTCAAAGGGAAAAATGATCTAGTTTCATACGTTGACAAAGAAGCCGAAAAACGTATGGTAACTCGGCTCAAAGAAATCTTACCAGAAGCAGGCTACATCACCGAAGAGGGTACCGAAAAAGAATCCGACACTACTTACAAATGGATCATAGACCCACTAGATGGCACCACCAATTTCATCCACGGCTTGCCTATCTACTCCACCAGCATTGCCCTCATCAAAGGCAAAGAAGTAATTTCTGGCGTAGTGTATGACATCGGGCGCAACGACTGCTTTCATGCCTACAAAAATGGAGGGGCTTACTGCAATGACAAACCTATACAGGTATCTCAGCTACCTACCTTAGGAGACAGCCTACTCGCCACAGGGTTTCCTTATTCCAATTTCGACAAAATGCCTCAATATCAAACCATCCTCAACCAGCTCATGCAAAAAGCACATGGGCTGCGAAGACTCGGTAGTGCAGCAATAGACCTCGTATATGTGGGACTGGGCCGCTACGAAGGTTATTTCGAATACAACCTCAACGCTTGGGATATCGCCGCAGGTGCACTCATCGTAGAAGAAGCTGGCGGCAAAGTCACAGACTTTTCTGGTGGCGACAATTACCTCTTTGGCAGAGAAATACTTGCTGCCAACACGATACATGCCGAAATGCTAGCGATTATCAAAAAGCACTGGTAATTTTGCAGTGAAATGGTACAAGAATTATTGATTTGGGCACTTTTTGGATTGGCTACATTTTTTGTAGCTAAAAAAATATATTTAGATTTTTCTACAAAAGAAGGATGTGCCAAGGGATGTGGGAATTGTGAAATCTCCATTCCCAAAACAAATCCTATCCACTCATCAATTAAGTCTATCAAATGATTTTGGCAGCAGCCCTAATGCATTTAATTTTGCCTTCCTAAAAATCCACGATTAGAAACACAGAGCAATTGCTCTCAAAAAAATATACAGCATGGCTTTTAGTTTTTTCAAGAAAAAAAAGAAAAAAGAAAATAACGACTCAAGGTATATCAACCTGACCGTAAAAGAGGTGGTCAAAGAAACCAACGATGCCGTTACGTTAGTGTTTGAGCAACCTGAAAGCGGAGACCTCAACTATCAACCTGGGCAATTCATCACCCTGATCTTGACCATCAATGGCAAAAAAGTACGCAGGGCCTACTCTCTATGTAGCGCTCCAGCATTAGGCGAGCTACCTGCCGTAACGGTGAAAGCCGTAGTGGGAGGCATCATGTCCAACTACATCAATAACGAAGTGAAAGCTGGCGATGTGATCCAAATCATGGAACCTATGGGATCGTTCGTACTAGATATCAATGCAGGAAACAAAAAACAAGTTTTCCTCTTTGGTGGAGGTAGTGGTGTGACGCCATTACTATCTATTGCTAAGTCTCTCTTGAAACAAGAGCCAGATAGCAAGGTATCTCTAGTATACGCCAACCGAGATATGGATTCGATTATATTCAAAAATACAATCAAAAATTTACAAACGGAGTATCAAAATCGACTAGATGTGATTCATTTTCTTGAGACTCCCCCTTCGGATTGGACGGGTCACACAGGCTATATGACCAGAGAAAAAATAACTCAAATCATCACAGAGCTGAAAGAAGATAGTTACTCAGACTTCTCATTTATGACGTGTGGCCCTGAGCCATTGATGAATATCGTTTGGGAGGCATTAGAGGAATTGAAAATTCCTGAAGACAAGAAGTTCAAAGAAAGTTTCGTAGCAGGCAATACTTCTCCAAGTGCCATCATTGCAGATGCAAATGGTGCTCACGAAGTGACCGTAGTTCTCGAAGGAGAAGAGTATATCTATGAGGTGCCTGCCAACAAGACCATTTTGGAAGCGGGTTTGGATAGAAACATAGACTTGCCCTACTCTTGTCAAAGCGGTCTATGTACTGCCTGCAGAGGCAAATGCCTAGAGGGCTCTATCAAAATGGACGAAGACGATGGATTATCTGATGAGGAAAAAGCGGAAGGATATGTACTCCTATGTGTGGGGCATCCAGAAAGCGACGATGTAAAAATAGAGATTGGTTAAGAACCATTACCCAAATTGGACAACTCTACCTCCGCTGCGATATATCCAAAAGCCTGCCAGTAGGGGCTTTCCATCATTTGATTGAAAATAGCCAAGGCCTTATCCGTATTGCCATTATAGTAGTACCAATTGCCAACGCCATAGCCTATGGTCACATCATCTATGGCCATGTCTGATCCTTTACTAGGATCAAATAATTGTTCTGGCTTTTTAATACCCTTATACATCAGGAGTCTATTGTGATAAGCATAGTTTTCGATCACATTCATTCTGGTTTTGATCGGCGCTAACAATGCCTCTGCTGCTGCTATATTTCCCGTTTTTCGATAGGTCATATAGAGCCAATCAGTGGCTGCTACAAGCATGTCGTCGTTGTCGGCTATAGAGATACATGCCTTATAAGCAGACACACTTTTATCATAATTTCCCTTCATGTAATAAGCCATCCCTAAGTGATACCAAATATTGAAATGTACAGAATTTCTAGGGATATTTCTTCTGTTGGGCAGTCCATCACTTTCCATTTCGTTTGGAGAGTTACGCGAATAAAAAACCGCCTTTTCCAAATCCTGAATAGCCTTGTCAAAATAACGAAGTGTCAAATACCTATGTCCTCTATGCCTATATAGCTTATACGATTCAGGAAATTTATTGAGCCCCAAAGTATATATCTGGATGGCATGCTTGTATTGATAGAGATATGCCAACCGGCGTCCATACCATATGATGTTGGCTAAGCTATCGGGATGGCTACTAAAATTCTCTTCGGCTTGCGCCAATTCCTTCTTTCTTTTCTCTAATACAGATGAGGGAATGATGGGTGCGTAAAGCTTCTTTCCTAGTAACGAAATGGCCTCATGCTCAGATTCAGAAACGACATCTACCCCCAAGTCTGACACATCGGTAACGATAGATTTTTTGACCTGAGTATCATTCGTGTTTTCTATTTGGATACAACTACCCAAACAAACTAACAAGAACCCAATACCGATAACTCTTTGCTTCACTTTTGACAGGTTAAATACTATTTAAAAATTGAACAACACCTTTTTCAAGAAAATTCCGTGCCACTAACAATATTTCACAATCTAACCCAACAATCTTACAACTAATGTAATTTAATCGTAGCATCTGTTTTTTCAAATATAAGGTTAGGGGTGGTAATTTGAAAATTGATAGTACGCTAAGCAGGACATCATATCATAAACAATCTAAAAATTTGATTCCATCACTTCTAAAAAACAATTAAGCACTAAAAAATTAAAGCGGTTAATTGAGAAACACCTCTTATAAATCCATACGAACAACAATACCCTAAGTATCGAAATACGACAATCCTAATCTTCTCGGCACATATTTTTTTCTATCTTTATGTTGATCCTATTCCATTTGGGGTCAATCATAACTTGACACTTAACTACAAAACCACTTAATTCTAACGACACAATGAGCCAATCAATCGTAAATTTTTTAATCAACTGGAACTCCACCATGTTTATCCTATCTCCGATAGCGATAACCGTAGGGATTTTAATATTTATAACCTTTAAAATCAAACTGGTTCGCACCAAAACACATAAAGAAAAATATGACCTCATCAGCAAACGCGAATACAGCTACCTGCTAAGCATGCATATTTCAATCGCTGCTGCCATATTTTTTATTTGCAACACCTACGCAGCAGAAGGCCTTACGCATTCTTTTATGTGGTTCTGGATCCGGTTGTTTATAGCACTTTGTATTGGCGTATTGTATGGATATGTAGCCGTCTTAATGCTTAAATTTTACTACCCCTCTCAACAAGCCAGACGACTAAAATATCACCGATACGCACCGAGGATAAACCCCAAATCTGGCAACAAGATGAAACTGCTCAGCGAAGAGGAAGAAGACGCCTATCTCGACGAGGGTATGCAAGCAGAAGAAAATGTGTTTTCGGTAGATTATGATGTGTGGATCGATGTAGAAACTGGAGACACCCTTATTGAAAAATACGAAGGCCGGCTTCATGCACTCGAATGCGACCGTTGTGGATTTCAGACTTTGAAGCTAGAAAAAGAAGAGATCACACAAGAAGCCTCCGACAATGAAGAGGGCGAATTAATTAAACATTATAAATGCTCTTATTGCAAACGTATCAAAAGAAGGACGGTAAAACTATCTACACAAAAATCCGCCAGCGATTTCAAAATCACCGACGCTACTCAATTTGTAGACGACCCATTACACAACGACCCTCGCATTCTTGCCATCAAGATAGAAATTTTAACCACAGGAGGTGGCAGTCAAAATTTTGAATTCCAAAACCTCAACGAAGCTCGAAAATTCCTCAATGAATTTGACTTGAACCAACTAAAGGAAGGAAATAACTAAGAAGCAATAGACGCAAACAAGAAAACCCATCATGATTAATCATGATGGGTTTTTATATATTCTCTAAGACTAAACTTAAGCCTTGGCTTCTGGAGTAACTACAGAAACAAAAGATCTATTTTGTCTTCCTTTTCTGAACTCAACCACACCGTCAGTCAATGCAAACAAAGTGTGATCTTTACCGATACCCACGTTTGTTCCGGGATGATGCTTAGTTCCTCGTTGTCTTACGATGATATTTCCAGCGATAATATCTTGACCGCCAAATATCTTTACTCCCAATCGTTTACTATGGGACTCTCTTCCGTTTTTCGAACTACCTGCTCCTTTCTTATGTGCCATGGTATTATATTATTTAATATTTTCGATTAAAACTTTAGTTAATGACTGTCTGTGGCCATTTTTTACCTTGTATCCTTTCCTTCTCTTCTTCTTGAAGACGAGTATTTTATCGTCTTTCTCCTGAGCAAGGATTTTACCTGAAACTTTGGCACCCTTTACTGTAGGGGCACCTACTTTGACCTTCCCGTCATTGTCTATCAACAATACTCGGTCAAATTCTACGGAAGCGCCAGCTTCACCCTCCAAACGAGGAGTGTAAACGAACTGATCTTGCGTTACTTTGAACTGCTTACCGGCTATATCAACTATTGCGTACATAATTTGTAATAAATCCAGTTTTAAAAATTGGTTTGCAAAAGTAAGACTTATACGATAGAAATCAAACCCTTTTACTAGCATTTTAACTGACATAAAAAAATTAAAAATAAATCAACTTTTTTTACCCTTCGATTCAACGCTATTTTAGTGCAAGTTATCATTTAAAATAGGGGATTACAACAAGCTATATTTCAACGTTTTAAAAGATTTTTTATCTGTCCTTAAAAACAGAAATTCAGAGCCTTTTCCGCCTTGTCTTTTAAGTGTCTTTTTTTCATATTTGTAGAGCCTGTTCAAAGGACTCGACACACTAACGGACAGGTACTCCAATAGAAAAAATGAATACCACTGTTTTGCTGCAAGCAGAACAAGAAAAAGGCGAATAATGACTGGCTCCAGTTTCATTAGTCACGACTGTTATTTGTCTTTTTCGAAAAAAAATGAAGCGAATTAAAATGGCAAAAGAAAACCCACAAGACGAACCCATACTAAAAGAGAATAAGGACAGGTTCGTTCTCTTTCCCATAGAAAAAAATGACATCTGGCAGTTCTATAAAAAAGCTGAAGCAAGCTTCTGGACAGCAGAAGAAATAGACTTGAGTCAAGACCTGAAAGACTGGGAGAATTTGAATGACGGCGAGCGTCATTTTATTACCCATGTACTTGCCTTCTTTGCTGCCAGCGATGGCATCGTCAATGAAAATCTTGCAGAAAATTTTGTATCCGAAGTACAGTATACCGAAGCCAAATTTTTCTATGGCTTTCAAATTGCCATCGAAAATATTCACTCAGAAACTTATTCTTTATTAATCGACACCTATGTAAGAGACAATAAAGAAAAAGATAAATTATTCCACGCAGTGGAGACCATTCCTTGCGTAAAGAAAAAAGCCGATTGGGCATTAAGATGGATCGACAATGGCTCATTTGCAGAAAGACTCATTGCATTTGCAGCAGTAGAAGGCATCTTCTTTTCTGGCAGCTTCTGTTCAATCTTCTGGTTGAAGAAAAGAGGTCTCATGCCAGGTCTTACTTTTTCTAATGAACTGATCTCTAGAGACGAAGGATTACACTGCGATTTTGCATGTTTATTATATAATGACCATCTGGTCAACAAACTCCCAACAGAGACCGTTGAGAAAATTATCATTGACGCAGTAGAGATCGAAAAAGAATTTGTCACAGATGCTATTCCTGTAAAGTTGATTGGAATGAACGCAGAGTTGATGTGTCAATATATAGAATTCGTAGCTGACAGATTACTGTTAGAGCTAGGCTGTTCGAAACAATACAACGCAACAAACCCATTTGATTTCATGGAGATGATTTCCCTACAGGGAAAAACAAACTTCTTCGAAAAAAGAGTGGCAGAATATCAAAAAGCGGGCGTTATGAAAGATGCCAGTGACGATTCACTGAAATTTAGTTTAGACGAAGATTTTTAAAAAAATAATATACGTATATATCCCATATTCTTATAACCTGTTTGCCCTATGTTAGTACTTAAAAGAGACGGAAGGAGAGAATCCGTCAAATTCGACAAAGTCACCGCCAGAATTGAGAAACTCTGCTACGGACTAAACACCAAATTTATCGAACCTGTAGATATCGCTAAGAAGGTAATCTCTGGAATCTATGATGGTGTAACCACAGTAGAGCTAGACAACCTAGCTGCTGAAACTGCAGCTTCGCTTACTACGGTTCACCCAGATTTTGCTCAGCTAGCTGCCAGAATCGCTATCTCAAACCTACACAAAACAACCAGCAAGTCCTTTTCAAACACCATGAAAAGAATGTATACCTACATCGATCCAAAGACTGGCCAAAACGCCTCTCTATTGGCCACTGATGTATATGGTATCATTAAGAAAAATGCTGCACTACTAGATTCATCTATCATTTACGATAGAGATTTCAGCTACGACTACTTCGGGTTCAAAACCTTGGAACGATCGTACTTGATGAAACTAGATGGCCAGATCGTGGAAAGACCACAGCACATGCTCATGCGTGTAGCCATTGGCATTCACAAAGAAGACATAGAAGCAGCAATAGAAACCTACAACCTCCTTTCGGAAAAATGGTTTACACATGCTACGCCTACGTTGTTCAATGCAGGTACACCTAAACCACAATTATCTTCATGCTTCCTTCTCACCATGAAGGATGATAGTATCGACGGGATATATGATACTTTGAAGCAAACAGCCAAAATCTCTCAGTCGGCTGGAGGTATAGGATTAAGCATCCACAATGTAAGAGCAACAGGGTCTTATATCAAAGGAACTAATGGCGTATCAAATGGTATCGTACCGATGTTGAGAAACTTCGATATGACTGCTAGATACGTTGATCAAGGTGGAGGAAAAAGAAAGGGCAGTTTCGCAATCTACCTAGAGCCTTGGCACGCAGACATTTTCGACTTCCTTGATTTGAAAAAGAATCACGGCAAAGAGGAAATGAGAGCTAGAGACTTGTTTTACGCCCTATGGGTGCCAGACTTGTTTATGAAGCGAGTAAAAGAAAACGGCGACTGGACACTCATGTGTCCTAATGAATGCCCAGGACTGGCTGATGCCTACGGGGAAGAATTCGAAAAGCTATACGAAAAATACGAAGCAGAAGGTAAAGGCAGAAAAACCATCAAAGCACAAGACCTATGGTTCGAAGTACTGGAGTCTCAAATTGAGACAGGTACGCCATATATGCTCTTCAAGGATGCGGCTAACAAGAAGTCTAATCAGAAAAACCTCGGAACAATCAAGTCTAGTAACCTGTGTACCGAGATCATGGAGTACACTTCGCCAGACGAAGTAGCGGTTTGCAACTTGGCTTCGATCGCATTGCCGATGTATGTAACAGAAGATGGCATGTTCGATCATCAAAAGCTATACGACATTACTTATGTAATCACCAAAAACTTGAACAAAGTGATTGATGTGAATTACTATCCAGTGCCTGAAGCGGAGTATTCTAACTTAAGACATCGCCCGATTGGTATCGGTGTGCAAGGATTAGCGGATACTTTCATTAAAATGAAAATGCCTTTTGACTCTGCTCCAGCTCGTCAATTAAATAGTGAAATCTTCGAGACCATCTATTTTGCATCGATGACTGCTTCTAAAGACTTGGCAAAAGTAGATGGTGCTTACGAAACATTCAAAGGATCTCCAGTATCTAAAGGTATCTTCCAATACGACATGTGGAACGTAACTCCTTCTGAAAGATGGGATTGGACTAGCTTGAAGCAAGAAGTGAAGAAACATGGCGTGAGAAACTCATTACTCTTGGCTCCAATGCCAACAGCATCTACCTCTCAGATACTTGGAAACAACGAATGTTTTGAACCTTACACGTCTAACATCTATACTAGAAGGGTATTGTCAGGTGAGTTCATTGTAGTCAACAAGCATTTGATGAAAGACTTGATTGCTTTGAACCTATGGGATGACAGCATGAAGAACAGAATCATGCAAGCCAATGGATCGATCCAAAACATTCCTGAGATCCCTCAAAACATTAAGGAGTTATACAAAACTGTTTGGGAAATCTCTCAGAAATCAATCATCGATATGTCTGCAGACAGAGGTGCATTCATTTGCCAAAGTCAGAGTTTAAATATTCACTTGCAAGAGCCTAACTTTGGAAAAATGACTTCTATGCACTTCTACGCATGGGAAAAAGGATTGAAAACTGGCATGTACTACTTGAGAACCAAAGCTGCTGCTGATGCGATCAAGTTTACTGTATCCAAAGAGGAAAATAAAAATTTCATCCCTGCCAACGACAAAGAAGGAGAAGCCAATTCTCAATTCGAATGTGTAGGCTGCGGAAGCTAATTCACAAGAAATAAAATTAATAGCAAGCCCTTTTGGAGAAATTCGAAAGGGCTTTTTTCATGCCCTTTATAAGACCTGTATCACTCCTTACAAAGGGCTATCCCCTACTCAGCCTTCGGCCAATCTTAAATTTATATTTATATTAAAACTGTCTCAAAAACAGAATCAAAATGAACACAAACAACAACACACTAAACATTCTATTAATAACGATACTGAGCTTGCACATGGGGTGCTCAACTGCCAATAAAAAGGAAGAAGAAAAGACCCCATCGCTCAAAGAAGTCTATAAGGACTACTTCCCCATTGGGGCCGCTATCAACAAACAGATAATTCAAAATAAGGATAGCGCACTAGTGCAATATCATGCCAGCAGTGTCACTGCTGATAACGACATGAAATACGACAGAACGGTCAACGGAAAGGGCGAATACACTTTCGAAAACGGGGATCAGATTGTCGCCTTTGCCCAAGCGAATAACATGCTCGTGAGAGGGCACACGCTGGCATGGTACCACCAGACCCGTGATTCGTTTTACCAAGACTCACTAGGCAACGACCTGAGCAAACCAGCCCTACTAAAAAAAATGCAGAAACATATACATTCCGTGCTAAATCACTACAAAGGCCAAGTATACTGCTGGGATGTGGTCAATGAAGCAATATCTGACTATGATGACAAGTTTTATCGTGATGACATCAAATATTTTGAAATCGCTGGAGCGGACTACATCGAAGTCGCCTTTAGGTATGCCTATGAAGCAGATTCTACTATCAAACTTTTTTACAACGATTATGATTTAATTAACCCTCAAAAAAGAGAAAAAACATATCAAATGTTAAAGGAGCTCCTAGACCGCGGAACACCCATCCATGGTGTAGGTATGCAAGGCCATTATGTGATCGAAGATTCCGTTGCAAAATTACTCCCACTGGCCATCGATCGATTTGCATCATTAGGTCTAGAGGTACAGATCACAGAACTGGATGTTTCAGTATACCCCTATTATCATAACATGGACAGGAGTACACTCCCAAAAGAAATAAAACCCTACACACCTGAAGTAGCTGAAGCCCTAGCCAAGCAATATCACGACATCTTTACTATACTACGAGAAAAGAAAGACAAAATTACAAATGTGACCTTCTGGGGAATAGCAGACAATAGAACATGGCTCAGCCATTATGTAGTCAAAGGACGCACCGATTATCCTTTGTTGTTTGACCAAGATTTATTACCCAAAAAAGCCTTTTACAAAGTCACAGATTTCAAATAATAGAGGCCAATATAGTGTGTAAAGTAGCATAAAGTCATTTACACACTATATTGAAAGTGTCCTTATAAAACAACTCCAACTTATCTCCCTCCACATTCAACGTTTCATTGGCGATTACTTTCAAGTCGGGTGCTTTTATGCCTTTTGTAAAACTGGGCGACCCCGTGAATACTCTCGCCTCATCCCAGTAATCCTGATCGATCAAAGATTGTAGTAAATATGCCCCACCTTCTACAAGTACCGACTGGATCCCTCGCTGTCTCAAGTCTAGAAAAATTTCATCTAGCCATTGAACATTATCTATTTTCACCCACTCCAGATTTACTTCTTTGTCATTCTTTTTGGCATTGTAGCAGATGGTGGGAGTTTCTTGATCAAACAAAGGTGTATTGACGTCCAAAGACAGCTGCTTATCTATCACTAATCGAATAGGATCGCTGCCTTGCCAATCACGGACATTCAACTTGGGATTGTCGTATTTGGCAGTATTCGTACCTACCCATATGGCATCTTCTTCTGCTCTCCACTTATGTACTAGCTTTCTCGAATACGCATTGCTGATCCACTTAGAATCATAGTTTTCTCTAGCCACAAACCCATCGACAGTTTGCGCCCACTTCAAGATCACATAAGGCCTCTTTTTTTCTACCCTGGTGAAAAATCTTTTGTTGAGCACTCTTCCTTCTTCAGACAGCACACCTACTTCTACTTCTATTCCAGCATCTGTAAGTTTTTTTATCCCTCCTCCATTTACCAACGGAAAACTATCTTGATTGGCAATGACAACTCGCTTCAACTTATGTTTGATCAATAGATCTGCACAAGGGGGTGTTTTTCCAAAATGCGCACAAGGCTCTAGTGTAACATAAGCAGTAGACTCCTTGAGCAAAGTTTTGTTTTTCACATTCTTGATGGCGTTTACTTCTGCATGAGCACCTCCGTACTTCTCATGCCATCCTTCTCCTATGATTTGATTATGATGTACGATCACACAACCTGCCATAGGATTGGGGCTCACGGAGCCTATCCCTCGTTCTGCCAGTTCCAAGGCCCGTTGCATATATTTTTCATCTATTGAATTATTCATTCCTCACACTATTCTATTATGACCATTTAGCCTTCTATTCTTTCTTCCGAGTACAATCAAATTTACACTGTTTAATTATTTTTGTTCCATGCAGGAAAACTTTCCTAAGAACACATTTCAAAAGACCATCGAAGTACTCTCCCCAGAATTGGGGCTTCAAGAAAGTGAAGCACTGGCTTATTTAACACTCGAAAAAATATACAATTTATCCAAAACGGACTTGATTGTAAACCGACCATATGTCTCCAATGGCCATCAAACTAACAAATACAACCAGTTAATCAAGCGTCTCCTCTCTCATGAACCTATACAATATATTCTTAATGAAGCTGAGTTTTATGGCTTTCAGTTTTATGTAAATGGCCATGTGCTCATTCCTAGGCAGGAGACCGAGCTACTGATTCAGATCATTGAAAATTTCCGCCCTTGGCGACGGCCAAAAATGGCAGATATCGGTACTGGTTCAGGGTGTATTGCATGCACGCTGGCACTTACGATCGAAGGTGCAGAACTGAATGGGTATGACGTGAGCCCTGAAGCACTAAAGGTTGCTCAACAAAATGCCAAGCGACTGGGCGCCCGTGCTGCTTTTGAAGTATTGGACATTCTCAATCAAGATATCCCGCTCCAAAACCTTGACCTCGTGGTAAGCAACCCTCCCTATGTCATGGAGGAGGAAAAACAACAAATGAATAAGAATGTACTCGATTTTGAGCCTTCACTAGCACTTTTTGTATCTAATCACGACCCACTGATCTTCTACAACACCATTGCTCAAAAAGCAAAATCTGCACTAAAGAAAGGAGGCGCACTATTTTTCGAAATCAACGAGCAATTTGGCAAAGAGACCCTGTTTCTATTAGAACGAATGGGGTACGGCGACCCTAAGCTCTACCAAGACCTGAATGGCAAAGACAGATTCGCTTCTGGGATACTAATCTAGGGACGCACGGAGCTTATCTACATCAGCGACAAAGGCTTGATACTTAGTCCCTAAAATAGGGTTAGCGCGAAGAAATCGAGTCATTCTAAAATTTCTCCATTTTCGAACAAAGCTATTCATCCCAATAAGACCTAAAACTAGCACTAGCAAACTCAGCAGTACGATAGGCCACTGTTCCGTTTGCGTCAAAATCCTATTGGCTAAAAACCACCACCAAATAGCTATACCAAACAAAGAAAATCCAAACTTCAATGAAGCTACAAATTCAATATCTTTAACCTTGTTGCTTACAAACCAGTTGACAGGCAAAAGCACAGGCACATGAGCCAGCAAACCAAAAAGGCCCAAGGGTGCCAACAACCACATTTTGCACTGATCCCAGCCTGTACTCTCTCTATAAGGAAATATGACCCCTGCTTGCTCTAGTTCTTTTTTCTCTAGCCCTATCTGCCTCACTTCATCTATTCGTTGTCCGAGCTTTTTAGCCGTTTGATTAACCCGAACGGGTTCGATAATCTGATACGGATTTTGATCGTGAAACAATACAGCATCCAATCCTTCAAACTCGTTTCTATCCAGCGAAACATGCACTTTGCTCAATGCTTCGGTTATTTCTAACGTCAGCTTATTGACATTTGCAGCACTTTCCTCTTGTTGTTTTACCACAATTGGTTCTCCAAAAACGATATGCACAGCAGAACGAAAGCCAGTATGGTCTGCATAATTGACCCCAACAGGTACAATCGACAATTCCTTTGTACCTCCCTCAAAATTGACAGCTCCAAGTGCAATCCGAGAAATGCCTTTTTTCAACACTCTTCTGTGTCTTCTAATATTGTGCTCCCCTTCTGGGAAAAGCATCACGGAATACTTTTTGGCCAACGTCTCAAAACAAGCCCTAAAGATCTGCTTATTCGCCTCCAAAGGATTCACCCCATCCTCAGGCCGGTAGACAGGCATAAGATTCAGCGAATTGAGAAAAGCCTTAGCAAAAGCATTTTTAAAGACACCTGCCCTTACCAAATAATGATCAAAAAGAGTATTACTCGTTGTGATCAGCAAGGCATCGATAAACGCATTTTCATGGTTGGACCCAAAAATAACTGGTGTATTTCTTGGAATCTTTTCCAAACCTGTCACTTTTACTTTGCTAAAGTAAATACGCAGACCAAACCTTACGATAGTCCAAAAAGTATAATACCAGAGATATTTTATTACAATCATTTAATCTATGTGATTGACATAATGCTCCCATTTTTCGATCACCTCTTCGAGGTCTTTTGGTAGCTCGGAGTCGAATTGAACAATTTTTTTAGTTGTAGGATGGATAAAGCCTAAAGATTTGGCATGCAAAGCTTGGCGAGGTATGATTTTAAAACAATTCTCTACAAACTGTTTATACTTGGTAAAAGTCGTTCCCTTGATGATTTTATCACCACCGTAGGTCATGTCGTTAAATAACGGATGGCCAATGTGCTTCATATGTGCACGTATCTGATGTGTACGCCCCGTTTCCAAATTACATTTCAGCAAAGACACATACCGTAACCTTTTTATCACTTCATAGTGAGTTACCGCTCTTCTGCCATAATCTCCTTCTGGAAAGGTCGCAGTTATCCTTCGATCCTTAAGACTCCGCCCGAGATTCACATCTATGGTTCCTTTATCTTCCTCTGGCTCTCCCCACACCAGCGCATAGTACGTCCGCTCGATACTGTGGTCAAAAAACTGCTTGGCTAGGCTCGTCATAGCTTTTTCGCTTTTAGCAATAACCAAAAGACCAGATGTGTCTTTGTCTATGCGATGTACCAAGCCAGGGCGCCCATCGTTATTGGGCATAGTAGGCAAATTATTGAAATGAAAGGCGAGTGCATTAACTAAAGTACCTGACCAATTCTGATAAGCAGGGTGAACCACCATTCCTGGTTCTTTATTCACCACCAGCAGATCATCGTCTTCGTAGACAATGTTGATCTCTATATCTTCTGGCACCAGATCAGTATCCTTTGGCGGTTCGGGAAGTTCTACGACCACTACATCACCAGGGTGTACCTTATAGTTGGGTTTCACTAATTCATCATTCACCTTGATAAAACCATCCTTGATCCCCGCCTGAAGTTTATTCCTTGTCACATTGGGCAAGCGATCCATTAGAAACTTATCTAATCGTAAAATTTCTTGCCCTGGATCAGCCACAATTCTGTGATGTTCGTATAATTCTTCTTCTAACGGTTCTTCGTGCATAGTCGGCAAAGGTAAGTATTAGTTTTAGATATTTTGATTAACTTAAACGACCAAAAAAGAGCCAGATAAAACGCAATTGAAATGACAAATAATTCAGACTTTTCCAAACTGCTTCTCAAGACAGTTTTCTCGTTTATGACCTGTGACGGCCATATTTCACCCAAAGAAATAAGTTTTATCAAAGAGTTAGCTAAAGAAAAGATCGACCTTTCGAATATAGATGTCGACGCAGAATTAAAACTCATGGTCGAACTGATCAACTTGAAAGGCTTAGACTTTTTTGATGACTATTTCAAAAAGGTAAACAACGCAACCCTCACCGAGGAGCAAGAGATTTTACTTTTAGAGTCTGCTATTCAAACTATCACAGCGGATGATCAAGTAAAAAAAGAAGAAATCAATTTCTTAAAAATCCTTCGTACTACACTCAAATCTCCAGATCAAAAAATATTAGATAAATTTCCTAAAATAGGAAAAAATTTCATTCATAAAGATGCCCTAACTGAGATCTATATCAAGGAGCTTTACAGCAATTATTTCAAAGAAAACACCTTGCCTACCTTCGACCTGTCTCAGGTTCAGGATATTTCAGATTCTATAAATTTTGGCACCAACGAATAATTCTTTTACACAATTACATCTACTACATACAGGTCATATACCTAAAACACCTCCTTGCAAAAAATGATTGACATCAATGTAATTTCCAATATCCTATTAGTAGATGACGACCCCACATCTATATTTTTACAGCAACACTTACTGACTGATGTGTGCAAATACGAAGGTCAAATTCATGCCTGTCACAATGGAAGGGTGGCTTTGGACTATTTAGAAAATAAAGGAGAGTATGTTTCTAATGGACAAAAGTACCCAAAGCCCGATTTGATCTTACTCGACATCAACATGCCCGTCATGAATGGTTTTGAGTTTTTGGACGTGTACAAAGATCTACCAGAACAATTAAAAGGTGGCATTGTGATCTCTATGCTTACTAGCTCGCTCAATAAACAGGATAAAGATAAGGCCGACAAATATCAGGATGTTTCAGACTTTATCACCAAACCTATTACCAAAAAACATCTGGATGGGATTTTGGCAAATCATTTTTCAAACCGTAAATAGTCCAGTCACACTACTTCTTGTATTGCTCTGGATCTACGTAATCGGTTCGTTTATGCTCGGATAACTTTTCGAAAGTAGGAATCTCTACTTGCTCAAAATAGTCGTCGAACAACTGCCCTAGATAGGCATGACTAAATATGTCACTTTCCAAAAACTCGTCGGCAAGCTGAGGGTTTTGCTGATAAATCTGAGCATCCGTCACACTCAAGAGCGAACGGAATATTCTGAAAAACTTGATTTCATTATAATCCACACGGTTATCTGCATATAACGTACGAACTGCAATATCTATCAGTTTTAATTCTTGCTCTTGTTTCAAGTGGGCATTTTTCAACACCTTGAAATAATCTTTGAGAAAACCCATCCCCATGGTATTAATCACCTCGATGAGAAAGTCCAACTCGTTGTCTATATCTATCTCGCCGAATGCCTTGTCTTCCTCCGCCATTTTGCGAATTAATGCGACTTCATTGGCAGCAATATGTCCATCGCAGGTCATAAATGAAAAAGCTGTTTTCAATAAAATTTTATTGAAATCATAAATATTATTTTGATTGTCTCGCAAGGTCTGGTTGCTGACCCAATCACGAATCCCTTCTATATTGTCATCTATTCTTTTCAGAATCTGCTCACTTGTGGCCATTTGTTTGGCGCTATTTAGAATTTCATGTGAACTGGCTTCTGAAAAATCAGAATTGTCTTTGATCGCCTTGAAATAATCTATACCACATTGCAAAATCTCAGTCGCGAGTAGATTGACGGTAGACTGATACTTCTCTGCAGACTTCCCCATCATGTCGGCCAACTGATCTAAGTCTTTCTTGGTTTTAAACAGCAATTCTGTACCAAGTTCATATGCGTTTAACCTATTTTTTCTACGTTCACCCTTTGTGTGATCTATGTGAGATACTATCGATCGAATCAGATTTTCAGCCATTTTTGAATTTCAATGCGGATAAAAAATTTAAACCAAGGTTAAGCTATTGCGGGCACCAATCTAGTTGAGTCTGCTTTAATTTGACAAATTAATAAAAAATATTATCCCCTACTCATTTACACCTTGGCTTTCCTCTTTGCATACTACATTTGAGCCATGTTTGAAGTATCTAGCCCAACTCCCATACAAGCACTCGCACTTCCCATACTAGAGAAAAAAGGTGTCGAAGTATTTGTGAAACGGGAGGATCAAATAGATGTTGAAATATCAGGCAATAAATGGCGCAAACTCAAATACAATTTGATCGAAGCGAAAACCCATGGGTATGGACATATACTCACTTTTGGCGGAGCCTACTCCAACCACATAGCGGCCACCGCAGCAGCCTGTAAGCGCTTCGGTTTTCAGGCTATCGGCCTTATCAGAGGCGATGAGCTCAACAGCCAATCCAACTCTACTCTACAAAAAGCTGCCGCAGATGGTATGCAGTTAGAATTTATCTCCAGAAGTCAATATCAGCGTAGAAACGATATCGAGTGGCTCACCGAGTTGAGCACAAAACATCGAGCCTATATCATCCCTGAGGGAGGGTCTAATCCTCTAGCTATACAAGGAGTAGCCGAACTTGTGGATGAAATCACTCAAGACTTTGACTACCTTGTGTGCCCTGTAGGCACTGGAGGCACGCTAGCAGGTATATCTAGTCGCCTAAAAAAGCACCAAACAGCACTAGGTATCAGCACACTCAAGGGAGAAAAATATTTGGAAGAACTAATTACTAACCTAGTAGGTCGTACATCAGGTTGGCAACTTTTTCATGGTTACCACTTTGAGGGATACGCCAAGTTTGATAGTCATTTAATTAAATTTATCAATGAATTCTATCAAACTACTCATATCCCATTGGATCCCATCTACACAGGAAAAATGATGTATGCTCTCATCGATATGATCAAAAAAGACAAATTTGCCCCTGGTACAAAAATCATTAGTCTGCACACAGGAGGGCTGCAAGGCATCTACGGGTTCAACCAACAACACAACAATCTGCTCAAAACATGAAATGGAAAAGAAATCTATATGATTGGTTCTTTGTCGTCGCCGCATGGGTAATAGCATGTATGGGCATTACTGCCACGGGTATCTTTTTCCAACACTTGATGTTCCGTTTTATCGACATCCCCATGACGCCAGCAAACCAAGAGTATATAGACTACTTTATTTCTGGCTATCAATATATGGAAGGAGGTATGTTTGGGCTGCTTTTTGGTACAGTTTTCTATTTTGTTTACTGGCTGGCTGAAAATACAGAACTCAGAAAAAAGTCTTTTGGGAAGATCATGCTGATCAAAACCGTACTCTACCTCATTGGTTTTTCCTTGGTATTTGCGATTGTTTTTTTCGTCCTTTTTCTCATCGACGTGACTCCAGTGAGTAACATCAACGACCTCAAAGAAGTCTTGGCTAGCTGGCCTTTTTATATAGCCTTTGGGTCTATACTCACCATATTCTCCGTTATTATCAACTTCGTATTAGAAGTCAGTAAAAAATATGGCCCTGGCAATCTATTAGTGATGTTTATGGGCAAATACCACCAACCGGTGATCGAAAATCGTATCTTCATGTTTTTGGATCTCAAGGACTCTACCGCTTACGCGGAAAAGCTTGGCCACATTAAATATTCTAGCTTGATCCAGACCTGCTTCTTTTATCTCAACGAAATCGTATTTGCACACAAAGCACAAATCTATCAGTATGTAGGAGACGAAGCCGTCTTGACTTGGAATTCGTCGGACGCTAATGCTTCTGAGCTCAGCATCAAACTATTCTTTGCTTTTCGCGACAAGCTGCATTCAAAAGCTGCCAAGTTCGAGCAAAACTTCGGGTTTGTACCAGCATTTAAAGCAGGTATCAATGAAGGCTCCGTAACGGTGGCCGAAGTCGGCTATATCAAGCGAGATATTGCGTACCACGGAGACGTGCTCAATACAGGTGCTCGCATTCAATCTATGTGTAGTCAGTTTAACAGGAGCTTATTGGTCTCTGAGCATTTCGCTCAAGCAACACAAAACATAAAGCAATTCAGACAGGAGTTTTTGGGTGAGATCGCCCTCAAAGGCAAAGAGAAGGCAGTCAATATCTACGCCATAGAGCAGACATAAAAAAACCGAAGGAGAACCCTTCGGTTTTTCAATTTATGATTTTCAAACAATAATAATCTTACATATGAATAGGACGAGCATCGGTAGCTGCCAAGCATGCTTCCTTTACAGCTTCCATATAGGTAGGGTGTGCGTGTGACATCCGCGACACGTCCTCTGCCGAAGCTCTAAATTCCATGGCCGTGACACCTGCTGCAATCATATCTGCAGCTCTAGCACCAATGATATGCACGCCTAAAATCTCGTCGGTTGCCTTATCCGCCAATATCTTGACAAGGCCGTCCGTATCCATACTCGCTCTGGCTCTGCCCAAGGCTTTATACGGGAATGAGCCTATTTTGTAAGCTTTGCCTTCCTCTTTCAGTTGCTCTTCGGTCTGGCCTACACCGGCCACTTCTGGCCATGTATATACCACGCCAGGAATCAGGTTATAGTTAATGTGTGGCTTTTGTCCGGCTAATTGCTCTGCGACCAATACGCCTTCTTCTTCGGCTTTATGCGCCAGCATAGCTCCTTTTACCACATCACCAATCGCAAAGATATTGTCCACAGAAGTTTTCAGATGAGCATCCGTTTCGATGCGACCTGCTTTGTCTGTAGCTATTCCTACATTTTCTAATCCTAAACCGTCAGTATAGGCTCTTCGACCAATAGATACCAAACAATAATCCCCTTTCAACTCAAGCACCTCACCTTTAGGCGTATCCGCCTTCACGATTACGTCCTTTCCTTTGGCTTCTACTCCCGTTACTTTGTGTTTGAGGTAGAATTTTACTCCCAATTTTTTCAATGATTTGGTTAACTCCTTAGACATAGTGCCGTCCATCCCAGGGATAATTCTGTCGAAAAACTCAACCACAGATACCTCTGCTCCTAGTCTTTTGTATACAGAACCCAACTCCAATCCTATCACACCACCACCGATGATGATCATGTGCTTAGGGATTTCTTTCAATTCCAAAGCTTCAGTACTGGTGA
Organism: Reichenbachiella carrageenanivorans; assembly: GCF_025639805.1. NCBI lineage: Bacteria > Pseudomonadati > Bacteroidota > Cytophagia > Cytophagales > Reichenbachiellaceae > Reichenbachiella > Reichenbachiella carrageenanivorans. The sequence continues at coordinate 1,644,657 of NZ_CP106735.1, read as the reverse complement.
TCACTCTCTTTTTATCAATATTGATAAAAGGAAGAGAAGATGGTTTAGACCCAGTAGCAATAATCACTTTATCTGTAGAAATAGTTTCTTCTTTCTCGCCAGCTACTTTGATGGTGTTTTTATCCACAAACGATCCATGACCGTGAAAAACATCAATCTTGTTTTTCTTCATCAAATACTGAATGCCATCCGTATTCTGCTGTACCACATCGCCTTTACGAGCAATCATCTGCTTGAAGTTTACTTTAGGTGCTGGAATATCAATCCCATGTTCCTTAAAAGTATGCTCCGCATTGTGAAAATGCTCAGAAGAGTCCAACAATGCTTTGGAAGGGATACATCCCACGTTCAAACAGGTTCCTCCAAGGGTATTATATTTTTCTACTATCGCAGTTTTGAATCCTAATTGTGCACATCTGATGGCTGCTACATAGCCTCCAGGGCCAGATCCGATTACAGTTACGTCGTATTTCATGTCTTTTTAGTAGTATTGAGTACTGAGTATCTCTAAAATTTATAATGACTTTTTGAGATTGAAGATCATCTTTTGAAGAATTTGCATTTCACTATTCAACAGATTAAAGTCTTTCTCTTTTAATAATTCAATTCTAGTGGCAATGATCGATTGAGTTCCCACTTCGCAAGCACTTCTGAAAGAAAGGAGGAAGTTTGTTGATAAATTGAAGTACAAAAATCAACAGACTTCTTCCAAACAATGAGTTCTTTGTAATTGTGCATAAGGTTAGATTTTGGTTTCGTTATTAAAAATACAAAAATCTAAAGCCACAATACTCACTATTCAATCCATGCAATTAGATACCTAACATCAATCGAGCAGGATCTTCTAATAATTCTTTAATTCTCACCAAGAAGCTTACAGACTCACGTCCATCGATGATTCTATGATCGTAAGAAAGTGCCAAGTACATGATCGGCCTGATTTCCACCTGACCATTGATCGCTACAGGTCGCTCTACGATATTGTGCATGCCCAAAATCGCAGACTGAGGAGCATTGATGATCGGAGTAGAAAGCATAGACCCAAAGATACCTCCATTGGTCACCGTAAAGGTGCCTCCCTGCATTTCGTCGATGCTCAATTTGTTATCTCTAGCCTTTTTAGCCAATCTTACAACTTCGCTTTCTACTTGATTGAATGACAGAGATTCTGCATTTCTAATCACAGGAACAACCAAACCCTTAGGCGCAGAAACCGCAATGGACACATCACAGAAATCATTGTATACGATCTCATTACCATCGATTTGTGCATTCACTGCTGGCCACTCTTGCAAAGCTTGACAAGCCGCTTTGATAAAGAAAGACATGAAGCCTAAACCTACTTCATATTTATCTTTAAAGGCATCTTTATATTTTTTACGAAGATCCATTACAGGTTTCATATCTACTTCGTTGAAAGTAGTCAGCATCGCCGTTTCATTCTTCACAGAAACCAAACGCTTGGCTACCGTTTTTCTCAACGGAGTCAACTTCTTTCTAGTCTGTGTTCTGCCACCGCCAAAAGCAGGTACTGCCGGGGCAGCCTCTTTAGCTGGTGCAACTGCAGGCGCAGATTTCTGAGCAGCTATTGCGTCATCTTTGGTAATTCTACCCCCTACGCCAGAACCCGCTAGGTCTCCCGCTGGGATTCCTTTTTCTGCCAATATCTTAGCCGCTGCTGGTGATGGGTGACCCGCAGCATATCCTGGTGTACCAGTAGGAGTTTCGGCAGTTACATCAGGAGTAGATGCAACTGGTGCAGGAGCACCTCCTTCTACTACTTCTATTTTGCAAATCAACGCACCGATTTCGATCGTATCGCCTTCTTGGGCTACGATCTTCAGCACGCCTCTAGCCTCCGCAGCCAATTCGAAAGTGGCTTTGTCTGATTCGATTTCAGCGATTGGCTCATCTAGCTCTACCATATCGCCATCTTGTTTCATCCAAGTGCCTATAGTTACCTCAGTAATCGATTCTCCTACTGTAGGTACTTTCATTTCTAACGTTTCACCAGTTTTCCCACTAGCAGCCGGGGCTGGTGTCGACTCCGCCTTGGCAGCTGGTGCCGAAGCAGATGCTCCTGCAGATGCAGACTCATCGATAGTACATACTACTGTCCCTATTTCTATGGTTTCACCTTCCTCTACTTTGATGGTAAGGATACCAGCAGCTTCCGCATTAAGTTCGAAGGTAGCTTTGTCTGATTCTAGTTCACAAATGACTTCGTCCATTTCGACATAGTCTCCACTTTGCTTCGTCCATTGTGATACGGTCACCTCAGTGATCGATTCGCCAACAGTTGGTATTTTAACTTCAATCATTTTTTTATAATTAAATTTTTTAAGTCTCTATTGATTCGATCAGGAGAAAGCCTGATTCACAAGGTCTTCTTGCTCTTTCTTATGCACTTTGGCATATCCAGTGGCTGGAGATGCTGCCGCTTTACGCGAAATCACATCTTTGGTCACTTCTCTAAACACACGTAAGATAAACGACCAAGCACCCATATTTTCTGGCTCTTCTTGTACCCAGTAAACAATATCTACCTTGTACTTATTCAATTCGGCCATCACCTGCTTTTTAGGGAATGGATGCAATTGCTCTACTCTAATGATCGCTACATCTTTGCGCTTATCGGCTTGTTGTTTTTCGAGCAAATCGAAATATACTTTACCATTACACAAGAGTACTTTTTTCACCTTTTTAGGATCTGCGTAATCATCTCCTATCACTTCTCTGAATTTGCCATTGGTAAACTCCTCCGTCTTAGACATCACTAATGGGTGTCTAAACAAGGATTTAGGTGACATCAAAATACATGGCATCCTGAAAGGCATGGCCAATTGTCTTCTGATCATGTGGAAGTAGTTGGCTGGCGTGGTCAGGTTGCATATGTACATATTATTACCAGAGGCCAACTGTAGATATCGTTCTGGTCGAGCATTAGAGTGCTCTGGCCCTTGCCCTTCGTAGCCATGTGGGAGAAGCAACACTAACCCGTTCATTCTTCTCCACTTAGTATACGAACAAGAGATAAACTGATCGATCATGACCTGTGCACCGTTGGCAAAGTCGCCAAACTGTGCTTCCCATATCACGACAGCATTAGGATCTGCCATGGCATAGCCAAACTCAAAGCCTAAACAACCGAACTCTGAAAGAAGGGAATTATAAATTTTGAACTTATTTTCACACCCTTCTATATGATCCAAAAAGCTATAAGGCTCATTGGTATTCATATCTCTCACTACTGCATGGCGGTGAGAGAATGTACCTCTCTTCGTATCCTGCCCAGATATTCTTACCGTATTATTGTCTAACAACATAGAACCATAGGCCAACATTTCTGCAGCAGCCCAGTTGAGTTCTTTCTTGTCAAAGTACATTTCTTTACGTTGCTTCAGTACCTTGTCTATTTGCTTCAATGGCTTGAAGCCTTTAGGCACTTTGATCATCGCATCACCTACCTTTTTGATTACCTCTTCTGATATGGAGGTATCAGGCGACTCGTCAAAATCTTCTGGTCTAGACAATCTCATTTCTGAGAATTCTTTTTCGCTTTGCTGCAAAGTATAAGGCAATTTGTCTTGCTTCACCTGATTCAATCGATCTTGAAGCATCCCTTTAAACTCTTTGTCCATCGACTTAGCCAAACCAGCATCGATATCTCCTCTGTCGATCAACGATTTGTTATATACCTCTCTTGGGTTAGCATGCTTAGAGATCAAATTGTATAACGACGGCTGAGTAAACTTCGGCTCATCAGACTCATTGTGACCATGGCGTCTATAGCACACCATATCAATAAAAATGTCTCTCTTGAATTTCTGACGGTACTCTACAGCCATTTTCATACAAAACACTACCGCTTCTGGATTATCACCATTCACGTGAAGCACAGGTGCATCCACTGTCTTAGCCAAGTCGGTACAATAGATACTAGATCTTGCCTCATCAAAATCTGTGGTAAACCCGACTTGATTATTGATCACAAAATGAATCGTACCACCAGTTGTGTAAGCATCCAATTTAGACATTTGGATCAATTCATAACCCAATCCTTGACCCGCAATAGCAGCATCTCCATGGATAAGAATCGGCATGATCTTCGAATTGTCGTCATTATATAGGCTGTCTATTTTTGCTCTAGCAAATCCTTCAACCACTGGGTTGACCGCCTCCAGATGAGATGGGTTAGGCGCCAATTTCAAATCAACCGTGTGTCCTTCTGGTGTCACGATCTGAGAAGAAAAGCCCATGTGGTACTTCACATCGCCATCTCCCATAGTTTGGTCTGGAACATACCCTCCTTCAAATTCATTGAAGACTTGCTCATAGGTTTTGCCCATAATGTTTACCAATACATTGAGCCTACCTCTGTGTGCCATACCCATCACCACTTCCTGTACTCCCAGTTCCGCTCCTTTGTTGATTGCAGCATCGAGTGCAGGAATAGTGGTTTCACCTCCTTCTAAAGAGAATCTCTTTTGTCCGAGGTATTTTGTGTGCAGAAAATTCTCAAAGACAACTGCCTCATTGAGTTTTGATAAAATCTGTTTTTTTTCTTCTAAAGGAGGGTTGAAGTTGAGTGCTTCTCTTTCCACCTTTTCTTTAAACCACTCCAAAATGTGCGGTTTTCGGATATACATATATTCGAACCCTACCGTTCCTTCGTAGATATCCTTTAATGAGGCGATGATCTTCTTTAGTGGTGCTCTGCCGATACCGATAATATTGCCACTTTCGAACTCAGTGTCTAAATCCTCTTTCGTCAGGCCAAAATCTTCTAACTCTAGAAGTGCTTTTCTGTCTTTACGTTGACGTACTGGATTAGTATTAGATTTTAAATGGCCACGAGAACGATACGCATGTATCAGATCTCGAACTGCTATTTCCTTACTGGAAACAGCCTCTGAGGCTACAGTTCCATCTTCACCGTACTTTTGTAAAGAAAATTCAAAGCCTTCAAAAAATCTCTGCCATGATACATCAACAGAATTTGGGTCGACCTTATAAGATTGGTACATATCGTCAATCACTCCACTGTGCGCATTGGCGATATAAGAATATTTATCCATTTGCTTTTTTATCTTTGCTGGCACAAATATAACATGTCAATTACACAATTAAAAACTGTATATTCGCTTGAGCAGTTTTTAATAATAAAGCTCAGCAATCGCATTCTTCATACAAACATTTTCTCATTCCTCCACACATTTTTAATTTTTAAACAAAAAAGCCGTACATTTGCGGACTTTTTAATACAAGTGGACGTGATCCACAACATTTAAACTATACCATATAAAATGGCAGTAAAAATTAGACTAGCCCGTAGAGGGCGAAAAAAACAGGCAATATACGATGTAGTCGTAGCAGACGCCCGTGCGCCACGTGATGGCCGATTTATCGAAAAACTAGGTTCGTACAACCCAAACTCAAATCCTGCTTTCATCAGCATCGATGAAGAAAAAGCATTGGCATGGGTAATGAATGGGGCACAGCCTACAGATACCGCAAGAGCGATTCTTTCACACAGAGGTGTGATGTACAAAAAACACTTACAAGTAGGAGTGAACAAAGGTGCAATCACGCAAGAAGATGCTGACAAGAAATACGAAGCATGGCTGCAAGAAAAAGACAGTAAGGTTCAAGGCAAAGTTGATTCTTTAGCAAAAGAAAAAGACGCTGCTAACAAATCTAGACTAGAAGCTGAAGCGAAAGTAAACTCTGCAAGAGCAGAAGAGCTGGCTAAGAAAAGGTTGGCCATTGAAGAAGCAGAGGCAGCTACTAAAGCTGAAGCAAGTGCAGAAGAAGCTCCAGTAGCAGAAGAGACCCCTGCAGCAGAAGCTGAAGCACCAGCAGCAGAGGCTAAAGTAGAAGAAACTAAAGAAGAAGCACCTGCAGCAGCAGAAGCTCCAGCTGAAGAAGCTTCTAAAAAAGAAGATAAAGCCGCAGAATAATTTATTATGACAGTTGATGATTGCTACCAAATTGGTCATGTAATCAAAACTCACGGCTTAAAAGGTGACGTTCAACTCTTTTTAGATGTTGACAATCCTTTAGAATATCAAAATTTGGAATCAGTGCTTGTTCAACAGAACAGTGCATTGATTCCATTTTTTATTGAACACATTCAAATCAATTCATCTAAGGCTATTGCCAAATTTGAAGAAATCGACGATGTGGAAGAAGCCAAAGCTTTGGTGGCTAGTCCGATCTTCTTGCCGCTCAATAATTTACCTGATTTGGCAGACGACGAATACTACCTCCATCAATTGGTAGGCATGGATTTGTACGACAAGGGTAAACTTATTGGACAAGTAAAAGAACTTTTTGAAATAGGTCCTCAAGAGCTTATTTCGGTTATTCATCAAGGCAAGGAAGTTCTAATTCCTTTAAAAGATGAAATTATCCTGAAGGTTGATATTGAAACCAACAGAATAGATGCCGATATACCTGATGGCTTAATTGATATATACCTAGAGGAAGATGAGGATTGACATCATCACATGCGTACCAGCCATGTTTAGTGGCACCATAGATCAAAGCATTCTCAAACGCGCAGGTGACAAAGGAATAGCTCAAATCCATGTGCACGACTTGCGCGACTATGCCATCAACAAACACAATCAGATAGATGATTATGCTTTTGGCGGTGGCGCTGGAATGGTACTGATGATAGAACCTATAGATAAGTGTATTTCTCAGCTAAAGTCAGAACGCAAATACGACGAAATCATCTACATGAGTCCTGATGGCGAAAAACTTTCTCAAAGTATTTCCAACGAGCTCAGTTTGAATGAAAACATCATATTACTATGTGGTCATTATAAGGGCATAGACGAGCGTGTACGCGAACATCTGATTACTAGAGAAATAAGCATAGGAGACTATGTATTGACAGGAGGCGAGCTGGCCGCAGCTGTAGTCGCAGACTCGGTGATTCGGCTGCTGCCAGGGGTGATGAACGACGAAACGTCTGCACTTACAGATTCGTTTCAGGACGACTTGATTGCGCCTCCAGTATACACTCGCCCAGCAGAATACAACAACTGGAAAGTACCAGCAGTACTGACCTCTGGGCACCAAGCGAAAATAGACGCTTGGCGGTTTGATCAACAAGTAGAGAGAACAAAGGCCAAAAGGCCTGATCTACTTAAAGATTCAGAATTAGAAGATTGATCAAAGGAATTTTGAATTATATTTTGAAAGCCTTTGAATTATTTATAAAATAAATTTCTATATTTGCAGTCCGATTTTTGGAGGGGCATATAAAGCTAATAAAATGAGCGACTTAATTAAATTAATCGAAGAAGAGTACAAAGAGAAGAGAGCAGCAATGCCTTCTTTCAACCCTGGTGATACCGTGAATGTTCACGTGAAGATCAAAGAGGGTAACAAAGAAAGAATTCAGCAGTTTCAAGGGACTGTGTTACAGATCAAAAACCCTAGCTCTAATGGCGAAACCTTCACGGTAAGAAAAATCTCTAGTGGCATAGCTGTAGAGAGAATATTTCCAATGCTTTCTCCTAACATCGACAAAATCGAAGTCTTGAGAAGAGGAAAAGTAAGAAGAGCGAAATTGTATTACCTAAGAGGTAGAAAAGGTAAAGCAGCTAGAATCAAAGAAAAGATCTAAGCAGCTATTACTAGATAGAAGAATTCAAAAGGGTTCTGAGTCAATGATTCAGAACCCTTTTTCTATTAGTCCAACCCTACTCCAAAACATCATCTATTTCCAATACACGGTCTGGTGCTAAACGCGACTGATAATATATATGTATAGCCGCTGCTGAATCTGCTTTATTCGGAGGTACAGGCAATACATGTAGCCGTTCATTACTGCGCTTGCCTGCACGCGTCTCTGTCAATATATGCAAATAAGCAGGTAACTCATCTCCTTTCTCTATTGTCACCTGCTTTAAAAACGCCCCCATCTGATTGAAGTAAATCAATAAGTCGTTGACCAAAATAGCTTCTTCAGTGAAATACAACTGCCCGTGGTCACTAGCTTTCATCTTTTTTAGCTGTTGTCGATTGCCTAAGTGCATCAACACACTAATCAAAGCGCCAAAAACAACACCCAAGCCAGAAGAAGCTAAAACAAGTTCGACCATATTACTAAATTGATCTTGGAGCATGTAAGCAAATACACCTCCCGCTATAAGCGTACTCATAATCATCATGCCAACCAAATCTTTTTTCACTTCCTGTTCTCTCCCTCTAATAAATGAGGCCCAGGTCGATTGATCTACCTCCCATGTCTCAAAACTCGCAACTTGACCAGATCTAATTTCACTTATCATCTCACTCATCCATGTACTATTCAGCGCAATCATCCGTTGCACTACCCAATAGCCAAGCCCTATCGAAACCAGCGCTACAACTACATAGACAGCACTAAAACCCTTAGAAGCCATTAATACGCCACTAGCCACAACTCCTCCCATACATACCATAAGCACCAACGTGAGCAAAATGATTTTAATAACGAAAAACTTATTCTTACTTTTTCTTGTCTTCATTGCGTTGAAATTCTAAAATGAAAGAGCGAAATCCTCTCTGGCACACTCCAAAATATATCTGAAGTAAAAATCTTTGATTTATGAGCGATAGACCATACCTACCACTCGGTATAATTGATACAGAAGAAAAACCAACCATTCCTCCTCCGTTAGGGAAATTCCCTTCTTTCTTTTCCTGCTTATTGTAAACCTACTTTTATAGCATATACTTAATTTTGTGACATGAGCATACCTTTTTACAAATACCAAGGCACAGGCAATGACTTCGTCATGATAGACAATCGCAAAGGTCTATTTCCACACAACACAGCAATCATTTCCAAAATTTGCAATCGCAAATTCGGCGTGGGCGCAGATGGCCTTATACTCATAGAAAATCACGACTCATTAGATTTTGAAATGGTCTATTTCAATGCTGATGGCAGCCAAAGTCTATGTGGAAATGGCTCCAGATGTGCCGTCAGTTTTGCCCATTTTTTAAAAATAATCAAGGACGAAACTAAATTTCTAACCATAGACGGGCCATACGAAGCCAATTTGAAACATGACCTCGTATATCTGCATATGCGCGATCAACAATGCCCAGAAAAATTCGACACGCATTACTTTCTAAACAACGGCTCTCCTCACCACATTGAGTTTGTAAACCAAGCTGAAAAACAGGATGTGTACCAGCAAGGAGCTGCTGTCAGATATTCCGACGTCTACCAACCCAACGGTACGAATGTAAATTTTGTAGAAATAAAAGAAAACAACACCATCTACGTACGCACCTATGAACGTGGCGTAGAAGACGAAACCTTGTCTTGTGGCACTGGAATCACTGCTTCTGCACTGGCTGCTGCCGACAAAGGGCTCTCCAGCCCAGTAGCCATAGAAGCCAAAGGAGGGAAATTAGAAGTCCGATTTGAACAGAAAGCAGACCATTCTTTCACCAACATCTGGCTGATTGGCCCTGCGGAACAAGTTTTTAGCGGACAGTTTGACATATAAAAATCTCTCGGTTCATTTTTTGCTATTCCCTCTTCAGATTCACGTCTAGAAGAAAAAAGAATTTAAATTTACCGATTCATTAAAAACGTAAATATTCATGTTAAATATTATTACAAAAGGCATAGCCAAAGTATTTGGTACTAAAGCGGACAGAGATTTGAAAGAGCTTTTGCCTTATGTGGATTTGATCAATGCTGAATATCAGAAACTTGCTAACGTCACAGACGACGAGTTACGTGGTAAGTCACAAGAACTGAAAGAAGAAATAGCAGCCCACCTCAAGTCTATTGACGATGAAATGGCGACCCTGCATCAGCAAATTGAAGACAATCCCGAACTGGATATAGTTGAGAAAGAAACCGTTTTTAATAAAATAGATGCCCTCGAAAAGCAAAGAGATCAAGCGTTAGAAGACAAACTACTCGATATTCTCCCTCGCGCATTCGCCATCGTGAAGGACACGGCCAGAAGATTAACCGAAAACAAAAAATTGACGGTAAAAGCATCCACTATGGACCAAATGCTTGCCGCATCGAAACCCCACATCGAAATCCAAGGAGAGACAGCCATCTGGCACAATGAATGGAAAGCATTTGGTCAAGATGTAGTATGGAACATGGTTCACTACGACGTGCAGTTGCTTGGCGGTGTGGTATTGCACCAAGGAAAAATAGCCGAAATGGCTACTGGAGAAGGTAAAACATTAGTAGCTACACTCCCAGCTTTCTTGAATGGCTTGTCTGGCAGGGGCGTACACGTCATCACCGTCAACGACTACCTAGCCAAAAGAGATGCCGAATGGAATGCGCCGTTATTCGAATTCCATGGACTAAAGGTCGATTGTATCGACAAGCATCAACCCAACTCTCCTCAAAGAAAAGCCGCCTACGAAAGCGACATCATCTACGGTACCAACAACGAGTTCGGGTTTGATTATCTCCGAGACAACATGGCTCGTCACCCAGACGAACTGATGCAAGGCAAGCACCACTTTGCCATGGTCGATGAAGTCGATTCTGTATTGATCGATGATGCTCGTACTCCATTGATCATATCAGGCCCTATACCTAGAGGCGACGAACATGAATTCTACGAACTTAGACCCCGAATCAGCAAGCTGGTAGATGCACAGCGCAAAACCGCTTCGCAATTCTTGAACGATGCTAAAAAATTGATCGCTGAAGGCGACGAAACTGAAGGTGGTTTAGCTCTATTTAGGGCCTATAGAGGATTACCTAAATACAAACCCTTGATTAAGTTTTTAAGTGAAACGGGCATGCGTCAAGTTTTGCAAAAAACTGAAAACATATACCTGGCAGACAATCAAAAATTGATGCCACAAGCCGATGAACCCCTTTATTTCACCATCGACGAAAGAACTAATGGCATAGAGCTTACTGACAAAGGAATTGACCTAATTACTGGCGAAGGTGAAGATCAAAATTTCTTTATCCTACCAGATATCGGACTCGAAATTGCTCAACTAGAGCAAGACACTTCTTTAAGTGAAAACGACATGCTTCACAAAAAAGAAGAATTGATTCGTGACTACTCTGTAAAAGGACAAAGGATACATTCGGTAAACCAACTCCTAAAAGCATACACGCTTTTCGAAAAAGACACCGAATATATCGTAGTAGACGACAAGGTGAAAATCGTAGACGAGCAGACTGGCCGTGTGATGGACGGCAGAAGGTATTCTGATGGATTGCACCAAGCGATAGAAGCCAAAGAAAATGTAAAGGTAGAAGACGCAACACAAACCTATGCGACGATTACCCTACAGAACTACTTCCGTATGTACCACAAACTCGCAGGTATGACGGGTACGGCAGAGACTGAAGCAGGTGAATTTATGGAAATTTACAAGCTCGACGTCATCGTGATCCCTACCAATCGTCCAATCCAACGAAAGGACATGGAGGATAAAGTATACAAAACCATCCGTGAAAAATTCAATGCCGTAGCGGACGAAATAGTAGAATTGACTGAAGCCAAAAGGCCTGTACTAGTGGGTACCACTTCCGTGGAAATATCTGAACTTATCAGTAGAATGCTCACGATGAAAAACATCAAACATCAGGTACTGAATGCCAAGCAACATGCTCGCGAAGCTGAAGTAGTGGCTGAAGCAGGTAAGCCTGGTACTGTAACGATCGCCACCAACATGGCTGGTCGTGGCACGGATATCAAACTAACTCCGGAGGCAAAAGCTGCAGGAGGGCTGGCCATTATTGGTACAGAAAGACATGAATCCCGACGTGTAGACAGACAGCTTAGAGGTAGAGCTGGTCGCCAAGGGGATGTAGGATCATCACAGTTTTTTGTTTGTCTTGAAGACAACCTGATGAGGCTATTTGGCTCTGACAGAATCGCCCGAATTATGGATCGATTGGGTCTGGAAGAAGGCGAGGTAATTCAGCACAGCATGATCACTAAGTCGATCGAAAGAGCACAAACCAAAGTTGAAGAAAACAACTTCGCTACGCGTAAAAATCTACTCGAGTATGATGATGTAATGAACTCACAACGAGAAGTGATCTATGCCAGAAGGAAAAATGCACTATACGGAGAGCGACTGGATCTCGACATTCTCAATATGATGTACGACACAGCTGACGATATTGCCATCAATACAAAAGTGACAGGTGACTACGAAAGCTTCAAGCTCAACTGCTTAAGCATCCTTGGTATGGCAACCAAAATAGACGCCGAGAGCTTCGCAAAACAAGGACAAGAACAACTCGGAGAAAATTTATATCACGAAGCTCTAGATGCCTACCATGCCAAAAATAAAATGGTATCCGAGCGTGCCCTCCCTGTACTGACCAACATTCAAGCGACTCGTGGTGCCACTGTAAAAGAAATTATGGTACCCTTTAGTGATGGAAAGAAACAAATCGGAGTAGTGGCTAATCTTCAAAAATCCATCGATACCGAGGGGCGTGAAATGATGAAAGCAATGGAAAAAATGATCGCTCTTGCCATCATTGACCAAAGCTGGAAAGAACACTTGCGTGAAATGGATGATTTGAAACAATCCGTACGAATGGCTGTCCACGAACAAAAAGATCCTCTATTGATCTACAAGTTTGAAGCTTTCGAAATGTTCAAGCAATTTCTCGCAAGAGTAAATGAAGATACAGTATCATTCTTAACTAAATCTGAGATAGCCGTAGAGCAACCAGACGAAGTACAAGAAGCTAGACAACAACGCGCTGCACAAAATTACAGTGAGTCAAAAGCCGATAGTGGCTCTACACTAGCCGCGACTAACAACCGCACAGCACCTGTAGAAAAAACAGCACCATTAAAATCCGAAAAGATTTATGGCCGAAACGACCGTGTAACCGCTCAGTATGCCGATGGCAGCCTAAAAGAAGATGTGAAGTTCAAAAGCGTAGAAGCTGATGTAGCCAACGGAAAATGCGTAATTGTTGAAAGTTAAACTTTGACTTTGTACCTTGAGTAATCGATCAGTTATTTTAAATTTCGTATTTTGAAAACCATAGTATCAAAGTTAATTCGCGTGTTCCCAATCGTTACTATTGTTACCCTCTTGCAGTTTTGTGCACCTACAGTCGCTACGACTACAAGTAGTACCACCTACGAAGAGGATCTTTCTGTCTATAGGCCTACTATCTCAACAGACGAGCCCTCCTCCGAGGAAATCATTTCTGAACCAAAGGAAGAATATGTGCCTACAGCTGAATATGTGACACCAACGAACGATATCGGAGCAGCACTGGACACCGTACTCTATCGAATAAAAAAATCCAGAGCAGATATCCAGTATGTGGATGGCTTTTCAATTCAGCTTTATTCGGGCAACAATAGAGACAAAGCCAATCAGGTAAAAGTAAAAACCTACGAAGTACTAGAAAACCAAAGACCAAGAGTGAGCTACGACCAACCCAACTACAAAGTGCGTGTAGGAGAGTATTATTCAAGACTAGAAGCCAATGCTGATTTTGTAACACTCCAAAAACATTTTTCCAGGGCCGTATTGGTACCTGTAAAAATTAAAATCGAGGACTAACGAAACCCTGCATACATTCGAAATTTTCATTGCTTTTTAAGCCTAATCATTACCATTCCTGCAATGAATGGCAGACTACTTTAAACAGTTTAAAAAATTAATGAACTGCGCGAATAGGACATACCCAACTTGGTTTATTTCATTAAATTGCCAAAAATTCGCCCATGGCTCTATTAGACAAAATAAAATCTCTATCTCAATCGCTACACCAAGAAACTGTAGCCAATAGGCAGCATATACACGCCAACCCTGAGCTCTCCTTTCAAGAAACAGAGACGGCCAAGTATGTATTGACTCAATTACAAAAAATAGGAATTAAGACAAAAACTGGAATCGCAGGCAATGGTATTGAGGCCATCATCGAAGGGAAAAACCCAACGAAAAATACCATTGCTCTTCGTGCCGACATGGACGCTCTTCCTATCATCGAAGAAAGCGACAAACCATACAAGTCGAAGAAAAAAGGCGTCATGCATGCTTGTGGGCATGATGTACACACCTCCTCATTATTAACCACAGTCAATATCCTAAATCAGGTAAAAGACGAATTCGAAGGCACCATCAAATTTATTTTTCAACCTGGCGAAGAAGTTTTCCCTGGAGGCGCTTCACTCATGATCAAAGAAGGCGTGCTTGAAAACCCAAAACCTAGTGCTATTTTTGGACAGCATGTAATGCCACTGATTCCTGTAGGCAAAGTGGGATTTAGAGAGGGCATGTACATGGCCAGTGCCGATGAACTATATGTAACCGTAACTGGGAAAGGTGGACATGGCGCACTACCTGAGCACAATGTAGACCCTGTAGTCATAGCTTCTCACATCATCATCGCACTGCAACAAGTGGTAAGTAGAATGGCTGCTCCTAAAACACCTAGCGTACTTAGTTTTGGCAAAGTACTCGCTCATGGCGCCACCAATGTGATCCCAAACGAAGTAAAAATAGAAGGCACCTTCAGAACACTAGATGAAAAATGGCGCAAAGAAGCGCATGTGAAAATGAAAAAAATGGCAGAAGGCATAGCCGAGTCCATGGGGGGGTCTTGCAATTTCAACATTCAAGTAGGCTACCCATTTCTAAAGAATGAACCCGAACTGACAGAAAGAGCCAAACAAGCCGCCATCGCCTACCTAGGAAAAGAAAACGTAGTAGATCTCGACGTTTGGATGGGTGCCGAAGATTTCGCCTATTATTCCCAAGAAGTAGACGCCTGTTTCTACAGACTAGGCACCAGAAATGAAGCCAAAGGCATCGTGTCTGCCGTGCATACACCTACCTTCGACATCGACGAAGACGCACTGTCACATGGGCCTGGCCTCATGGCATGGCTTGCCATACACGAGCTAAACGCTCAATAGCCAACAACAGGAAACCAGCTCACTAAATACTGTTCTTTGCTCGTGTTTCAGTATTGAGATACTGAAATCAGAACCTACCTAATTTTTATCTTCGGCGAAGTAATCCATCGTCTAACTGATATCCTTTATATTTAAGCCTCAATTGATAGGAATAACATCGTGGATATATTGAACATAAGTAAACTAAAAGAGACCTTTACAGAATACCTTCGAGTCAAATTTGAATTGTTCAAATTGGATCTGACCGAGCACCTTTCTAATCTGCTAGCTCAAATGATCGCTTACTTGGTCATCTTGGTTATTTCGGGTCTGATGGTTACCTTTCTGAGTATTGCTTTGGCCAATTTTTTAAACTCATATTTCCCTGGTGATTCCGTAGGCTATTTGATCGTATCAGGGCTTTATTTGCTGCTTTTGCTATTGGTTTTTTACTTTTTAAAATCAGGAAAACTCAAAGTATTCTTCGAGACCAAATTGATGGAAAACATCACCAAAGAACCTTCGAACAAGGATGAGCAATAAAAAAGAAATATTGGATAAACGAGAACTGCTACTTTCCGAAGAAAAAAAGCTCATGGCTCATTTGGAAAATGAGGCCTCAACCCTCGAAACCCAAGTAGAAAACAGCCTGAAAACACTAGCAGTGATAGGCGCAGGTGTAATAGCCGTGACACTCCTCTACAAATTGATTGCGCCTAGTAGCTCCCCCAAAACGAAAACCAAGCGTTCGAAGGATAAAAAAGCAACTAGTCGACCATCAGCAGTAACTACCTCCGTAATATCCATTGCTATACAAAAGCTACTCCCGCTAGCCATTGAAAAAATTTCCATGCTCAACAGCAAAAGCCAAAAAGATGAACAAGCTGCTGAATCAACTACAAGATAAAAAAGCCCGCAACGAGAAAGCACTGGCCGTACTGATCGATCCCGACAAGTCCACGGACATTGGCGGACTCATTCGGCTTGTCAATCTTTGTGTAGAGAATAAAGTAGACTATCTCTTGGTTGGAGGAAGCCTAATCACAAACGACAACTTTTCAAAAGTAATCTCGATCATCAAATCGAATAGCAATATCCCTGTGGTTATTTTTCCTGGCAATCACATCCAGATAGACTCTAATGCCGACGCAATATTTTTGCTTTCACTCATTTCAGGAAGAAATGCAGACTTTCTCATCGGACAGCATGTACTAGCGGCACCCATATTGAAAAAAAGCAAACTAGAAGTTATCCCTATGGGGTATATGCTAGTAAACTCTGGCGCACCTACCTCTGCCAGCTACATGAGCAATACCGTACCACTGCCCTCGGACAAACCTACAATCGCAGCCTGTACAGCCATGGCGGGCGAAATGCTAGGGCTACAAACCATCTATCTAGATGCAGGAAGCGGTGCCGACGAACCTATTCCACAAAAAGTAATATCTACAGTGGCTCGCTCTATAGAGGTCCCCTTGGTAGTAGGGGGAGGGCTTAATTCACTAAGTAGAGTCAACCTAGCCTTAGAAGCTGGAGCAGACATGGTGGTGATTGGCAATGCGCTTGAAAAAGAGGAGAGTTTGTTGATTCAGGTATCTGAACGCATACATGTAATCAATGAGAAGCTAGACGTTCATTAACGTCTCTCTTCGTCTCATTTTACCAGCAGGTATACCAAACATCATTTTGAATCTTCTACAAAAGTACGCGGTGTCTTTGTATCCTACTTCTTTACCTATATCTCGAATGCTTTTCTTTGTCGTTCGTAGCATATTTACAGCCATCTCCATTCGCTGATACTCGATATAATCCTGTGGATTAATGCCCGTAAGCATTTTAAAATACTGTCCTACATAATCCTCAGAGACATTGGCCACATTAGCCAATATTTTATTAGAAAGATCTTCTTGCAAGTTGTCCTTGATAAAGGAAAAAATATCTATGAGACGTGGATCTTTAAAATAAGTAGAGTTTGTAGCCAATTGCTCAACAAACAAACCCTTACTCAGTATATGCCTAATCAGTTCTACTACAAGATGGTCTGTTTCTAGATTCACCACTCTAGCCTTACCTGGCGTATCAGAATAAATCTCCGTGACAATCAATTTGACCAAAGAGATCAAGTTGTGATTACCCTTAATTACAAAAGCAGGAATATCTAAAGACGCAAAGAAATTGACGGTATCAAAAACTTTTGCCTCAAAATTGATCATGGTGATATTCTCATGATCTGGCTTGGCAATATACGAATCGCTCGTCTGAAAAAACTTTTCTTTATTATTGATAAAATCATCATTAGAAAGATTCATAGAGTTGCCACTACCATAGGTAAGGCCTACCATTTTTCCTCCTGGCACAAAGAGTATTTCATTCTCTTTGACCACCTCTTTTTCCTTTCCGAATTTCACCTCGCCTTTGTGCACATAGATGAACACATTTTCTACATCATAATAATTCTCAACCGTAAGCGGTTGCAAAATATTAATATTCTTAGCTGAAATGAACCTTACCGATAAAGACTCGATGATTTTGTTATAGTCCTCCATTGAATTATTTCGGAGTAGCCCTTTGATTTGAGCTAATTTCCATTGGTATTATTGTATAAATCTAATATAATGTATAATAAATACAAAGATTATAAATAAATTAATACCGTTGGACATTTATACTATTTTAATATCTCGCGAGCAATTACAATTTTTTGTATCTCTGAAGTCCCTTCATAGATCTGTGTAATCTTCGCGTCTCGCATCAATCGCTCGACATGAAATTCCTTCACAAACCCGTAGCCACCATGTACTTGAACTGCCTCTACAGTGGTTTCCATGGCTACTTTCGAAGCAAACAGCTTAGCCATTGCAGCCTCTTTCACAAAGTCTTCTTTTCTGTCTTTTTTAGCTGCAGCTTGTAAGCATAGCAATCTGGCAGCTTCAATATTGGTCGCCATTTCCGACAATTTAAACTGAATACCTTGGTGCTCGCAGATTGGCTTTCCAAACGATTTTCGTTCTTTTGAGTAATTAATTGCCAACTCCATAGCCCCACTAGCAATACCCAAAGCTTGGGAGGCAATACCTATTCTACCCCCATTGAGCACTTGCATAGCCAGCGAAAAGCCAAAGCCATCTTCACCTATTCGGTTCTCCTTGGGAACCTTTACATCCTGAAACATCAAAGAATGCGTATCCGAGCCTCGGATACCTAGTTTATTTTCTTTTGGTCCTACAGTAAAACCTTCTGTTCCCTTCTCTACTATCAATGCATTGATACCTCTGTGTTTTTTCTCTACATCGGTTTGTGCCATTACAATATATACCGACGCACTACTACCGTTGGTAATCCAGTTTTTAGTTCCGTTCAACAGGTAATAATCGCCCTTGTCTTCTGCAGTCGTTCTTTGCGAAGTGGCATCCGAACCGGCCTCGGGCTCAGACAAACAGAAAGCTCCGATAATTTCCCCAGAAGCCAAACGCTTGAGGTACTTTTCTTTTTGCTCCTCTGTGCCAAATTTCTCCAAACCCCAGCACACCAATGAATTGTTGACCGACATCACTACAGAACATGAAGCATCTACCTTTGATATCTCTTCCATGGCCAGCACATAAGAAATGGTATCCATACCACCACCATTGTATTTTGGATCTACCATCATCCCCATAAACCCAAGCTCTCCCATTTTTTTGACCTGCTCGGCCGGAAACTGCTGGTTTTCATCCCGTTCGATTACGCCTGGCAAAAGTTCGGTTTGAGCAAATTCTCTGGCAGCGTCTCGTACTGCTAATTGTTCTTCGGTCAATACAAAATTCATTTTGAGGGTTGTTTTAGTTTCGAAAGATAATTTGCAATCATTACACATTAAAAGATTTTAATTTCAATTAATGCAATTAATACTTAATTGGCGACATATTATTCTGAATCAATATAGTATGCATGCATACAAATATATAAAAAAAAGACTTGAACAATATTCAAGTCTTTTTTAAAATCTTTAGATCGAAACTAACCTAATCCCGACTTCCCAAAAACAGCATTACAAAATAAAGTAATTGTGTGATCGCCGCCAAGGCTGCTACTACATAGGTCATGGCTGCCCAATGCAAAGCATCTTTAGCCATACTATGTTCTTGACTCGTCACAATACCTCGCTGGTCGATCCAGGCAAGTGCGCGCTTACTGGCATCAAATTCCACAGGCAAAGTCACCAAAGAAAACATGGTAATCACAAACTGCGCAGCGACTACAACTAAAAAAATGGTATCCAAGCCAAAGGACTTCATGGCAAAGCCAAAAAAGAACATGCCAATCAAAATGAAATTCAGGATTTTAGAACTTATGTTCTGTATAGGCACCATGGCCGAACGGAATTCTAAAAAGCTATAAGCCGTAGCGTGCTGAACAGCGTGTCCGCATTCGTGAGCCGCCACAGCAGCAGCAGCAGCACTTCTACCAGCATATACTTCAGGGCTGAGATTTACCGTTTTGTTGGCAGGATTATAGTGATCAGACAAATGCCCCTGCACGGAAATTACTTTCACGTCAGTGATTCCATTGTCGCGCAGCATCAATTCCGCTATTTCTCTTCCTGAAAGGCCCGATTGCAAAGCGATTTGCGAATACTTCTTAAACTTACTCTTGAGCTTATTGCTAACATAAAGCCCAACCAAAAAAAAGACTAAAAAGATGATTAACATTTATATATGATTTAATGGTTTCAAATATCTAACGCTCTTATTACGGTTTTAGGGGATCTTCTGTTTTTCTCTTTCGAGCAATTATTAAAGTCCCTAATACACTGAGCCCCCCAAAAAACAAAATACTCACTAACTGAGAGGTATGGAGCAAAGTGGCAAAAAACAATCCGCTAGTCGCCTCTATTCCGTAGATGATCAGCACGCCACTCACTAACGTATGATAAGCGCCTATACCTCCTTGCACAGGCATAGCCATAGCTACTCCAGCAGCTGCCAATATAGATAAGCCTGCACCAAAACCGAGGCTCGATGTCTCGCTAATTGAGAAAAAGATCACATAACTCATCAAATAGTAAAACACCCATATACCAATCGTAGAAATGACAAAGCCCGAAATATTCTGTATTTTCCTAATAGACAACAACCCATTTACTATATCTGTGAGCACACGATGTATCTTTTGAAGAAAGGCATTTTCAAACTCATACTCTAAAATTCTTTTCAGAATAAGTACTCCTACTATAGCTAAAACCACAAGGATAAAAGCAATAATAACAATCGTCCAGGTATGATCGGCCTCTGTATCCCAGCCTACAGAGCTGATGAAGAAATCATACACCAAATCAAATTCTATGATAAAATCTAACAGGATAAGAGATAGCAAAATCAAAAAATCTATGGCCCGCTCCGTGATCACAGTTCCAAATGAAATACTCATCGGCACCTTATCATTTTTTTTCATCACACCACATCGAGTGACCTCACCCAATCTTGGGAAAGCCAAATTGGCCAAATAACCTGTCATCACTGCCAAAAACGTACGACCATCAGAAAGCTTTTCATAACCCAAGGGACGCAACATCAGGTTCCACCTATACGCTCGAAGCCAGTGGCTCAGCAATGACAACACAACTGACCAAACGACCCACCAATAGTTGACCTCACTGACTTTATTCAAAAAGTCAGTGATAGAAACATTGCGAAAAGCGAAGTAAAAAAGCACGCCAGCGAGCAACAATGAAAAGCTATACTTCAGGATAGATGAAATTTTCAATCGGTTTGTTTTATGTACATATTATCAATAATTCTCACTTCGCCGACATGTGCTGCCGCACAAATAGAAATACTATCAGCGGCACTCAGATCACTCACGACCTGCATAGTAGCAGAGTCTACCACTTCCAAATACTCCAACTGAAGCCCATCTACCTGCGCCAGTAAATCCTTGCTCTGCGCTATAGCAACAGGCACATTATCTCCAAAGCACACCCTATCTTTCAAGCCTTGCATGGTTTTGTATAGATGGGCTGCTATTTCTTTTTCTATCTCAGACAGACGAAGGTTGCGGGAAGACATAGCCAGTCCGCTTGGCTCTCTTACGGTAGGCACTGCTACTATCTTTGTCCTGATATTTAAGTCTCTCACCATTTTTCGGATTACCGCGAGCTGCTGCAAATCCTTCTGACCAAAAAATGCCACCTGTGGCTGGACGATATTGAGCAACTTCGACACCACCACGCCCACTCCAGAAAAATGACCTGGCCTAAACTCTCCCTCTAGGACATGCTCCAAAACGCCAAAACTCATGCTTAAACTTTCTGTCTGATCTGGATACATCTCCGCTACCGTTGGCACAAAAACCACATCACAACCTGCTTTTGAAAGCAATTGCTGATCGGTTTCTAATTGTTTGGGGTATTTTAATAAATCGTCGGGGTTGTTAAACTGAGTAGGGTTTACGAAAATACTACACACCGTCAGGTCGCAAGCGTGTACGGACGCATGTATCAATTCTAGATGTCCTTGGTGCAGGGCACCCATAGTAGGCACCAAGCCCACTGCTTTTCCTTTCAATCGCTGCAAATCCAAATAGGCTTGCAACTCTACTATACTTTCAACTATTTTCATTATTTCCTACTACTCAGGCGGCTATATCATGCGAAAGCACTCTTCGCTATTGAAAAAGATTCAAAAATAGTGTAATTTTGTGGTCATTTTGAAACTATCAAACTAAAAAACACGGTTTATGTCAAAGTACAAAATACTATATGTGGCGAGTGAAATTAATCCTTTTTTACAAACTACAGAAGTAGCCGATTTTGTGAGAGCATTGCCTCAGGCAATGCAAGAGAGGGGAATGGAAATTAGAATTTTGGTTCCTCGGTTTGGATTGATCAATGAAAGAAAGAACAGACTTCACGAAGTTGTTCGACTATCAGGAATAAACATTGCGGTAGGCGACGAAGAAAAGCCTTTGATTATCAAAGTAGCTTCAATCCCAAATGCCAAATTGCAAGTATACTTTATCGACAACGAAGACTATTTCCATAGAAAGTCTGTATTTTTCGACAAGGAAGAGAATTTTCATGCAGATAATGATGAACGCGCCATTTTCTTTTGCAAGGGCGTACTCGAAACTGTAAAAAAATTAGGATGGTCTCCAGACATCGTACATTGCAACGATTGGATGACAAGCCTAATCCCACTTTATCTAAAAACTACATACAAAAACGACCCGATCTTCAAAGATGCCAAGTCGGTATTTACACTGTATGACAACGAATTCGAACACAAATTCGAAGGAGACTTGATCAACAAAGTAATGATGATGGACATCGAAGAGAGCATGCTGGAACATCTAAGTACAAAAGATTTCGCAGGTTTTGTAAAGCTAGGCATCGAATATGCCGATGCTGTCATTAAGTCTAAAAATGAAACAAACAAAATCATTGATGAATTGATTTCTTCTGCACCTAACGGCAAAAAGGTAGATACAATTCAAAAAGATGATAACTTTTTAGACTCCTATTATAATTTATATAATGAACTTGTTGGATAAAAACTGGCCTGGGCTACTGATACTCGTAACCCTAGCCATTTTTTCGTGTGCGGATCCCCATGACATTGGCTTGGGCTTAGATCCTGATGGTATTAGAGTAAACGTATTGTACACTGAGCTTCCTCTTGAAGTCACGAACGTGCGGCTTGATAGTATTAAAACCAGTCAGGACTCGAGATTATTAATAGGGAAAAATGTTGACCCCATCTTTGGCACTACCAGATCAGTGGCATTTAGCCAGTTGAGTTTGCCTACTACTGTACCTACGCTGACAGACGATCATACATATGTAGTAGACTCTACCGTCATCCATTTACACTATGACGATGTGCATACAGATCAAATTGTGGCTTCTCAGCACTTTGACGTATATCAACTCACAGATACGCTCTTCAATACTGCTACCTATTTGGCCAACTTTGATACCCCCTATAGAACTGACAAAAAAGAAGGTAGTTTTGATTTTATACTCAACGAAACTAGTATTCTTGACAAAGACAGCTTAAACTATATTCTAAAATTTAGAATGGAAGATAGCATGGGCGACGAATTGTTTGCCATAGCTACTGGAGCTCAAGGCTCAAGTGTCTCTCCAGCTGGTGCTTTAAGATATGAGTACAAAGGCATTGCAATCGTAGGTGCAGAGTCCAACACTGCACTCATTAGTTTCAAACCACTGGATTCTACCAGCATTGTCATCCATTACCACGAAGTAGACCCATATACAGACAACGGCATAGCAATGGACTCCGTATATTCGGATTCGCTCACACTCAATGTCTCACTCGGGTCATTCTTTTACAATCAAATTAAAACTGACCGAAGTGGATCTACCATGGCGGCAAGCCCTACTGAAAGCTACTCGAGTTTTACCGCAGGTGACGGCAACATCTATTTACAACCCTCTTCTGGAATATTTCCAAAATTAAACCTTGATACGCTGAACAAGTTTTTTGAAGCAAATCCTACAATACAGGTTAACAGATTGGAGTTTGTATCCGAAACTAAAGCCAATTCTAAATACTATGGCAATGTACCAAACCTTCGGTATTTGTATGTAGATGCTGCAGATGGATCAAAAATAAATAGTGTACAACTTGCCGCCAACATACTTACAGAAGCCATCATCATGACTGACAATGGCTACTTGGCTGGCATAGCAGACCCACTCATAGCACCTATAGACGAAACCTCCCTGACTTATTCTGGAGTACCTACATTTTTTGGTCAGTTGGTTGAAAACGAGTCGTTAGAAGTAGATCATCTTTTGGTGATGCCCCAAGACATCACTACCCCAAAGTTTTCTATCTTTGATGAAAAAACAGGGTTTAGGATCAAGCTATATTATACCCTACCAGAATAAGTACAAATTATGTGTGGAATTGTAGCCTATATTGGCGATCAAGATGCCTTCCCTTTGATCATCAAAGGACTTAAAAGACTTGAATATAGAGGATATGATAGTACTGGTGTTTCAGTACACGACCATGGACTCAAAGTGTATAAAAAAGCTGGAAAAGTAGCCGATCTCGTGGCTGCGGTAGAAGGTCAGAAAATCAACGGTACGATAGGCATCGGCCACACGCGATGGGCTACGCACGGCGAACCTAACGACCGCAATGCGCACCCTCATTTTTCTGCCAATAAGTCGCTGTCTATTATTCATAATGGTATCATCGAAAACTATGATACCATCAAAGAGCAACTTCTATCCAAAGGGTATTCGTTTGTAAGCGATACAGACACTGAAGTACTTATCACCTTCATAGAAGACATCAAAAAGCAAAACAACGTAGACCTAGAACAAGCGGTTCGTTCTGCCCTACATGCCGTAGAAGGTGCTTATGCCATTGTCATTCTGGATGAAGAAAACCCTGATCAGCTCATCGCTGCTAGAAAAGGCAGCCCAATGGTATTAGGCATTGGTAATAAAGAATATTTTATCGCATCTGATGCCACACCAATCATTGAGTACACCAACGAAGTGGTTTATCTCAAAGATCGAGAAATCGCTATTGTAAACCGCGAAGGCTTTAGAATCACCAATATTGATGATGTAGAGCAAACACCTTATATCCAAAAGGTGGAGATGAAACTCGAAGAACTAGAAAAGGGAGGGTATGAGCATTTTATGCTTAAGGAAATTTTCGAACAGCCTAACTCTATTGCGGATAGTATGAGGGGTCGGCTAGATGCTGTAAATGGCAACCTCACCCTAGGGGGCATATACGAATACGCTCAAGCGCTTATTAATTCCAGACGAATCATCATCTTAGCATGCGGCACTTCGTGGCATTCAGGCCTCGTGGCAGAATACCTATTTGAAGAATACTGTCGCATTCCTGTAGAGGTAGAATATGCATCAGAGTTTAGATACAGAAACCCAGTCATCCATGAAGGAGACATTGTCATTGCCATCTCCCAATCTGGAGAAACCGCTGATACCCTAGCCGCTATCGAATTGGCAAAATCCAAAGGTGCCATCATTCTTGGAATTGTCAATGTAGTAGGATCTTCTATTTCTAGAGTCACGCATGAAGGTGCTTATCTGCATACTGGGCCAGAAATAGGGGTAGCCAGTACTAAAGCCTTTACAGGCCAACTGTCCGTATTGACCATGATTGCCCTGAGCGTTGCTCATAAAAAAGGAACGATTACTCAAACTCGATACAAAGAACTCCTAGTTGAATTGTCTCGCATCCCTGCCAAAATAAAGGAGGTACTAGACAATAACTCAGTAGTAGAGGAAATTGCTGAGCGATTCAAAGACGCTAAAAACTTCATCTATTTAGGTAGAGGATACAACTTTCCAGTAGCACTCGAGGGGGCTTTGAAACTCAAAGAAATATCGTATATCCATGCAGAAGGTTATCCTGCTGCCGAAATGAAACATGGCCCTATTGCCTTGATCGATGAAGAAATGCCCGTGGTATTTATCGCTACAAGGGACAGCTCATACGACAAAGTAGTCTCTAACATCCAGGAAGTAAAAGCACGAAAAGGTGTAGTCATTGCTGTTGTCACGAAAGGTGACGCTTTGATACCTGCTTTAGCCGATTACATCATTGAGGTACCTGCCTGTGAAGAGGCTCTGATGCCTCTGGTATCTGTCATTCCGTTGCAGTTGCTCTCTTATCACATCGCAGTTATGCGAGGTTGCAATGTCGATCAGCCAAGAAACCTCGCCAAATCAGTAACTGTAGAATAACCAGTATCAAAATACTTTCTTGTTAAGTCAGTGACATCCTCTTTTAATTTGCCCCATGAAAAAAATCATCAACACAGAAAACGCCCCTGCTCCCATAGGCCCCTATAGCCAATCCACACTAGCAGGCAATACATTATATGTATCTGGACAGATTGCCATTGTGCCTGGTAGCGACCAGATTATGCTAGACAGTATAGAGGAAGAAACCCATCAAGTAATGAAAAACATGGGTGCCATCCTAGAAGCAGCAGGCACTAGTTATAGCAACGTAGTGAAGTGCTCTATTTTCGTCAGCGACATGGGCAATTTCGGGAAAATAAATGCTGTGTACGGTGAGTATTTTTCCAGCAACCCACCAGCCAGGGAAACGGTAGAAGTAAGCTGCTTACCCAAAAATGTGAATGTTGAAATTTCCTGCATTGCCGTTTTATAAACTAGCCTAGAATATTGATAAATTTGCGTGCCGGATATCCTCCGGCATATTTTTTTCAACCAATCTCAGGGTATACCTAAGAGGCCTGAATTGAATCAAAAGAATTTGAAACGACATGCCTTAAGGGCATAAGCCTAACAGTTGAGTAAACATTTGATCGATGAGTAACGAAATAAGAGTAAGATTTGCACCTAGCCCAACAGGCGTTCTTCATATAGGTGGTGTACGCACCGCCTTGTACAATTATCTGTTTGCTAAAAAGCATGGAGGAAAGTTCATCCTCAGAATAGAAGACACAGACCAAACCCGATTCGTAGAAGGAGCCGAACAATATATCAAAGATGCTTTGGCTTGGTGTGGTATCCAAATCGACGAAGGCACTGACCAAGGCGGCGACTATGCGCCATATAAACAGTCTGAGCGCAAAGAACTATACAAAAAATACGCACAACAAATGCTCGACGAAGGCACAGCTTACTACGCCTTCGATACAGCTGAAGAATTGGACAAAATGCGAGAAGCCCTGAAGGCGGCTAAAGCCAATTCACTCAATTATAATTCGATTACACGAAATACCATGAAAAACTCCTTGACGCTATCCGAAGAAGAGGTAGCTCAACGATTGGCTTCGGGAGAGCCTTATGTGATCAGAATAAAAGTACCCGCCAAAGAAGACGTCCGCCTCAATGACATGATTCGCGGCTGGGTCAACGTGCATACCTCCACCATGGATGACAAAGTTTTAATGAAATCAGACGGCATGCCTACTTATCATTTGGCCAATGTAGTCGATGACTATTTGATGAAAATCACCCATGTGATCCGTGGAGAAGAGTGGCTACCCTCTGCCCCCCTGCATGTCTTACTATACAGATATTTAGGCTGGGAAAACAGCATGCCACAGTTTGCCCATTTGCCACTTTTACTCAAGCCTGATGGCAATGGAAAACTCAGCAAGCGTGATGCCGCCAAACACGGATTTCCTATTTTCCCTATGGAATGGAAAGCCACAGCCGAAGATGCTGCACTCAAAGGTTTTAAAGAAGAGGGTTATCTGAATACAGCATTTGTAAACTTTCTTGCTCTGCTTGGTTGGAACCCTGGAACAGAAAATGAAATATTCAGTTTAGATGAATTGATTGAAGCTTTCACCATCGAAAGAGTGAGTAAGGCTGGCGCCAAATTTGACATAGACAAAGCCATCTGGTTCAACCAACAATACATTAGAAACCTCGCACCTAGTGACTTAGCCACTATGCTTTTAGAACAAGCACAAACTGCCAGCATCAAGTGTGACGAACAAAAAGCATTGGCCATAGCCGAGCTACTGCAAGAAAGAATTGATTTCATTCCCGAATTGATTTCTAAAGGCAAATACTTCTTTGAAGCACCTAGCGAGTACGTAGAAAAAGTGGTGAGAAAAAAATGGGACAACACCGCCAAACAGGTTTTTGAGGCTTTAGCCGCAAATATGAATGGTAAAAATTGGAACGCAGAAGATTTTCAAAATGGCTTAGAGCAAGCAGTCACTGCCTTAGATACCAAAGTAGGCATGGTCATGCAAATCTTGAGAGTAGCTATAACGGGAGAAGCTGGTGGCCCAGACTTAATGAGGGTCATGGAAGTACTCGGAACAAATGAAGTGGCTGATCGTATAAAAAAAGCAACTAATGCTTTTGATCAAGCAGCGAACAATGAGTAAAAAAAACAAAAACACTAAACCAAAGGTAAACCCAGCTCTCAAAGGGTTTGAAGTGAATATCAACTCCTTTGGCGAAATCAAATCCACATTGAAAATTGATGAACTCAATGCCTTTCTCAATGACAATGTGGAAGACAAAAAACTCAAAGATCGTGAAGATCTAAACCCACCAAAATAAACCCACTAACACATGAGAAGCCACGAAATCGACTACGAAATCAAAGGAGAGAGTATCCAAATCGTAGAAATAGAATTGGACCCAAGAGAAACCGTAGTCGCAGAAGCTGGCGCCATGCTCTTCATGGAAGACGGCATCGTCTTTGAAACCAAAATGGGTGACGGCTCAGAGCCAGATCAAGGTTTTTTTGGCAAACTTGTATCAGCTGGCACTCGTGCTTTGACTGGTGAGTCCTTGTTTATGACTCACTTTACCAATCACGGCTCTGGCAAACGAAAAGTAGCTTTTTCGGCTCCCTACCCTGGCACAGTGATTCCTGTCGACCTGCAGCAATCACCCAATCAGGAACTAATTGTACAGAAAGACGGCTTCTTGTGTGCTGCCTTGGGCACCAAAATATCTATCTCGCTCAACAAACGTTTCGGTTCGGGACTGATCGGTGGAGAAGGCTTTATCCTACAAAAATTACAAGGCGATGGTATGGCCTTCGTACATGCTGGCGGCACAGTCATCGAGCGCCAGCTCAACAACGAAACGTTGAGAATCGATACGGGCTGCGTAGTCGCCTACGAATCAACTTTAGATTTTGATATCCAATCGGCAGGTGGGCTCAAGTCCATGGTATTTGGTGGAGAAGGTATGTTTTTGGCTACAATGCATGGCACAGGTAAAGTCTGGCTACAATCTATGCCTATACGAAAACTCATTCAGGCCATTGCCCCTTATGGTAAAAATGCCACGAAGGAAAGCTCATCTATTCTTGGCGACTTTTTAGAATAGCAACAAACACCGAATCACAATCCTGTATTAGCCCTTCTTCAAATTCCGAATGGGTTAGAAATGGCGCATATTTGCAAACAACATTATTCATTCAAAAACCCATTGCAAATGTCGAAAATTGGCATCCTAAAAGAAGGCAAAATTCCGATTGATAGAAGAGTAGCCATCACTCCCTCTCAAGCTCAGTTGATCAAAGCGCGTTTTCCTAACGTGGAATTGGTCTGTCAGAAAAGCGACATCCGTTGCTTCTCCGACAACGACTATGCACAAGCAGGCATAGCACTGGTAGATAACGTGGCCGACTGCGACATCATATTCGGCGTGAAAGAGGTGCCTTTAGGACAATTAATCCCCAATAAGACTTATTTTTTCTTTTCTCATACAATCAAAAAACAAGAATACAATAGAGACTTGCTCAATGAAGCACTAGACAAGAATATCCGTCTCATCGACTACGAAACCCTAACCAATGCCCAGCATCAGCGCATCATAGCGTTTGGTAGATATGCTGGCATTGTAGGCGCATACAATGCCTTATGGGCCTTTGGCAAAAGATATAACCTCTTTCACATCAGGCGAGCACATGAGTGTTTTGATTTGGATGACATGAAAACAGAATACAGCAAAATCAAGTTACCCATTATCAAGATTGCAATCACAGGCGGTGGAAGAGTGGCTAAAGGAGCCATGGAGGTTTTACTCAGCATGAATATGCGCAAAGTCACTCCAGAGCGATTTGTCAACGAAGATTTTCAAGAACCCGTATTCACCCAACTCAACAGCCGTGACTATAATAGGCACAAAGATGGCAAAGACTTCAAACGTTCTGATTTTTTTGAGCACCCCGAAAATTTCGAATCTGATTTTTATCAATACGCCAAATCTACTGACTTGTTGATTGCTTGCGCATATTGGAAACCTGAAGCTCCAGTGCTATTCACTCGAAAAGAAGCAACACATAGAGACTTCAAAATCAATATTATCGCAGATGTGACCTGCGACATCGAAGGATCTATACCATCTACCATCCGACCTGCCACAATCGAAGATCCCGTATTTGACTATGACCCCACTACCGGACGGGAAATGCCTGCATTTTCGGATGAGGGCAACATAACAGTAATGTCTGTCGACAATCTACCCTGCGAGCTTCCTAGAAATGCTTCAGAAGATTTTGGGAAAGAATTAGTAAACAATATTTTACCCTGCTTATTGGGCGAAGACCCCGATCGAATCATCGAAAGAGCAACAATAACTAACAAAGGAAAACTCACAAAAGAATACGCCTACTTGCAAAAGTATGCAGATGGAAAAGAGTAAGACAGGAAATATCTAACCGCTAATATTCGAAAGTCTCTCAACTAATATATCTTTGCAATCCTTCTAATAAAAGGTAAAATATGGCTTGGTTTAACAGAAAAGACAAGGGCATCCAGACGCCTACTACAGCAAAAAAAGAAGCTCCTGACGGGCTATGGTACAAAACTCCTAGTGGGAAAATTGTACACATGCGCGAGCTCAAAAACAATTCGTACGTATCGCCTGAGGACGATTATCACGTAAGGATTGGCTCTAAGGAGTATTTTGAAATTTTGTTTGACAACAATGAATTTAAAGAACTGGACGCAGAAATAACCTCTGCCGACCCGTTGAAATTTGTAGATTCTAAGCCCTATCCGGCTAGAATAGCTGCTACACAAAAGAAGTCTGGCTTGACAGATGCCGTTCGAAGTGCCGTAGGCAAGATGCACAATAAAGACATTGTGATCGCATGTATGGATTTTGGATTTATTGGCGGATCAATGGGATCTGTAGTGGGTGAAAAAATCGCAAGAGCCATTGACTATTCGCTCAAGCACAAAATCCCATTCTTAATGATCTCCAAATCTGGCGGTGCACGTATGATGGAAGCAGGGTTTTCACTTATGCAAATGGCCAAAACCTCTGCTAAATTGGCTTTGCTATCAGAAGCAAAAATCCCATATATTTCTTTATTGACAGATCCTACTACAGGTGGTGTCACGGCGTCGTATGCCATGCTGGGCGATTTCAACATTGCCGAGCCAGGTGCGTTGATCGGATTCGCTGGACCACGTATCATTAGGGAGACTATAGGAAAAGATTTACCTAAAGGATTTCAAAGTGCCGAATTTGTATTAGATCACGGATTCTTAGATTTTATTGTGGACAGAAGGAGCCTCAAGAAAAAATTAACCACACTACTGGAATTGTTAGAAAACTAACCCAGAGGAGAAAAGCACTACCAAAAAGGGCTTCATGTATGTACATGAAGCCCTTTTTTTTATTCTCTCCTAAATCTTATACATGATTGGCCGTCATTCATACAAAGCTGGTACATCCCCACCTGGAGCTTTGAGGTGTCAATGTGCCATTTATTATCCCTATTTACTTGCGTCATACCCTGTATGATTCTGCCCTGCAAATCGAAGATATTGATGCGTAACGCATCATTTCCGACAAGGACGATTTCGTCTGAACAGGGATTGGGATATAGCAACAAGTTTGCCCGCTGGCCAGGCGCGACAGACAACACCCTCGCTGGTTTGACAGCCACTGTACCAAAAAGAGAGACCACAGCCCCCAAGTCATCTACTACTTCGGCTGAAACCTCATAAGTACCCGCAGATTCAAATATCAACGGAGCCGCCAACGGTACCTTGTCACTTGTTTTTAATACGCTTTCATCTACATAGATGGTCACACTCGATATACTGCCGTCAGGGTCCTTGGCCACTACCGAAAGTGAAAATTCTTCCCCCTCTTCTATTTCCTGATCTAATTCGTGCAAATTCCATGCAATCTCAGGCTGCTGATTCCCTTTTTGAGTAATCGTCAAGGTTCTGGTTTCACACCCTACTATTGAAACCGTACCCGTTCTGACATCACTCGACGCATTATTAGTAACATCTACGACTAATTGGCTACCCGATTGGACCACAGACAGAAAAGAATGATTGGTGGATGGAGACCATGCTTCCGATGACAAAACGGAAAGTACGACCTGATCATTAGGTGCATCCACTTCAAACGTGTGCTTCAAAAAATCAACACTACAGTCTTTTTCCGAAGAAGTAGGTAACGCTCTCCTCCAAGCACCCGCGCCCACAGTAGCCACATAGTAGTACTCTGTATCTTTAATACGTAAGATTTTAGCTTGGTTGCAATCGGACTGATAGAGGGATTGCACACTAGTATCTGTCCAATCTTGCCACAGCACAGAGCCGTCGGGTTGAATGGTACCAGCAAAGCTCCCTAGCCCTTTTTTGAATCCCGTTGCGTGTCGATTGATAATAATATACTGACCATTGGCCGCCAGGCCTGAGAAACTCATATATTGTGTATTGGTTACTGATTTTTCAGGGCGAAGAGTAAGCGAAGCCGCAATATCTAATCCTGTGAATTTCCAATTCCCTTTATTTGACCAATCGACAGTATTTATCGACTCGTTGATAAAGACACCAAATTGACTATTGATGGTTCCCGAAGCTACTAACCATGTATTTTCCCCACGATCTATGAGAGCGATGTCACTCACGTCACTGATTCCACCCGAAGAGGTCGTCCAATCAAAAACACCGCTGGTGTTCACTCCCTTTAGGATCAAATTGCCACTAGTGGCTGATCTTGCATAGACAATGGATGAATTATTAGGATCGACCCAAATATCTCTGATGTCGTAATTATCGAAAGAGGAAGGGGTGATTTTCTCCCAAGCGCCTTCTCCATCAATAATCTTCTGAATACCTGAAGTCATATATATACCGCCATTAGCCCCCGACTTACCTCTAATTCCAATATAAACACGCTCGGGAAATTTAGGATCGTAGTTGATAACTCTGAAATTCCTAGAAGGCAGCCCATTGGTGGTGCCCGACCCATTGGGTACTGCTCCGCCTATCAGCTTCCATCCACTTGGGTATCCAATATTTTCAGGATTGATAGTTTTGGCATAGATAGCCCCCACGGTTTGACTAGGGGCTCCGTAGCCTGCACGTAAGTCAGCGAGCACAATCGGTGTGGCCAATGGTATGGTTAGTACAGACATGGCATTGGTGCCATTGGGGGTTTGAGCGGAAGTCCATGAGTAACCATAATCAAGGCTCTGCATGATCCCATGATCTGCACAGCCCTGGATGGCATAATTGTCGAGCGCGCTCACATCATAAGCATAGGTAGACGAAAATCCACGTTCATGAGACATCACCACTGGGCCAAAGTCATGATCAATGATTTCCCCATATATTTCGTGCCACACGCTAGGACCACATGGGTAGTTTGGCTGTTCTTTATCACCCAAATAAACATTCTGACCACCCATCATCACAATCTGGTGCACACCCCAAAATGTAGGGCTATAGTCATAAGACCTCACGATCATGTCACGGTCTTCCCATCCCATTTCAAATTCAAAACAATTGTCTTCAGCAGGCTTGTCCACTACTTTGGCCCACTCATAATCCTTTAGACTTCCGTCCAATTCATAACTAAAAGTACCCTCCCACAGTCCTACTCTATGCGTATTGCCATTCCATACATTACCTATCAATACTTGATGGTTGGTCTGGTCAGACCTTGGATCTACTTCTGGTTTATACCATTCTACACTTGCACTCAAATCATCGGAGACCTGCTGCCATGTATCCGCAATACCTGTATCAGAGGTACTGGCTACAAAAAGACTGTAATTTTTTGGGCTACTACTCGTTTGGTAAACGGCGTAAATGTGATTGCCATCGGGCGAAAGACCTATGCCTCTAGAACCTCCATTGGGTCTGGAATTACAGGCTGTAGAATTGCCAGCTTTACCTAGCGCTTGGCTAGGATCATCGATCCGTGCAAAGGAGTCGCCTCCGTCTGATGAGAAGTAAACGCCAGCCGAACTGCCCAGGTAGATATTGTTGTCCGGGTCTATCTCCACGCTAAACACGTGTCTATAACCATCTGTAGGTTCATACTTTTTCTCTGCCCAAGTATCGCCTCCATCTTTGGAGATGTACACGATACGCTCGCCGTTTAATTTTCCTGAACTAAGCCCTTGCACCGGGGTAGTGATGGCTGCCTGACACTTCTGAGCATCTTTATTTTTCCATCCGGGAGCCAATACGATCAGCTGGTGATCTTGAGAGATGGCTATCGATGCGATAGCGTCACCTCTGGTAGGCTCTATCATGTCCCAAGTCACTTCGCTAGGATCGGCACCTGCGTTATCGCTATAGTGAGCACCATTCATTCCCCCTTCGAATACTCTCGTACCTCCCACTTGATTCATCACCAAAAAAGACATATGATGGGTCAGGTCTCGACTTACATGCTTCCACTTTTGACCAGAGTCATCTGAACGGTAGACACCTTCCATGTCGCTACAAAACCAAATTCTATTTTCGGTATGTCTGTCAAAAAAAACGTCTTGAACCTGCCCTCCAGCTCCAGGGTTAAGACTTTCCCAGCGATCTATTCCTCCCCATTCCGCAGGTTGACTTTGAAGTGCTTTTGCACTCAGCACTATAAATAATATTATTGAAAATCTCATAGTTATCCGTTTACACTGGTGAAAGTAAACGAAAAGAAAAGCGTTCAATCAATATGAGAAGGATAGGGACTTCGAATTTGAAAATAGCAAGTCACTTTTGGCCAGAGGAATATATTTTACCTCATTTTTTGGTTTCGAGGATCTCTTTATTAATAAGATTGATCCCATAGAAATATGACAACAGAGTAAATTAGAACTTCCAAAGCAAAGGAATAGAAACGTGTGCTAATAAAACAATCAAGTCATCTCATTCAGCGACATTGTAGCATACCTTCACTTGATTTTGTTATACCTCCGCTGTTTCTGTCTTCACGGCAGTATCATCACTTTCCTCCTCGTGAAAGAATCTCTTTTGAAATATAAGTATAGCCAATACGCCAATAAATATAGCTGCATCTGCCACATTGAATACTGGCCAGAGCGACATGTACTTGCCTCCCATAAACGGAATCCAATCTGGGATATGACCTTCCCAAATGTCCAAATAAAACATATCTACTACCTGCCCATAAAACCAAGGAGTGGGTGACCCTACAGGTGCATTGTCTAAAAACACACCGTAAAACGTACTGTCAATCACATTACCAATGGCTCCACCTAAAATCAAAGCAATACAAACCAGCATACCTTTATGTACACCTTTTTTGATCAGCGTATACAGATAGTATCCAATACCTATCATGGCCACCAGTCTAAAGAGGGTAAGCATCAGCTTACCATACTCTGTACCTAATTTCATACCGAAGGCCATGCCAGGGTTAGTGAGGTAATACAACTTAAAAAAGTCGCCAATGATGTGAATTTGCCCAGGCATACCCATGTCCATATTAAAATGAACCAACAGTTTGACCACCTGATCCAACAGGATCACTCCCAAACTCAATAAATAATACTTATAATACTTCACGCTATTTCTTAGTTATTAACAACATCCAGCTTTACTGATACTTTTATATCGTCCATTTCCAGCGCTTGTCCGCCTTCCAAATCCGAAACGATATTTAACTCATTGGCTTGTGTCTCCTGGCAAATATAATCCTTGAATGCTCCAACAGAAGCTTGCACGAGTTCGTCTGCACTTTGCAGCTGAACGACTATCTTGTCTTGTACTTCTAGTCCACTATCTTTTCTAAGATTTTGAATTCTATTCACCAAATCCCTCGCGACACCTTCTTGTCTCAATTCATCCGACAATTGAATATCCAAAGCGACGGTCAGGCCGTTTTCAGAAGCCACTAACCAGCCTGGGATATCCTGCGAACTGATTTCTACATCCTCCAAGGTTAAGGTAATTTTTTGATCTCCTAGATCTACTTCAAAGGCATTTTGAGCTTCTAATGTTGCTATATTCTCTTTGGTGAAAGTCGCTATTTTCTGCGATATGTCCTTCATTCGCGAACCGTATTCTTTACCCAGTTTTCTAAAGTTGGGTTTGATAGACTTAACTAATATATCTGATGTGTCGTCGATAAACTCTACCGCCTTCACGTTCACCTCGTTCAATATCAGCTCTTCTACAGCTTTAATGTGTGCTTCCGTTTCCTTATTCAATACGGGAACCATTACACGCGAAAGTGGCTGACGAACTTTTAATTTTTCTTTCTTTCTGAGCGAATGCACTAACGAAGATATCTTCTGTGCCATAGCCATACTAATCTCCAAATCCTTGTTGATCAAATCAGCATTGGCGACTGGATAGTTAGACAAGTGTACCGACTCATGCGACTCATGACCCGATACGGCATTTAGATCGCTGTATAATCGATCCATATAGAATGGCGCAATAGGTGAGGCCAACTTGGCAATGGTTTTCAGGCAAGTATATAGCGCCTGATAAGCTGCCTTTTTATCCTCATTATATTCACCTTTCCAAAATCTCTTCCTATTCAATCGAACGTACCAGTTACTCATGTCATCGATCACAAAGTCCTGAATCATACGAGCTGCACGAGTAGGCTCGTAAGCATGGTATGCTTCATCTACCTGAGCGATCAAAGTATTGAGCTTACTGATGATCCATCGATCACTTTCTGTACGATGACTATCTGACACTTCGCTTTCGCTAAAATTGAACTTATCCAAATTTGCATATAGCGCAAAAAACGAATAGGTATTATATAGGGTACCAAAGAACCTTCTTTGTACTTCAGCCACTCCTTCTATGTCAAACTTTAAATTATCCCAGGGGTTGGCATTGGCAATCATATACCATCGAGTAGCATCTGGACCATACTTAGCCAAGGTCTCAAATGGATTGACGGCATTGCCTAGTCGCTTCGACATCTTGTTACCATTCTTGTCGAGCACTAAGCCATTAGCTATCACGTTTTTGAATGATACTTTATCGAATAGCATCACTGCAATGGCATGTAAGGTAAAGAACCATCCTCTCGTCTGATCCACACCTTCGGCAATAAAGTCTGCAGGATAAACATTACTCAGCCCTCCTTCTGCCTGCGTAGCGTCTTTCGGATCATCTCCCATAAAGTGAAACTGTGCATAAGGCATTGCTCCAGAGTCGAACCACACATCGATCAGATCTGGCTCACGCGTCATTCGTTGTCCCGAATCACTCACCAAGAAAATATCATCCACATACGGTCTATGCAGATCAAAGTCTTCACCCAGTTCATCAGTCATAAACCCTGCGGCAATAGATTTTTTCACTTCTGCTTCGAGCTCTGCTATAGACCCAATACATTTTTGTTCGGTGCGATCTTCTGTCACCCAAATAGGCAACGGCGTACCCCAATAACGAGAGCGGCTCAGGTTCCAGTCCACCAAGTTTTCCAACCAATTACCAAATCTACCACTACCCGTAGAGGCGGGTTTCCAATTGATGGTATTGTTCAATTCGACCAACCGGTCTTTATAAGCGGTGGTTTTGATAAACCAAGAATCTAACGGATAGTACAATACAGGTTTGTCCGTTCTCCAGCAATGTGGGTAACTGTGTTCGTATTTTTCTACTTTAAAAGCTCTATTGGCTTCTTTCAAATGAATGGCGATCAGCACATCCGTCGGCTTAAAATCTGCCGCTGCACGCGCTTCGTCCGAATAATACTCTTCCTTCACATGCATCCCAGCAAAGTCCGTAACGTCAGCCACAAACCTTCCTTGTTTGTCTACCAATGGAACATCGTCGCCTTTATCATCCTTAGCCACGACAGGCGGTACGCCAGCGGCTTTAGAAACAAAGTAATCATCTGCTCCAAACAACGCAGCAGCATGGACGATACCTGTACCGTCTGCGGTAGTCACAAAGTCTCCCGCAATGACTCTAAAAGCATTGGCCTCAAGGTCTTCGTTGGTCACATATGGGAATAACTGCTCATACCTTACATCCAGCAAATCTGTGCCCACATACTCAGCCTCCACTTGCCAAGGGATCAGCTTATCGCCTCCTTTGTAATCGTCAAAAGCAATTTCCTTTGCTTTTTCAGAGAAGTATTTCCCGACCAAGTCTTTGGCTAGAATAACCGATATAGGCTGAAAGGTATATGGGTTGAAAGTTTTCACCTTCACGTATTTTATTTTTTTACCTACTACCAGTGCCCCGTTCGACGGTAGCGTCCAAGGAGTGGTCGTCCAAGCCAAAAAGAATAGCTCTTCTTCTCCGCTAAAAAATTTAGCTGACAGATCCGTTTTCTTTACTTTAAACTGAGCGACTACAGAGGTATCTTTCACGTCTCTGTATGTGCCAGGCTGGTTCAATTCATGCGAACTTAAACCTGTACCTGCTGCAGGAGAAAATGGCTGTACGGTGTAGCCCTTGTAGAGTAAATCCTTGTCGTAAAATTTCTTTAATAAGTGCCAAAGGCTTTCGATATAGTCTTTCTCGAAAGTGATGTATGGATCATCCAAATCCACCCAGTACCCCATCTTTTCGGTCAGATCGTCCCATTCATTTTTGAACTTCATGACCGCCTCACGGCATTTTGCATTGTATGCTTCTACAGATATCTTGGTCCCAATGTCTTCTTTGGTGATACCTAGCTCCTTTTCTACCTGAAGCTCTACAGGTAGACCGTGTGTATCCCAGCCCCCTTTTCTTTTGACTTGATAACCTTTCAGCGTTTTGTACCTACAGAAAATATCTTTGACCGCACGCGCCATCACGTGATGAATACCTGGCGTACCATTCGCTGAAGGTGGCCCTTCATAAAACACAAAAGTCTCAGCTCCTTCTCTTTCGTCTACCGATTTTTGGAATACATCATTTTTCTTCCAAAACTCTAATACCTCATTTGCTACTTCAGCATAATTGATATTCTTGTACTCTTTATAACTCAATGTTTTATTTTCTAATGCGGATTAAAAAACTAATTTCTACTAATGGAATGGGCTAGTTAGATTCCTTCACTTCAATCATGTCAAGGTCTATCTCCTCATCTTCGCGCTCATCATAAAATTCAGGATATTTTTCAATAAGTGGATGACTCTCAGTGTCTCTATTCCCTTTATCGAACCTCAACAACAAGGCTGGTAATACAATCAAATTGGTAAGCATAGCCATCAGCAATGTGGTAGAAGTCAGCGCACCCAAAGCCACTGTACCTCCAAACTCAGATGCAGCAAAAATCACAAACCCAAAGAACAAAATAATAGAGGTGTAAATCATACTGGCTCCTGTCTCCCTCAAGCTTTTGCTAACTGCCAAAGGCACGAAAAAGTTGTTGGCAAATAGTTCCTGTCTATACTTCGCCAAAAAGTGAATAGAATCATCCACCGAAATACCAAAGGCAATGCTGAAAATCAGGGCCGTACTAGGTTTCAATGGAATGCCTGCAAACCCCATCA
This sequence comes from Reichenbachiella carrageenanivorans, assembly GCF_025639805.1. NCBI lineage: Bacteria > Pseudomonadati > Bacteroidota > Cytophagia > Cytophagales > Reichenbachiellaceae > Reichenbachiella > Reichenbachiella carrageenanivorans. The sequence goes on along the minus strand of NZ_CP106735.1, from coordinate 1,605,581 downwards.
TCCCACCTGTGATCATCAATGGAATCACATTAGGAATCAAACAAATGATGATCATTTTGAAATTCTTGAATAGCAAAGCCATGATAAAGGCAATAATCACGAAGGCGATAATCATGCTGGTAATCAAGTTGTCTATCAAGAATTTGTTGCCTTTAATAAACAGCAGAGTGGTACCTGTAACAGCCACTTTCATTTTAGTCTCACCGAATATCTCGTCGATCTTAGGCTGAATCACTAGGTTTACCAATGAGTCGAGCCTGTTAGATCCAATGTCTGCAATTTTGAGTGACACTCTAATCTTCTGCCCAGTAGAATCTACAAATGCTTTGGATATACCTTGCTGATCAGATTCTTTTTTGAGATACCTGAAAATAAAATTCTTGTCCCTATTATTAGGCAAAGCGTATTTACCAGGATTGTCATTGTAAAAGGCTTGTCTTGTGGCTTTGATAAAACTCACTACCGATAAGGGCTGAGACACATGATCAAGTGAATTAAGAAAGGTCTCAAATTCATCAATCTTCTGCAAGTTCTTCAAACTCTGTACACCTTTTTTAGTACCAGTATCAATAATAATCTCTAGTGGCATCACTCCAGCAAAGTTTTCTTCGAAAAACTTCAAATCTTGCTTGACTTGGCTTTCTTCTGGCAAGTCGTCTACCATATAAGACCTCGCTTCTATCTTAGTGATTCCATAAGCTGAAAGAGCAACTATGACAGCAGTCACACTAAAGATGGCATACTTATGTCTGTGTACTAATAGGTCTAAGCCTGTCAGTACTTTGTCCAGTGCTACAAACTCTAAGTGCTTCAAATGCCTGCTAGACGGTGGTTTCAAATAAGAAAAAACCGCAGGGATCATGATCAAGCTCACCACGAAAGTGGCTAAAATATTGACTCCAGCAATGACGCCAAATTCTTTCAGTACTACAATATCCGTAAAGGCCAATACCAAAAAACCAACTGCCGTAGTGAAGTTGGTAATCAGGGTGACAATGCCAATCTTCCTGATGATTTGCTCTAATGCCTTTCTTTGATCTCCATGTTGGAAATATTCTTGATGATACTTATTGAGCATGTATACCGCATTGGGAATGCCAATCACCACAATAATCGGAGGAATCAGTCCTGTAAGCAGCGTGATTTGGTAATCAAACAGTGCCAAGGTTCCCATCACCCAAACGACTATCATCCCGATGATCAGCAGGGCAACGGCTACTACTTTGAATGACCTAAAGAAGAGAAAGAGTATAAACCCTGTAACCATTACCGAAAAGACCAAGAACATATTCAGCTCTTTTTTGATCTTCACTGTATTGATATATCGCACGAAGGGTAGTCCCGCATATCTTAGATCGATGCCCGTATGCTCTCTAAATTGCTCCGTAACCTGCAACACATCTCCCACTACCGTGTTTCTCGCCTTGGAATTCATTACTTCATTTTCGATCGTAACGAGTACCATGTTGGCACCATTCTCCGCATTGAGTAATTGGCCACTATAAAATTTTAAGCTTTGACAATAAGCGATCAAACTATCTAGCTTGGCCTGATCGGAAGGGATCTCATCAAATACATTTTCTAATTCAAATCTATTATCTTCTTTGTCCTTGACCAGACGCTTTAAACTCGGCAAACTCAGTACATCTTTGACGTACTTGATACTGGCCAGTTCGTCTGTCATATACTTGAGCTTACGGAAGTTGTCCTGCTCAAACACTGCACTGTCCTTGATACCAATAGCCAGAATATTGCCATCCTCCCCGAATTCCTGTTTGAACTCCTTAAAGAAGATCATTTCTGGATCAGTTTTAGGAACAATATTAGCCAAGCTAAAAGACCACTGCACAAACTGTGCTTTGTAAGCCATGAAAGCTGTAATACCGAAAAGCGTCAGAATCAATGAGAGCCTGAACTTGATTATTATATGCGAAAGTTTATACCACATGAGCGAAAATGAATCTGCAAAGGTAAGGATTTTTACTATTTATACAGGGTGTATTTTTTTTACCCTCTGATGCTAAAACCATACCGTTTTTAGCATCCATTTTTTGAATCTTTTTTCACACAAAAAAAGGAGGGTCAGCCCTCCTTTTTTTGTTTTGTTTGTATCTGGTGTAGATTAATTTTGGTACTTGAGTACTGCTTTCTTCAAAGACTCTCTATTAGCCACAATCCCTGGATCAGAGTATACCTTGGCCGAAAGCTCGGCGATTACCGCCTTTTTGAATCCTAGTTTCACGGCCACTTCTTCACAGTATTTGACTTCACTAAGAAATACCTCTTTGTCAATTTTCATCAATTGAACTACGTTGAATAGGTATTCAAATTTGTCATCGTCAGTCATTGCACCTAGCGGGGGCAGTGGCTCAGGGTTTTCAAGCAATCCAGTAATTTCCTCTTCAGAAATTCCATTGGCTTTGCCCACCATGAAAATCATGTCTTTTTCGTCATCAGCGAAGTCGTTGTCTATATTGGCCAACTTCACCAACATGCTTAGTTGCGATTTAATGCTCATTGTTTATTAAGGTTTATAAATGCAGGCGCATTCAATGGTAAAATTTAAATCAGTTTGTGCTTTTCTATGATTGTAAGGAGCGTGTCTCGGCTAGAGCCAAAAGCTGGATCTCCAAAAATCCGACTACTCAGTTCTTTCACCACTCGTTTTTTGTACCCAAGTCGCTCCGCTAATTCCTCACAAAATTTAATTTCACTTAAATATACCTTTTTATCCACTTTCATCAACTGAATGAGGTGATATAGGTATTCAAATTTATCCTCTTCGGAAAGATTTGTCAATGGCGGTAGCTCATGTTTTTTTTTACTAAGACTCTCATTAAATAATGAATCAAGTTCGACTTCTGGTATTTTATTGGCTTTTCCCAGAGTATAAATCATTCGCTTTTCTGTCTGCGACAATTGATTGTCGACAAGAGCCAATTGAATGAGTATGCTCATCTGAGTACGGTAGTCCATGTAGATTATTTTAGCTTAGAAATAAAGATACAAAAAATATTAGGATTGGCTGACTGATATGGAATCTGTCAATCATTAAAAAAACAACAAATTAGAAGAAACCAAGCTTCTCCCTCGCTATAGGCAGACCAGACCAATTTACGGTTGATGAATCTTTACATGTTGCAATGTTGCATCGGTCATTTCAAGCCATTCTTCAAGCATAGCAATCCAAGGTTAGCCCCATTTACGTACCTACATTCTAGCAGACAACAAATCCACATATTTGATTGAGGATTGCTGATAGTATGAAAAAATGCTTTAATTTAGAAACCCAATCAGCTTTTTAAAAACATTATATATATTGAGTTCTGCTTTCTTCAGCTAATAATAGCTCCGCTGAGCTTAACTTAAAATAATACAATATATGGGCATCATAATACCGTTGATTTTAATCGCCATAAGCTGTGTGGTAATATGGAGAGCTGGAGATGGCTTCATGACAGCATCTGAATACATTGGGCGAAACCTCTCAGAAGGTGTGCGTGGTGCATCCATCAATGCGATTGCCAGCTCGATGCCAGAAGTATTCACTTCCTTATTTTTCCTTTTTGTTTTACAAAACGCTGATGGATTTTCAGGTGGTATTGGTACTACAGCGGGCAGCGCCATTTTCAATAGTATGGTGATTCCTGCCGTATCGGTCATAGCCGTTATCGGCATCGGCCTTGCCAAAAGAATAGAAGTATCAAAAAAGGTGATGTTACGAGATGGCATTGCACTTATCATCACGGAGTTGATCTTCTTGGTATTGATCAGTGGCAACACCCTCGACTGGTATCATGGCTTAGTCTTGATGGGCGTATATGTGGTATACATCACTTACATGTTTATGTCGATGAAAAGCAGTCAGAAAAAAGAAGTTTCTCCTGATACTGTCGTAGAAGAGGAGGAGGAAGAAGAGGAAGAAGACCGTGGCCCAGCACCATCTTTTTTCATGAGTTTGCTGACCTTCAACCTAGAAGACTTATTTATTAGAAACAATAAAGTAACGGGCAAAAACGCATGGCCACTCTTGCTCTTTTCAACACTAGCCATTGCTATGGTATGCTACCTGCTAGTAGTAGCTTGTGAATGGATGGGAGCGGAAGTATATGAAGTGCCGTTTTTGGGCTCATTCAATGGCTTAGGTATTCCACTGATGTTTGTAGCCTTAGTTTTGGCTTCTGCAGCCTCAAGCTTTCCAGACACCATCATCTCCATCAAAGACGCCCAAAGAGGCCAGTACGACGATGCCATTTCAAATGCACTAGGTAGTAATATCTTTGACGTGTGTTTTGCACTCGGCTTTCCGCTGTTTATCTTCTGTATCATGCACGGCCCTATTCATATGGATTTGGAAATGGTGAATTTGAGTAGCGAACTCCGTTTCTTACTCTTAATCCTGACCGTAATCGCGGTCGTTATCTTTACTTCTACTAAGTATATTGGGAAACTAAAAGCATTCATACTCTTAGCGATATACTTCCTATTTATCGCCTACATCATAGGCAGAAGTGCTGACAATGAAATTGCGGCTAGCATTGCAGACTTTTTGGTTTCTACAGTACGCATGCTAAGCATCAACTAGACGCTAGATTAACAAAAAACAACAAAGGGGTTTTTAGGCATCGAGTAACTCGGCCTGGAAATCTCTTTTTTAGTACCCAGCCATCCTTTTCTCAACTAATGTTTAATTTCGAAACATGAGCGAGACCACACCCAAGGTTGATAAAAAAAAGTATCGCACGGTCTATCTGCGCAAAAGGAAAATGCTGTCGGCTAAGGATTTCGACCGAATGAATGCAAGGCTTCTGCTTCATTTTCACTCCTTTCTACAAAACCATAACGTCTTGTTGATTCATTCCTTTTTGTCTATAGACAAAAACAAGGAAGTAAATACTTGGCCACTAATTGAGTCGCTCAAAAATCAAGGCAAACAAATAGTCATTTCAAAAAGCAGCATGACGAGCAATGAACTCACGCATTATCTATTCGAAGATTACAAACAACTCAAAGAAAACAAATACCATATTCCAGAGCCCGAGTATGGCACATTGGTGTCTCCTACAGCTTTAGAAATGGTACTGATACCATTGATTGTCTTTGATCGAAAGGGACATCGGTTGGGCTATGGAGCGGGCTACTACGATCGGTTTTTGGCTGACTGCGCTCCCCACTGCCTGAAAGTGGGCCTGAGCCTAGCTCCTCCACTAGACGAAATTCCATTCGCAGAAGCGCATGACATCCCGATGGACTTTTGCATTACGCCAATAGGCGTTTACGCTTTCAAATCATAAATTTGCGACATGAATCAGCTATTAGATGTAGTCATTATTGGCGCTGGGCCTATCGGACTAGCCTGTGGGATAGAAGCCAAAAAAAACGGGCTTAGTTATCTGATTTTAGAAAAAGGTTGTCTAGTCAACTCGCTGTACAACTACCCCATGAACATGACCTTCTTTTCTACTTCGGAGAAGTTGGAAATAGGCGGTGTGCCGTTCATTTCACACAACAATAAACCGACCCGTGCAGAAGCCTTAGAATATTATCGACGAGTGACTACTTCATGGGATTTGAAGGTAAACCTATACGAAGGAGTCTCTAAAGTAAAAAAAGAAGGACATTTTGAGATTACAACAGAAAAGAATCAATACGTTGCCAAAAACCTCATCATAGCCACAGGGTTTTATGACTTGCCTTTCTTGCTCAATGTACCTGGAGAGAACTTGCCAAAGGTGAAGCACTACTACGACGAACCGCATCCTTATTTTGGACAAAAAATAATCGTAGTGGGCGCGGCTAACTCTGCGGTAGACGTAGCACTCGAAACCTATCGGAAAGGGGCGGACGTAACCATGGTCGTGCGCGAACCAGAGATCAACCCCAGAGTAAAATACTGGGTAAGACCTGATATAGAAAACCGCATCAAAGAGTCTTCTATCAAAGCCTATTTCAACAGTTCGATTGCTGAGATTAAAAAAACAGAGGTAACTATAGACACACCCAATGGAAAAGTAAATTTAGAAAATGACTTTGTGCTCGCAATGACTGGCTATCAGCCGAGTTTTACTTTTTTGAAATCACTAGGGATCACAATAGGATCGGACGATATGCAGACTCCAGCACACAACCCCGAAACCATGGAAACCAACGTGGCAGGCATATTTTTGGCTGGAGTGGTCTGTGGCGGATTGCAAACCAACAAGTGGTTTATCGAAAATTCGAGAGTACATGCAGAAATGATCACCAAGAAAATATTGCAGAGTGATGCCTGAGCCATTACCAACTCCTCTCATCGAAATATTCTTGATTAGTGCCTTTATGGGTAGCGTCACCTATCTAGTTTCTATCGCTACGCTCGCTTACGCGCTAAAACGGAAACACTTTTTTAAGTGGACTTATTTTCTAATCACAGCTGTGATTACCTTATTTCTTGGCAACCTTTGTGCATTATGGGTTTGGCTACGGTGGTCTTTCTCTTTCGACATTTTGTACGGATCACTCTTCCTTCCTGGCATTGTGCCTTACACCCTCCTTCCTGCCCTTGGGTATTGGCTCATTGCGGTCTACGCCTTCAAGTCCGAGAAATAGCGTTTGGCTTCTTTCAACACTTTTGGAGACAAGTATATGGCTGATATCATGGTAGGTATAGCCATCAGGCCATACATCACAAAAATCAGATTGACTACCCCATCCAATGACCAAACAGATCCTATCACAATAATTGAAACATACCAGTAGTTAAACAAATGACCGTATTCGGCTCCAAAAAGGTAGGAAAAACATTTTTTACCGTAATAAGCCATTCCGAAAACGGTGGTAAAGGCAAATATCAATACTGGAACAAATAAAATATAATGCCCCACATAAGGGATAGAAGATTCAAAAGCCTGAGCCGTTAAGGTAATTCCATCACTCCCACCAGCCTGCCACACGCCCGTAGACAAAATACAAAGCCCTGTCATCGTGCACACAATCATCGTGTCTATCACTGGCCCAAGCATAGCTACTAGGCCTTCTCGAATGGGCTCGTCTGTCTTCGCTGCCCCGTGCATCATAGGAGCTGTACCTATCCCTGCTTCATTCGAAAATGCAGCTCGTTTGGCTCCTTCTATAATCACAGCTCCAACAGCACCTCCTAACACTGCATTTGCAGTAAAGGCATCTTCAAAAATCAAGAAAAAATTAGTCCAAACAGATGATGCATTGACAATCATAATGGCCAAAACACTCAGACCGTAGACCACCACCATGGCTGGCACCAGTTTAGAAGCCACATCAGCGATACGCTTCAACCCTCCAAAAATGACCAAAGCCGTAAAAAAAGTAATGACTAAGCCGATCAAAATATTGACTATCAATTCATCCTCTCCAACCATCCCCATCGGCCTTAGGATAACATCTTTAGTCACCTGCACGATTTGATTGGCCTGAAAAATGGGCGTAGCACCAAACAATCCCGCAACACAAAAGAATGCCGCCAAAGGTTTCCATACCTTAGGCATGCCTTCTCTGATCACATACATGGGGCCTCCTTGCAAATCTCCCTGACTATCTTTGCCTCGATACATCACCGCCAATGAGCAAGTGAAAAACTTGGTGGTAATGCCAAGCAAAGCGCTGATCCACATCCAAAAAATAGCTCCTGGGCCTCCAGCTACTATGGCCAATGCCACTCCACTGATGTTGCCCATACCTACCGTGGCAGCCAAGTGCCCCGACAGGGCTTGAAAATGACTGATTTCTCCTTTTTCCTCAGCATTGTCATATTTGCCTCTCAGTACATCAATGCCATGTTTGAAATATCTAAAAGGAAGAAAACGGGCATAAATAGTAAAATACACGCCTCCTCCTAAAAGCAATATCAACAGAGGCATACCCCAGACATAACCAACTGCGACAGTGAAAAAATTCTCTAAAGACTGTAAAAGGTCTAACATCATTGGGAATAAAAGTTATAATATAGTGACCAGTACTTGCCACACATTTTCGGCCAGTATCTGATGACCTTCTGGTGTGGGGTGGATGCCGTCTTCGAGATTGAGGGCTGGATCTCCCGCCACACCTTCGAGTAAAAACGGAATTAATGGGATCTGATATTTTTCGGCCAATGCAGGGTAAATCTGCTGAAAGCTATCTGCATATTCCTGTCCCATATTGGGAGGTATCATCATGCCTGCCAATATGATTTTACAAGTGGGATATTTCTGTTTTACTTTTTCTATGATAGACGATAAGTTCTTTTCTGTTTCGGCAGTACTAATCCCTCTGAGCCCATCATTGGCTCCTAGTTCCAATACAAAGATGTCCATTGGGTTTTTCATTACCCACTCCACACGTGAGTTGCCACTTGCTGTAGTCTCTCCACTGAGGCCGGCATTTACCGTCCGATAACCCAACCCTAACGAATCCAATCGCTCTTGAATAAGCGCAGGAAAAGCTTCGGACAAGTCGAGTTTATAACCTGCCGTAATACTATTACCAAAGAAGAGAATAGTTTTTTTAGAAGAAGGCTGAACGACCTGTTCAGCTGTTTCGGAAGATGCAATGGGTGTATTCGTTTCCTTTTTTTGAGATTGACAACTCATTAAAAAAACAAACCCGACGAGTATAATTGACCAATTCATCCGCCGAAGATAAGAAAATTAGCTCACCCTTTCCTTAATCACTTTAGTCGGCTCCCTTTAGCTGCCCACCAAGGGTGAACTTCTATAGCGAGTCGGCCAGCTTTTACTGCGGGGTCGTTGCTAATGATGCTATCGGCTTCGGCCTTGGTGGCTACATCGTAAATCACAACACCTCTCATGTCACCATCGTCGCCAAAAGGCCCAGCGATAAGCAATGCACCCGATTTGCCATTGGCGCTCATGTAATCAAGATGAGCTTGCTGAATTTCAGCAGCTTTGACAGAATCCAAATCAGGCTTGTTCTCCACTCTTTTCAAAAAACCCATAAAATATTGCTTCATGATATAAGTCGTGTCGCCATCTTGATAAGGAAATTCTCTTGGTGTTTGGCTATAGCCTAAATGAACAATTAAGACCAGAAAGGAAAATGCAGCTAGTTTTTTCATAATCAGTACTGTTGATTTGAAAAACCAAGATACAGAAAATCCCTCATCCATCACTCCACGAGAATGGGGCATTTATGAAGCCACATGCAATGCTTGACTATCCTCCATAAGGAGAATAGAAGCCAAACCTTTTTCAGGTTATTCATGTTTAGGTAAAAACCCCTAATTTTGTGGAGTTAGATTCTATTGGCTGTTGAAATGTTTAATTTCGCGGCACAACATTAAAGTCAAAAAGCGTATGAGATGGATCATGAGATCGAA